>JARKVD010000032.1 GCA_029851835.1 Clostridium sp. | reverse complement strand
TGTGTTAGGCACGCCGCCAGCGTTCGTCCTGAGCCAGGATCAAACTCTCAATTTAAAAGTTTGAGCTGCGCTCTAATTTGTTTCGCTGACTTGTTAAGTCATTTATTTGATAGATTAATTTCTATCGCAATTAACTGGTTTTACCTTTATTTCTCTGTTTAATTTTCAAAGACCAATTCTTTTTTCTTCGCCGTTTACTTCCGACGACTTTTACTATTTTATCAGGTTTTTTATTACCTGTCAACAGTTTTTCAAACTTTTTTCTTCTTTTTTCAGAAGTTCTTTTATTTTGTTGCCGCATCTCTCAGCGACAAGGTTTATTCTATCATCGTTTAATACTTCATAGTTTTATATTTTCCAAACTAAGACATAAATATACCCACTATACTATGTTTTTCATCATTAATCTCCATTTTTCATATATTGATACACTAGGACAAGTATTATATGAAAAGGATAAGATATGTTCTAGTATCTTATCCTTTTACTTTATATTTTAAATAGTTATTCTGTTTTTACCGAAGTCTAATCTTATATTTATTAGATTCACATTATCATTTCTATTAATGAAATTCCTTCTTATATTCATTCTAAAGAATGCTCTGCTGAGTAAGTTTAAGTATCCAAATTAAAGATGCACCCAGTAAAAAATTCTTCTTGCCAAATCAAAGATTTGGAGCATCTCTTTTAGGCTTTCACTTAACTTCACATTACCTAAGACAAAAATTTGGATATTCACTTATAGAGATTTGTCATCAACATTTTCTAAGTAATTATCTATTACTCCTATAATAGAGCTAACACATCCATCTTTAAATGGAGAAACTAAGTTAGCATATTCTACTAAATCTCTGAATGATTTAGTTCCACCAACTTCACATAGCCTCAAATAATCACTCCAAGCTTCTTCATGATTCTCTTGATCTTTCTTCCAGAACTGAAGAGCACATATTTGAGCTAATGTATAATCTATATAATAGAAAGGACTGCTAAATATATGGCCTTGCTTAAACCACCATCCCCCTCTTTCTAAGAAATCACATTCACTATAATCCTTATGCGGAAGGAACTTTCTTTCTATTTCTCTCCAAGCTATTTTTCTTTCTGCTGGTGTAGCTTCTGGATTCTCATACACAAAATGTTGGAACTCATCTACAGTAACTCCATATGGAATAAATTTAATAGCAGCACCTAAGTGAGCATATTTATATTTAGCTTCTTCTTCTTTAAAGAATAAATTCATCCATGGCCAAGTAAAAAATTCCATACTCATTGAATGTATTTCACAACTTTCATAGGTAGGAAAATTACATTCAGGTATAGTAATCCATCTACTTCTATAGCATTGAAATGCATGTCCAGCTTCATGCGTAAGTACATCTACATCCCCAGAGGTACCATTAAAGTTTGAGAAAATAAATGGTGACTTATAGTCTGGAATATAAGTACAGTACCCACCTGCTTGTTTACCCTTCTTAGTTACTAAATCTAATAAATCATTCTTAAGCATAAATTCAAAGAATTCCTTTGTCTCTGGTGAAAGCTCTGAATACATCTTTATCCCATTATTAACTATCCACTCTGGCTCACCCTTTGGTTTAGCATTTCCAGATAAAAACTCAAACTTCTCATCATAATAGCTTAGCTTATCTAAGCCTAATCTCTCTCTTTGCTTTTCATATAACTTATTAGCAACAGGTACTATGTAGTCTTTTACCTGATTTCTAAAATTGCTTACCATTTCAGCATTATAATCCGTTCTAAGCATTCTCACATAGCCAAGCTGAACAAAGTTATCAAAACCAAGCTTCTTAGCCATCTTTGTTCTTACCTTTACCATATCGTCATATATCCTATCAATTGTAGCTTCATTGTCAACGAAGAATCCAAACATTGCTTCACTAGCTCTTCTTCTCATATCTCTATCTTCAGATAGTACAAATGGAGTTAAACCTGAAAGGTTTCTTTCTTCACCTTCAAACATTATCTTAGCTGAAGCAATAAGCTTATTATATTCTGAAGATAATCTATTCTCTAACTGTAAATCTTCAATAATCTCTGGTGCAAAGGCTTTTAGGTTATACTCTGCAATACTAAAAAATTGCTTTCCGAATTCTTTTTCTAACTCATCTCTGAATTTATTTGATACTAGAGCCTTATAGAATGAAGTATAAATCTCATTGTAAAGTGGATCATATTCATCCCAATATTCTCTTTCTTTATCATAGAACTCATCCTCAGTGTTTATGCTATTTCTTATACTTGCTAAAGTACCCATGGTCACTACGTTATTTCTAATAACATTAATCTTATCAATGGTGTTCTTTACTTCATCAACTGAATTAGCCTTATTTACTTTGTTGATTAAAGCCTTTAGCTTCTCCTTAACCTCTTGATAATTTGGTCTTTCATAAGAAAATTCATTAAATCCCATAATTTATGCACCTCCATGAATATTTTATCATTTAAGGCGTATTGTGTAAATATATTACATTTTACCTATCTTAAGTAATTAACTATAACTAAAAAAAGTACTCCTGGTATTCCTAAAAATCCAGCAATAAGTGCTGTAATTGCATTAATAGGTATAACTAGTCCAAAATTTGATCCTACTAAGTTAATTAAAAATAATAGTATTCCCCCCATTACCCCATTAATAATTAGGTTTAATAATACTTTAAATGGCCATGCAAATATTTTTCCTACGATAAATATAGCTAACACAGCTATTATAAAATAAATAATATTATTCATTTAATCTCCTCCTCCACTTAATCTCTATAATATATTCAACCTATATGTATTATAGAAATAATACTTATATATATTATAACTCATCTCTAATATATAGTATATTGTGGGGGTATGTTCTTTAAATTACCACTTAGAATAGTATTCTAGATGTTCCACAATTGTATTACCATCCACCTTTATATTTTTGGCCCTTGCTTGAGACAAATAAAAAGTATACTTTGACTTTGCTTCATCTTCTTTATGAATACATATATCTATTAAGTTTTTATCATTAACATTATCAAAAGCATTTTTAGCTACTTCTAGCTCAAGCATAGCTTCTTCTATTCCTGCTATAATCTCCTTTTCATCCCTTGAGTACTGTTTATTACTTCTTATCATTTCAATTATTTTACTTTTATCCATATAGCTCACCTCCAATATGATACACATTTAAATCCTTGACATATATTGGTTTGTTTATACAAGCTATATGTTTTCACATAAAAAAAGTAGATGAACCTAAACAAATTCATCTACTTATTACTTATATTTCTTTTCTTCCTTCGATTGCCTTAGATAATGTAACCTCATCGGCATACTCTAAATCTCCACCAACTGGTATTCCATGGGCTATCCTTGTAACCTTAACTCCAAAAGGCTTTAAAATCTTTGATATATACATGGCTGTCGCTTCTCCTTCTATATTAGGATTTGTAGCAACAATAACTTCTTTTAAGTCACTATTTATTCTAGTTACTAATTCTCTAAGTTTTATATCCTCAGGACCTCTTCCCTGCATTGGGGATATAGTTCCATGAAGAACATGATATACACCGTTAAATTCTCTAACCTTCTCAATAGTCATAATATCCTTAGGCTGTTCAATTACACATATTGTACTTTTATCCCTATTAGGATTAGAGCATATTGCACAAGGGTCACTATCTGTAAAGTTACCACATACCGAACAATACTTTATAGTTCCTCTCGCCTTTATAAGGGCATTCGCAAACTCTTCAACTTCTTCCTTGGGTAGATTTAAAACATGAAGAGTAAGCCTTTGTGCAGTCTTACTTCCTATGCCAGGAAGCTTTCCAAACTCTTCTATTAATTTTTCTATAGCTATAGGATAAAAATCCAAATCATTCACCTCAATTAAAACATTCCTGGTATGTTAAGACCACCAGTTAGTTTTCCCATAGACGCATTAGTTTCATCTTCAGCTTTCTTTAAAGCTTCATTTACAGCTGTTAAAACTAAATCTTCTAACATTTCAACATCATCTTCATCAACAACTTCTGGTTTGATAGAAACCTTAGTTAAAACTTTCTTTCCTGTTACAGTTACAGTAACTGCACCACCACCAACTGATGCTTCAAATTCTTTATTTTCTAACTCCCTTTGAGCATCCTCCATTTGCTTTTGAAGCTTCTGTGCTTGCTTCATTAAGTTATTCATATTTCCGCCCATTCCTGGGAATCCACCTCTTGCCATTTTAATATCCTCCTAAAATTATATATTCATTATAATTATGATTAACATATACATTATATTATAAAGTAATAATTACTTTATTAAAATAAAAATTTTTATTCATCACATACTTCAATTATTCCACTTGGGAACATATTTGATATTAATTTTTCTTTATCAACTTCTTTTTCAGCTCCACTGCTTTCAATTTCATATGAAACCGCTACACGTTCTCTCAACACTTCTGAAAAGGCTTCGTTAACAATCCTTCTTTGTTCATCCTTTTCTAATCTCATCTTATGAAAATTATACTGTTTAGAAAATATAATAGTTATTACCCCATTATTGAATTTCTCTATTCTCCCCATCATAAGTGCACTTGCTAATACCATATTATTTCTTTGTTTAAGTAAAGCCAATATATCTTTAAATGACTTTCTTACTATATCCGTATTTAGTTTACTGTCCTTATTAGGCTCAAAATTATGCTGAATAGGTGACCTACTCACAGGCACTGATTGTTTTTCATTTACTGATGCTGAAGCTCTACTTCCTGCATTACTAATACTCTTAACTTCCTGTGCTGCTCCCTGTATAGATATACTGCCAGTAGCAATTTTCTCTTCAAGTTTATTTAATCTAGCAAGAACAGTCTCAACAGAAGTATCATACTTAATCTTGCACATTTTTATTATTGCAAGCTCTAAGTATATTCTAGCTTGTTTTGTACCCTTAGATGAATCTTCTGCTTCTTGAAGTATATTTATACATCTCATTATTTCTTCAACTCTAATTTTACTGCTTTGTAATCTCAAGCTTTCAATATTTTCTATAGACATATCAAGAACATCTTCTAAATTATTACTTACAGTAACCATGAGCAAGTTTCTCATATGAGTTATAAGTTCTCTAATTAATAAATTCACATCTTTACCATCAGCTATAAGTTTATTTACCACTCTTATACAGCCTTCAGTATCTCTTCCTATAATGTTATCTACAATTGAAACCATACTGTCATTAGTTGTTATACCTAACATATCTATCAAATCTTCATAAGTAACCTGATTATTTATAGAAATTGCCTGATCTAATATAGATAGTGCATCTCTCATTGCACCATCACACATTCTAGCTAAGAGCTTTAAACTTTCATCCCCTATATCTACATTTAATGAGTCTGTTATTGTTTTTAATCTTAAAAATACATTCTCACTGCTTATTCTTTTGAAATCAAATCTTTGACATCTAGATAATATCGTAATAGGGAGCTTCTGTGGATCCGTTGTTGCAAGAATAAATATTACCCTGCTAGGTGGCTCTTCTAATGTCTTAAGAAAAGCATTTACAGCTCCAATAGAAAGCATATGAACCTCATCGATGATAAACACTTTATATTTTGCTCTTTGTGGTGGATATTGAACATCATCTATTATATCTCTAATATTATCAACACTATTATGTGAAGCTGCATCAAGTTCTGTCACATCTATTGCAGTACCTTGGTTAATACTTATGCACATTTCACATTCATTGCATGGCTCCCCATCAATAGGATTAAGACAATTAACTGCCTTAGCAAGAATTTTAGCTGTAGAAGTTTTTCCAGTTCCTCTTGTACCACATAGCAGGTATGCATGAGCTATTCTGTCGCTTTTAATTGCATTCTTTAATGTGGATGTTATATGTGATTGACCAACTACATCACCAAACGATTTAGGTCTCCATTCTCTATAAAGTGCTCTATACCCCATGTAGTCTCACTCCTCATCATTTATACTTTATAAATTATATTATATATTTTTTACTTTTCACTGTGAAGTAATCACAATATAAGGTTCTTTTACCAATGTATTAATCAATTTTTACTATTAAATTGGATTAATCTCTAGACTTTTAGTTATTTCTTTAAGCTATATAAATTATATCATTAAATTAATTATTTTAATAAATTAAAGTTATTAATTTTTATTAATTATCATAATCATTAATAAAAAAATAAAAAAAAAGATGCCTAAACATCTTTATCTCTCGATTAATCAAATAAAGCCGTACACCTTGCTTCGATAATTAATCTATATGCGTTACCTATCCAGTTAACTCAAACCAGGTTGACCCACGGCACATGAAAGGTCTCACTTATCGCTGCTTCCTTCCAGACCTGACGAGGTTCATGAGTTTCCATTGCGTGGGGCCCAATTCTCAACGCCACTTAAATAGGCCAGACCATACAGATTAAAACCTAAGCAAGGAATTCAATCCTGCTATAGCGGATTGCAGGTTACAGGGCACCGCTGACTCCCCATCTAGTACGACATGGCGGAGAAGAGGGGATTTGAACCCCTGATAGAGTTGCCCCTATACACGCTTTCCAGGCGTGCTCCTTAAGCCGCTCGGACACCTCTCCATATAAACCGCATTATTACTAGTATTCCCCAATCTTATGACCAGTTATTCACTGAGTAAAACACACGTTATGCTGTAGAATTTAACTACAGTAATATCAGTATACCGATATTATTCTTCCGTGTCAATACCGACAAGAAAGCTCCCACCGATTTAACCCGCAGGAGCTCTTATTACACTATTTAAAAGGAACTACTAACGGTAGAAACCGCTAGCACTAGTTGTTATCTTTTTCAGTTTTTAAGGTATCTTCTGCAACAGCTAATTGCTCAGTTAATTCTGCAACCTCTCCGCTTAACTTGTCTGTACCATAAGCGCATGTTAACATTCCTAGTGGACTACTGTTATTCTCCTGCATAG
>JARKVD010000029.1 GCA_029851835.1 Clostridium sp. | reverse complement strand
TTTGGTCACACTTTAAATCTAAAGCGCTATATAAAAACATTAATGCAATTCCACTTGGACTATTTCCAAACTTATCTGTATCCATGTCTACAGCCTGACCAAATATATAAATATCTTTCTTTATTCTATCTAAATGCTTTTCTACAGCATCTATATTAATATCTGGGCTTAGCTTATCTACTCCACCATCTGAATCAGTCTTTATCGCTTTATATAGCTTTAAGTCATTTAAAAACTCATCTAAATTAGTGCCACCATAGTTTTTTATAACATAAATAAACCTCGCAATATCATCTAATACATTAGATGTATCCGAGGTATTTTTATCATAATCATCTACTAAGGATTTAAAGTAAGTTAGATCATTCAACTCTTTACTATTATTCTTAAAAGGTATGAATGGTACCTTCCCCCATCCCATGTATGCTGTACCATTATTAACTGTAAAGTGACCTATTGGCTCACCTTGTCCTGGAGCTTCTACATCTGGAACTATCATCCCATTAAAATAAGTATAGTAAGTTACATCATCCTTAGTCCAATACTCAACCTTTTTTACATCCGATTTACTTTTACCCTCATAAGTTTCAACATAGTAAAATCTTATAACTGCTTCAAGTTTAGTATGAGCATTATCCTTCCATACTGGAATAATCTCCTCACTATCATGTTTCTTGAATCTTAAGTTTCCCTCTTCGTCTATATATGGCTGTAACCATGCTATACCTTTATTGGCTGCTTCCACTCCTGTTTCTTGAAGCAAATCGTCAAATTCATCATCCATAAATGATATTAATTTTTCTTGAAATTTTTCATCATCAGCTGCTATAATAGGAGCCTTACCTAATAAATAATTCACCTTTTCATCAACTATGATTTTAGCAAAGCCATGGGCTAATTTATTGTTAGGTCTATCTGTATCCTTTACACGTTGACCATCAACATACTTATATAGCTTCCTTCTATTAATATCCGTATCATTCTCATAATACCTCTCACCAATCTTCATATTCTTTCTTTTGGTACTTGACTCAAAATCTTGAATATACGAATGTATTATCTCCTCATGTGTCATTGGTTTACTACTAGGTCTTAATATATTAAATAATCCCATACTTATCTCCTTCTATTTTAATACTGATACACTATTAGCTTTAAACATTATTGTATTAACAAAATATCTTATAGCATCCATAGAGTGGTCCATTATCTTTATTGGTTTATCCTCTCCTCGCTCTAAAGCTTTTGTATCCCACACATAAGAGAAAAATTCTTTAAAAGTATTAATACAACAATCATTAAAAAATATCTTAAACTCATTTAAAGCTGTCGCAACATTTCTTATTCCTTCCATCACATCATTTTTAGCTTTAATAATTCTATACTTAGTTTTCTGTTTTATTAAAGTTATAAAAGATGCTGCTGAAGGATCTATAACAATTCCATTTATTTTTATATATCCTATAAAGTCATTTAAATCATCTAAGTACTGATTATCAGTCTTTTGTTTTCCTTTATCCCTTCCTGAATAATAGTACTCCTTAACTGCATACCATTTGCCACCAGATAATCCCCACAAAATAAAAACAGTTGCGTTTTGTGTACCATAATCGCAACTCACATAATATTGTAAATACTCTCTATCTATAGTTTTTTTCTTGTGCTTTTTCTCATCAAACATATCATATATTATTCCTTCCGCTTGAACCCATAGGCCTAATATATAACGTTTGAAAAACACCCCCGAAAACATTCTTCTAAATCTTTCTTTTACCTTTTCTGAAAGACTTAAGTTATCATCCATTGTAAAATGTAGATATAGAATTTCCTTTTCTTTAAATTTATCTATAAATTCAGTTTTAATATAATGATATGGCCCAGCTGGATTACAATTCATAAATATTTTAGCTCCTTCAACTGAGCATCTACCAATCATCTGGTCTACAAAGTTTTGTGGAAATAATGCAACCTCATCAGCTAAAGCACCTGCTGCAGTTAATCCTTGAAGTCTATCTTGTGACTTCTCATTATTTGCATCATACATATAATAAGTATTATCACCTATCACAATATAATTTTCTGAACGATTATACTCATAATCAATACCCCAAGCAGTAAGTATTTGTTGAAGCGGTCCAATAAGATTCTTCTTTAATGAGCCTATGGTTTTCCCAGCTAATATAAAGTTTTCTCCACTAAACCTCTTCAAGCTCCATCGAATAAAGCTACAGATGCAAGCTATAGTCTTTCCACTTCTTATTGCTCCATCAGCTATAACTATATCATTCTCATTATATGGTGACCCCTTCTCATGCCAAAACAAAAGCTTCTTTTGCTTCATTGAAAATGGTTGAAACTTAAACCCTTTAATCTGTTTCTTCTTGCTCATTCTCATCATCCTTAAATATGCTACTTACTTCATCTTCAGAAATAGTTGTAGCTTTTATAAACTCTTTTATACCTTCTTTTGATTTCTCACCTGAAGAACCTGATATTTCAGCCTTCAATTTATCAACTCTTAACTTCTGCTCTGCTGTAGCTATATCCCAATTCTTATGTAGTAGTTCTTCATATTTATTTATAAGATTCTGCAACGTTGATAATGCTTTGCTTTGTGATGTTAAAAAGGTGGCTTGCCTATCCCATGCAAATTGAAATTCGAACTCTTCTTCCCTATAAGTTTCTATAGTTTTATTCTCCTTGCTCTTCTTATCTATTTCACTAGCTATTTTAGTTTTCTTAAGCTCCTTTATCATTTCATTTTTGCTTTTAACGTTCATTATCTTTTGACTTCGTATTACAGCTGCATATTGTAATTGAATACTTGTCCATAACATGTCTAATGAATTAAGACTAGCTTCTGAAACCTCTTTGATTATGTTTCTTGTTGCAGTAGGTAAATATTTTTTTAGGAAATCTTTTTCCAAATGTTTCGTAGGATTATAGTACTCTCCATGTTGAAGGTTATTTAAATTTCCCTTAGGAGCCCCTCCATTATTTCCTATTGCATTTTTATTTCCTTTTGGTGCTCCAACTTTACCATGTAATTTAATATCCCACTCATCAATCCTTTTCCATGCATATATATTTTTAACATTTGTTTCACCTATTATCTCTGCAATTTTCTTCGGAGATATCCTTCCACCTCGTTCTTTATACACTTCAAAGGCCTTGTCTCTATTTGGACTCCTTAACTTTCCCATAATCTCCTCCATAAAAAAAGAAAAGGACTACTCCTTTTCTTCATATCTTCTTATATATTTATACAACGTTGTTCTACTATTTAAATTTAATAGCTTTGTAAATTGAACTGCAGTTATCTTTTTATCTTTCCACTGTCTATACAACTTTTCAAACCCATCTGGTAAAGGTGCTAAAGGTCTCCCCTTGTATTTACCTGCAGCCTTTGCTATTTCAATTCCTTCTCGTTGTCTAGTTCTAATTTTATTTCTTTCCTCTTCAGCTATAGCTCCTAACACCTCAATCATAATATTGTTTATCATATCAAACACCCATTCATTTTCTTCTGGTAAATCCATAAGTGTTGTTGGTATATTTAATATTTTAACTCTTATTTTATTTTTCTTAAAGTAGTCAAGTTCTTCTTTTATTCCCTCTTTATTTCTACCAAGCCTATCAAGCTCTTTAATAATTAATGTATCACCTTTTCTTAATATCCTTTTTAGCTCCTGGTATTTTTCTCTATTGAAATCTTTACCACTTTCTTTATCAACATATATATTTTGATTTTCTAGCTCCTTCGTAAAATCTTTTAATGCCTTTATTTGTCTTTCTTCATTTTGATCTCTAGATGATACCCTCACATAACCAAAAATCATAATAACAGTCCTTCCATAAATTAAATTCCTTTAATTATATTATAACTGTTCATTTTGGATACGTAAAGTTTCGAGCACACTTTTAAATCAATTTATCCATGAAAACTCTCTGTTATTCTCTTTATTTTGCCTTCTTTTTTGTGTGCTCTTTTAGGCTTACCCTAATTGAACACCATAAAAATACAATTATACTTTATATCTTAATTTTTATATCTTAATTTTCTTGTGTACCCTTTGAAATATCTAAATTACATACGTGTTAATTAAGTTGAACCACACTAGAGTTTTTTTCATTTATTAAAAATACTCTTTTTTATGCCTTTTTAGCTCCTTTTCATGCTTCACTTTGTTACAGAGTAAAGCATTCCCATTTTTGAGTTTCTACTAATATATGCATTTATATTTTTAACACTAATACCTCATCAACTTAAAATGAAGCATATAAGTTTAAAAAATATATTTTCCCATTACCTTTGAAGCCTCTTTAGTATCATCCTCATCTATGCCTATGTACGATTTAGTTGTTTTAATATCCGCATGCCCGAACAAATCTTGAACAAAATAAATATCCATATTATGTTCAATGTATTGTATATGTCCATACGTTTTTCTAGGTGTATGTGTTCCAATTGGTATAGTTTTGGGAAGGATTCTAAGCTCCTCGCATATAACCTTCTTAAATATTCTCCCAACTTGTCCACGTGTAATATATGGTGTACTTCCCTGTGATGATGGATATAGATATTCCCAATCTTTTTTACCCTTTATATATTCACTCAAAATATGTGTAAGTTCTGGATTTAAATACGCTACTCTTTTAAATGGTATCTTTCTTCTGTTTTTAGTTTTCTCTTCAAGCACATTAAGTTGGCCAATCTTTATTGCCTCTCTTATATCCTCTACTGTAAGCTTAACCGCATCTCCACCTCTATATCCTGTTCCTAGTATTATGCTCCATATTATATATGCTGGATAATTATAATCTTTTAATTTAGCAGCTATTCTTTTCAAGTCTCTAATATCTTTTATCGTTCCTGAGCAATTTTTCCCCTTTTCCCTCACTTAGAACGCACCTGCCTCATCTTGCCACTAGCTCTTTTCCATGATCCATGACTCATGCATTCTCTTAGATCATCAGTTACCTTCTCTTTAACTATGCTTTTACATCCACAGTGAGAACAACAAATATATCTTCCCTGTTTTAACGTAGTATAAATCTCATCTGTCAATAATATAATTTCTTTATAACATCTTTTACACTTAAAACTCGTATATATCTTTTCTATTATTCTCACCAACCTTTGCAACTAAAATAAAAAAGGTACCTTCGTATAGGCACCTTTAAGCTTCTTATTTTTTCATATTACCATTATAGCACATGTGAAAATTCATTTTCTTTGTAGTTTCTTTGATAAAACTTTGTTGTTTCTTTACTAAATATTAGATTTGATAAAATCTCTATCAATTTTGCCTTATAAATAGATATATAATTTTTATCTAAGTTAAGTTCTTTACTTATACTTTTTAATTGTCTTCTTCTTAAATAGTACTCCTTTATTATATAACTTTCTCTTTCATCTAACGCTTCTAATGCATTCTCTAGCTTCTGTACATCTATTTCTTTTAACCTTATCTGATGCTTTAACTTAACTATTTTTTCTTCCCTATTAGTAACTTCATTTTCCACACTAGAGTTAAAAGCATTTGTTGCTTGGGTTCGTTCTTCGTAGCTTATTGCTCCCATGCCTCTATAATCATTTTCTAAAGTCTCAAGATCTAATTTCAGATTTTTTATTTCAGCTTTATTTTTATAGTAACCATATAGCATAGCTTCTACAGCTTTATATTTGCTTTTATTATCATTCTTGCACTCTATGCCCACTATCAATCATCTCCTATAAAATATGTATTTAATTTTGAATTGTGAAATCATCTATTAAATGAGCAATTCAAATGTTTATAAAAATCTTTCTTTAATTTTTCTGCTATTTCTTCAAGTGAAGTGTTTATTGTTCCAGATTCACCCATGTTAATAGTTATTGGATCTATTCTCTTCACAGGTTGTGAAAGAGGTATAGCCGTAAGGACTGTTGCACTATCCATATTAGGTTTATACTCTTCTATAGCACATGCTGCCATTCTCTTGTTGTTGCACTCATCAAGATATGAACATTTTCTACATTCATCAGACAATTTACTTATAGTTTTCAATAGTATATCTCCTTTCTTAATACTCAATTTTTACATATTTGAATTGTTCGCTAAACTATTTTACAAATTGTCATACATAGCATTTAATTTATTTATTATTTCTTGCCTAACATTCTTTTGTTTATTAGCTTCATCATCTTGATTATTCTTCTTATAATCTTTAATTACTTTTCTCTGGTCGATTACTACCAACATAGCTAAATAATTTAATTCTTCTTTATTTAACATTTTTCAAACACCCTTTCTTCGCAATATCTACAGACTACCTTTTATTAGGTTTTAAAACTACATGCCCATTTTCATCTGCTCTCTCCAATAGTTTTCTGCATCTACTGCATGTAACCTCTGAAGCATTACCTTGTTCAACCTTATCTTTTATATCCCATGTAGTATTGCAAGCACTAACCATATACCAACCACCGTTATATACTCTTACACCAGCATGTACCAACTTATTTCTTTTTACTAAATTAACTCGTCCGTTAAACATTTTGCTCCTCCTTTAAACATAGTGCCCTACTCTATTCCTAAGATTACGTAGTCTTTATCCAATCCATACTCCCCACCTACTAAAATATAAGTTATTACAACTTGAACACTATCTCCTGTATATGCTCCATTATCAAACTCTTTTAGCATTAGAGAATCACCTATTTTAAAATCCCTATCATTTTTCCTTAATTCAAAATTTTTATCACCATTTACTATATCTTTAAAATATTTAGGTAATATTTTTAATTCATGTGTTTTAGTCATTTTACCCACTCCCTATCTAACTCACAATTTTATTGAATTGCGAATTACTATAAATCATATTTATCTTGAAATTCTAAATACTTATCATGTCCCAATTCCCTATAAAGTGCATTTTTGAACTTTTGGCTTCGATTATAAAGGTTATCTTTTTCTCTTTCCAACCTAGTAACTTTAGTTTTGAGCTTATTTAAATAATCTACATTTTCACTGTCCTTAATTTTCTGAGTATCTCGATACAAACTCCGTATCATAGAATTTTTTAAAATATCTTTATCAACCTTTAATTCTTGCTTCTTAGGTCTTTTTATTAAACTAAGATATTTGCCACTCCATGCGTATACACCAATTTCTCTAGGTACTTCATCTTTAATTTCATAGTATAATTCTATTGGTATAACATAGTAATTATAGTTGCCTACAAAGTTATGTCCATGCTCTGAATGAAAATCCGATTTAGACACCTTCAACTCATAACATCTAAATATCTCCTTACTATCCATAGTCATAAAGTCAACTCTACCTTTTCCGTACCACCCTATAGTAACTTCCAAACATCCAAATACACCCATATTTTTAAACGTTTCTTTCTGTATGGCTTTTTCTAATTGTAATGTTAAATCAGTTTTTGCCACCTTTCCCATCACCCCCATGTAATGCACAATATCTACAGATTATTCAGTTAAAAACTGTTTTCTAATACTGCCATCCTTCCTATACCATGTAACAAGTGTAAGTATAATTGAATCTCCAATTTCTACAGAGTTATATAATCCTTCTGAATCCACCCCATATTTAAGCCCATTATATTCACAGATAACATCATAGTCAGCTGGTGTTATTCTTGTTGTAATACCTATGGTTTTTCCCATTGATACAGGCATCATTTGAGTTCTTGCTGGTGTGTACTCCTTATCAATAACAGTTACACCTATTTCCTGCTTAGTAGATTCACCAAAATGTAAACTATCGACAACTATAAAACCTAACAAGAATATACACGCCCCAAGTATTAATGTACTAGTTATCCCAAAAATCCAATCAAACCAATCCATTATAATAACCACCTTTCATTCATATCTCGTGTTTATAACAACACAATACATTTTATTTTTCATTTGACTTTCTTTTAACTCCAACAACTTTAAATTCGTCTGAGATAGCATGTACAACGTACACGCTATCTCTAATTTTCAATTCACTATATACACTTGGCCTTTTCTCTATCTCTGCTAGTACCTCTTTGTTTTTCAACCTATTTAAACCTCTTTCAACTTCATAAATCTTATATCCCATTACAAATCCTCTCATCCATTTTTGATATTAATGTTTTAGTTGCATTTCTATACTTACCTCGAAGCTCTTCTGGTAACTCTTCTATTGTTTCAAATAATATGTTAAAACTTTGTACTATCATGTCAAAATTCACTTTGAATTTACTTGTTTTATCAGATATACTAACCTTCTCTCTCAACACATTAAGCTCATCTTCTACTTTATCAGGAATCTTTTCTATAACTTCAACTTCAACTGACTTCTCCCTAAGCTTCTCTTCTAATTCTTGAATTTGCTGCATATAGCTAACTTCTTGACTTTGTTTTTTATTTAGTTCTTCTTGAAGTTTTAAAATCATATCTTCATTCTTATTACCTTTAGCTTCTTCTAGTTCATTCTTTATTCTACTTATATCTCCATTCAACTTATTAATCTCAAGCTTAGCTCCTTCTCGTTCCCTTTCCAAAGTATCCTGAAGCTTCTCTATGTTCTCATTACTTACTTTTAATGACTCATCCTTTACCCTTACATCAGTCTCTAAACTTGCCTTATCCTGTTCAATTTGTCTTGCTTTCGACTTAAGTTCCTCCGCTATCCTCAATGCTTCCTCAAGTTCTTTTTCAGCCTTTTCTTTTTCTTTAATAGCTTGCTGAAGTTCTCTTGTGGACATCTCCTCCACTTTATTTTCTACTACAAAAGCTTCTCTCTCCTCTATATCCTGAATTGCCAATAGTGCAACTGCCTGGCTATAGGATAAATTCGCAAACACTTGCGAATTTGAATCCCCAAATATACTAATCTGATTTGAGCCATACTCTTCAAATATCCTCATGAGATTTTGTGCTGTTCTAGCTGAATAATTAACCTTCTCCTCTAGCCAGTTCCCCCATTGACCATGACTTATAATACTCTTAGCTTCTACTAATCTTCTTCCAATCTCAATACTATTATTAAGAACCATAATTCTTGTCTGGTCTTTAAAGTGATTTATCTCTGCTGCTATAACTTCTGTATCTCTTACATTCATTAATTCACTCATCTTATTGCCTCCTTATGCAGTTAACTTCTGCTTTAAACTATTTGAATTAAGCTTCTTTAATTTAAAAACTTCTAAAAATTCTTCCACATCATTATCTGGATTACAATTTCCAAGTCCATGGGCCTGTCTTATACAATTATCTTGTATTTCAATTGTGAAATAGGGTTTCTCAGCTTTCTCTATTTTTCTCACTACTAATAGATTTGTTTTCCCATTCGCATAATTTTCAGCATATTTAGCAACACAATGGTGAAGGGTATTTCCCTCATCCAACAATTCCTTAACACTCTTTACAGGCCTTATTAATAAATTCTTATACTCAAAACATAAGCTTTTAAGTTCCTTATATCTTTTTCTAACTTTGCTGTTTAGTTCTTTATCAGCCTTATGTTTTACCCTAACTAATGTATCCTGATGAGCCTTTATTAAATTACGAGGATATAAAACACTTTCACTCTTCATATCCATTTCCAACTTTACACAATCACTTAAATAGTCATGATATGTCGTTATTAAATTTGTAAATCCACTCATCTTAAAATTTTCTTGCTTTTCTATATACTTCATTGCCTTTTTCATACTGATGAATTTAACTATATATTCTAACTTCCCTATACCATATGAATCTTTAACTTTCCATTCAAACGCTTTTATCTCAAGAGGAGTTAACCTTTGCTTTTCCTTGTTATTCATTTGGTATAACTTCATATATACTGGTGAAACCAAAATATCTGCCTGTCTTATATCTCTTAAATCCTTCTTCGATATTTTCAACATTTTATATATAGTCTTTCCTCTCCAGTTAATACATCTCATCATATCCTTATTGTCGAGATAAGAAGTTATCAAGCTTTTAAACCCTACCTTAACTAATGATTCTACAAGAGGATACTTAGTATATACCTCAAACAATCTCAGCAAATCATATCCAACAAACTCTTCCCACATGCTGTATCTAAATGGTGTATCCTTTACTGCTTTTGCGACACTATTATAACTAATGCTATAATCTAGTTTTGCTAGTGAATTTATATTAAACGAATATATCGAACTTGTTTTTCTCCATTCTATTTCATTCATCCAACTATAATACTTTACTAACTGTTCTGCTGATCCTGGCTTGAAAACATATACTGCTACTCTTTCAAAATATGTTTGCACTTTTTTATAGTCACCACTATAATTTCTATTAACATAAAATCCGCTAGCAACTATTGCAGCATTATCTGCAGCTGACTTTTCGTAATATAAAAAACAAGCTTCATCCTTTAATGATTTTCTTTGATACCTTGTTAGCTTCACGATACATCTACTACGACAATTTTCACATTCTTGATATTCATTATGACTTAACTTTCCAACCTTAAATTCATGCCCACAGTGTGTGCAATAAGCATACTTTTCTTTACCTCTATTCTCTATAAATAAATATCTGCTATTCTTTAAAGCATATTCTATTGCATATTCCTGAATTTCTTCACTAATTCCATTAGGTACATGCTGTACAATATCCTCAATCATTGGATCTGTAAATTGTCCATATCTATATTGACACATACACATAAAAATCCCCCCTATAGTAAATCATCTAAATCTAATTCAAGTGCTACCTGTTGCTTAGCTTTCTTATGCTCATTCATATCTACCACTTTATTCATACTACCTTGATTCTTTATAATGTTAGCTTCCTGCATTATCCCATAATACTCTGCTACAATTTTCAACCCTTCCCTATGCCCTATACATGCTAGTCCGTTTTTAGCCTTTTTCCTTGCTACCTTACTCATTTCAGTTAAACTTCCAATAATAGTTTTACCTGGATTAATTATTTTCTCTGCAGCTTCTTTATTTTCTTCAATAACTTCCAAAAGATATTGGCCAATTACTACAACAGCCTCATCATTGCTCTCTTCCATCTCTTTTCTAACTTTTTTAATAGCTTCATTTACCATTTCTAATCCTCCATTCATTCTTTCTTCCACATCTTAAGGTAGATATGCCAGCCTGTATCTTCATAATATATTTTCTCAATACTCGTAATGTTGTACTCTGGATATTGCTTTTCCCAGAAACTATTATCATTTTCCTTTGCTATCTTCTCTATTTTTCTTTTGCTCCTATACTTATGATCATTCTTGATAGATTCTGGCCTAACTAAATTTCTAGAAGAGCTCCACTTCTTCTTACCTTTTGCTCCTCTATTCTTTGTTATGTACATTGCTATTGCTTCAAGTCCGTTTTCATCTAACTGTAATCTATCACAATTTGTATATCCCAATGACTCCCCTTTCTTTTCTCCCTTTTTCCTTCTAACTGACCATAAGTCTTCTATCTCATCTCTCGCCAATCCATTGTTCATTATTATGTGATGATGTATATTTCTAATTTTCTCCTCATCTTCTGTATATTCTGTTACTATTACATACTTAAGTACCTCCCCTTTCTTCTTCATCGCATAAGATATTCTTCTTAGAAAATTTGTAGCCATCTTATCCGCTTCTTCTATTGTCTTAGGCATATATTTAGGTTTATATGTAGTTGTAATGTGATAGTCACCTTCATCAAAATTTCCATTTACAACTTGAACCATATATCTTCTTGAATTTTTATCATTTAAGTTGTTTTGTTTTGGAGCAGATTCTTTTGTTCTCTTAGCTCTTTTCCCTTTTACTACTCTTTCCTGAATAGCAGTTCTAGGTATAATATCAACTTCACAATATTTCTCATTGCAGTATATCCTTTTTTCACGAATGAAGTGTTTCTTCATGGTACCTCCTCCTATTGTCATTCATCTTCCTGTCATTAAACCCCTAACTATTTTTTCTTAGTTTATTTTCTATTTTTTAATCTATAGTTAGAATGTTAATACCTCATACAAGCCCTCTAAAGGCCCTATGGAGCCTTATTTTCAATTGACCGATACCCTGAAAAATGATATACTTAAACTACGTTGATTAGTATACCTTTCAAGGTATATAGGCTTTCCAAGTTCCCGCTTGGAGAGCCTTTTCTTTTTCTTCCTTAACTCCTTTTATGATGTTGGTGTACAATTAACTTTTCCTCCACATTTTTTGCACTCATCATCATAATTCAAAGACCACACAGAATATCCACAGCTTGTACACAGTTTTATCCACATAATTTCATCTTTTCTTAATAACTTAAAACATTTTTTACAAATATCTATAACTTCTTTTTCCTTCGTAAGTTTTTTAAATCCAACTTTATTAAACATAATGTCTTGTGTAGCCATAATCATAATTTGTTTAAATTCTTTTGCAGTTGTCATCGTTCTTATTCTGTTAAATTCTTCTAATAAAGACTTTTCTTCATTGATAAAACCCATTTAATTTCACCTCTTTACTATTATTGGTAAAAAAATATCTAGCTCATATGAGCTAGTTTTATCTGTTGTTAAGTTGTTCTTCGTATTCAAAATATGGTAATTTATTCTTGTAGACATTGACGAGAAGCTTTCAAAACTTCTTGAAAAGTAATTTCAATATCTCTATCATCAATATTCTCGCCACTTCTAGCATTTAATTTGATATCGTTTTTTATGTTCATTACCTGCTTACCCTTTAAAATATCTACATATTCTTCTTGTCGTTCCATAATTCTACGAATCTTTTGGAGCTCTAATAATATTTGTTGTGGCAAACCTACTTGTTTAAACTGCTCTTGAACCGGTACTTCTTGATCAGTTTTTATTGCTGATATAACCACACTTAAGTTAAGCTCTGTAAATCCTTTTTCTGCAGAACCTAATATGTTATATCCCAAAACATCATTAACCTCTACACCATTTAATTTAAGTACTGTACATCCGTCTTTTAAACTTACTTCTAATACGTTTCCTTCGCTTTTATCCTGCATACTCAATTCCTCCTTAATTTACATACTCCCCTATTAAGTGTTAGAATATCTTTGAAATGGGGTGAAATTTATGTGATGATATTAGTGATAGTTTGAAGAATATCGATAATTCTTGTTGTGACATCACTAGTACCTTGGAAAATATCAACAACTCCTTGGAAACTCTTATCAAATCTATTAATCATTAAATTGATACTAACTATTATTAATGTAAAATATATAGTTTGGCTAACTTAAATAAATTTAAAATTTTTACTTATAGTTGATAACTGCTCTTAAACTGGTACTTCTTGAGCAGTTTCTTTTAATGCTGCTAGTGCTATCTCTAAAGCTTGTACATCTTTTTCTGTTGGATTAACACTCTCAAACTCTTTATAGTCTGCTCTTAGGCTTTCTAGTTGTAATATTGCTTCTTTTTTATCCATAGTTAATTCCTCATTAAAAAACTATGTCTGGATTATGTAGCTCATGAATTCTCTGTATTAAATGATCTATTTTAGTAGCAATTGCTATTTGTAGTGTAATCTTATTACTAATCGCAAGGTCTCCTAACTCATTGCTATAATCCCTTAATCTCTCGATTTGCTCCTCTAATATTTCAATTAATTCTTGTTTATCCATTATTACTTCCTCCCTATTAACGCATCTGAATAGAATGCTTCTTTAGCTATCTCAACACATTCATCTATTTCTTTGGCTGACATTTGATTTTCAATAGCATAATCTAGAATTAGATTAACTAATCCTCCTGTTCTTTTTTCTCTTGCTTCAAATTCATTTTTGTAATTATCCATTTATAATTCCTCCCTTTTCTAACTCTCTCCTATATTCTCATTTGATTTACTATAATTCACCATTTATAATTTAATTATCAGCTCTGCCAAGCTGAAATAAATTTGAAAGGTGGTGATATTATGCATATAAAAGTTACTAATATATCAGATTTTTTAACTTTTATTCTTGATTCATTAGGTAATGGTGAAAAGTATATTAGAGTCTTTATATCTGATACTGAAACTTCTTGGAATTTTCCTGATAAAAAATATAATGTAAAAACTAAATTTACATTTGTTCTTTTTAGCCACCTATACCAAGTTGTTTATACAGATTCCGTTGATACTGAAGAATATTCATCAATACTTAAAGCATTACGAGAATATCAGGATCAATTTGATAAACCATTCCCTATTACTAGATTTAAAAAAATTAAATTTAATGAAAATCTAAATCAACTTCTAATTGAAAATGAATTAAATACTTTCTAATTGCATTGTTAATTCATTTTTAAATTTATAGCATTCGAGCAGTTGAGCTGACACCTCAATTGCTCTTTTATACTGTTCATTTTTTGTCAAATATTTACTATATAAACTATTGTTTTTTCCACGAAGCTCTTTAAATATTTCATCTAGTTCCTTCTCTAAAGCTTCTACGTCATTTTTAATATTATTTAATTCTCTTGATGTATGTTTATCCATTTATATCGCCTCCCTTCAATTATCTACACGCCTAAATGCTATGCACTTAGTTCATACTCTAACTTTTTAATAAAATCACATTTATATCTTGATACACGTGTCTGGTTAACTCCTATAAACTCAGCTACTTCCCTTTGTGTAAATCCTTTGATAAGTAATTTATTAGCAACTGCACTTTGTTTGTCTAACCTACTTAGTGTTTTATTTACACATTCCTTTAATACTGAAACATCATCAAATTCACTATTAATATCTACTATAAGTTCTTGATACTCTGTATTTTTATCAGCACTTACTGAAACAATTTCATTAATAGAATATGCTCCCTTGTATGCTTGTCTCTTTTTAGTGTTGAATCCTCTATTAACATGAGTCATTTTTTGTATAACATGTGTATAAACAATTGTTGAAAAGTTATATTTTGTATCTTTATAAGATTCATATGCTGACCAAAAATATGTATCTATTAATTGAGCTACATCTTCTGCATCCATTGGTAGAAATATATAATGATTAGTCAGTTTCCATCTTAGTGGCTTAAACTGCAAATAACATTCTTCAAATGTCATCCGCTTAATATGACCATTTATATTTATATCCTTCAAAACTCTGTTTCCTCCATTCATAGAACTTAATTTTACTGAGTATCTCCAACCATATTCTGTGTAGCCATATACTCTTCTATTGTTTTCCCAACTTCCTTAGCCTTTTTCTCTATTCTTCTAGCCTGTTCAGCAAACATTTCATTTGCATATCTTATTGTTTCCATTGACGGTTGCTGCTTTATTATTATCCGACTTCCCATTATCCAACCATCTGTAACAAATGGCTTTCCATCTCTCCATTGCAATTCCGGCTCAGGTAAGTTAGGATCATACTCTTTTTCTTTCCTTCTTCTAGCCATTACTTTTCTCCCCTTCACTTTTCATTGCTATTCCTGTAGCACATCCAATAATATATTTCAAATCACCTTCATCTAATTTTTTACATATAGATATCAATTCTTTAACCTTTTCAATTTTTGTGTTCACCATAACATTTTCAACTCCTTATTTGTTTCTATAACCACATTTTAACTTCCATTTTTGTTTCTGTCAACACATTTTATACTTATCCTTCTTTTCATTTGTACATTTTTGTGTTTACTTCCACATTCCAATGTTGTATTATTATTTAAGGAGGTGTTTTGGATGCTTTTGTCTGAAAGAATTAAAGAAGTACGAAAAGCTGAAAAACTTACACAAGCTAAGTTTGGTGAAAAACTTAGTGTTAGTAGAGATGTTATTAGTAGCTTTGAAAGCGGTCGTGTGGAGCCTAAGCCAATCTTCTTGAACTATTTATGTGAAGTTTTTAATGTTAGTAAAGAATGGCTTTTACATGAAAATGGAGAGATGTATACTCCTCAAACTTCAGATGAAGAATTTGCTTTTCTTATGGGAGAAATAACTGCTGATGATAATCCTCTATTAAAAAATTTAATAAAAACCTTATCGCAAATAGATAATGAGGATGATTTGGATGCAATTTTATCAATTGCCCGTAGATTGGCAAACAAAAAAGAGGATTAATTCCTCTTTTTTAATATATAAATTATTTAATTTGTATAAAATGAGGTGGTTAAAATTAGAGTTGCAATTTACTGTAGGAAATCTGTTTTTGTTGAGGGATCTGTTTCAATAGAAACTCAAATTAATTTATGTAAAGACTATATTGATAAAAAATATTCAAATGCTACTTTTCAAATTTTCGAAGATGAAGGCTTCTCTGGAGGTAATACTAACAGACCTGCATTTCAAAAAATGCTTAAACTTATAGACCTCAAGCAATTAGATATAGTTATTTGCTATAAAATTGATAGAATTGCAAGAAACACATTAGATTTCTTAAATACACTAGAGAAGTTCAAGAAAAGTAATGTAGAACTTATATCTGTTAGCGAAGGTTTCGACCCTAATACTCAAATGGGAAAAATGATGTTAACTTTACTAGCTTCTTTTGCAGAAATGGAAAGAAGCAATATTCAGCAAAGAGTCAGTGATAATATGCTTTCTATTGCCAAAAAAGGAAAATGGACTGGTGGCAGTGCACCAACTGGATTTATAAATGGTAAGAATGGAGGATTAGAAATATCAAACGCTGACCTAATTTATGATTTATTTAATATGAAATATAACAATAATTTAAACTCAGAAATAATTTCTCATATTAAAGATAAATATAATCACACTTTCCAAGGCGCTACTCTAGCCGCTTCCTGGAGAAAACCTATTTATGTTAAAAGCTCCAAATCTGTTAGCCTATATTTAAAACATAAAGGATATACAGTTTTAGGTGAAGAGAATTTAATTAATTCATATCTTACTTATACTGATAAAAATTCTAAATACGCAATTGTTAGTGATATACCTGGTTTAATTGAACCTGATGTTTGGATTGCTGTTAATAAACAAATGGATGAAAATATCTCACGTGAGGGTAATAGGTTTAGTGAAAAATACTGGCTAACAAAAACTTTAAGATGTAAATGCTGTGGAAAAACATACTGTGGCCATACTAAAAAAACAAGAACAAAATACTATAAAAAAGATGGAACTGAAAAAATATATGAATCTGTAATAGATTATTATATGTGTAGAGATATGCTTCAGGGTAAATTGAAAACTTGTACTAATACCAAGAGAATTAAAAAAGATTATATTGAGGATAGAATATCTAAATTAATATATAAATTAAAAAATAGAGATGTGTTTAATTCTTCTTACAGCAAAAACTTAGTAAGTAATAAAAAATCTATTTTATCATTAGAAAAGAAAATTAAAGTAATTGATAAAAATATAAATAACCTTACTGATAAACTTTCTCTTCTTAGTAATGAAGCCTCTATCTTTATTATAAATAGAATAGAAATACTAACTACCGAAAAAACTAAAATTAGAAATGAAATACTAGAATTAGAAATGCAGGAACTTGAGAATATGAATATTAACTATGATTTCGTTTTTTACAATATAAGGTCATTTAATGATAACATGACAATTGATGAAAAAAGAGCTAGCGTCATGAATATATTCAAAGAAATAGTTTATGATCCTCAAACCGATACCTTTGAATTCTCTTTTAAATAACGAACTTTGTTCGTTATTTTTTTGTTTAAATAGAAATCAGTGGACATCCACCTCTTATATACCCTGTGACCTTATTAATTTCTTCAACCTTTATCATTTCAACAGCCTTTTCTCCAACAACTTTTGCTGCTGCTTTTAAATTCAACTCTTTTTCCACAGGAATTACAAAAACATAATATTCCCTACTACTCCCTTTAGTAACTAAAGTTTTAAAAACCTTATTTACATCTTGATTTAACTTATGAGCAACGGATACTCCATCAATTTTACCATCCTTATTTTCATAGGTATAAACCATATACTTTATTTTTTCTTTATCTAATATTCTCATGGCATTAGTCTTTGGGTTAGCCATAGAGCTCACTCCTTCCATCTTCACATATTAATTCATAAATCTTAAAACCTTATTATAGGAAACTCCTTCTCACATTCGTTCGAATGAGTAAGTTCGTCTTAACCAAATCATAGATTTAGAGTCTCACTTATAGGAAACTCCTTCTCACATTCGTTCCAGTGAGTACTCGAAGAGTAAGTTCGAATAACTAAATCATAGATTTAGATTCTCACCTAACTTTGTCTTAACTAAATCATAGATTTGGATTCTCACTTATATGTCTATTATACAAACTAATTGAATATATTTATACCAGCAAACGCTTTTATGGAGGTAATTTATGATCAAAACCCTTTTTATTTACATCTTACTCCTTGTCAGTGGCGGCCTAGGAATCGCTTATTATCTTCTTCTTGATAGGTACAATAAATTAAGCTTACAAACCAGAGTGCTATCAAGGCAAAATAGTGGTTTAACTTCTCAGATAAACTCCATAAATAAACCAACTGATAATATAAAAATATACTATAAAACTAAGCCCTTCAATGCAGGTTACACCACAAGACCATGTTCATTATATATTGCTCCACTTAGCAATAGCGCTATCCTTCGTAGTATTTCATCTAATATGAAATTAGAAATTACTGATTATGTAGAAGCATACGAACTTTCATGGTATGAAGTTAAATTAATAATGAATGAAACAGTAAATATTAAAGGTTTCATTCGAGAAGATTTTGTAACCGGAGTAGATGTAGTAGAAACTCAAGTTGTTTCTAAAAGATATTATTAAGAATAAACTGCTGCATTAAATAACAAAGCAGCAGTTTATTTTTTTTAATTTATTTCTTTACGTTCCTTCATTTCTTTTTGTATTTTCTTCAACGCCTTCTTAGAACCCCTAGCAATATCATGCTCAAGCTTTCTATCTTTATACTTTACAAAAAGCTGATTAAAATCATAATCCTCTGGATATAAATCAGCTGCGCTAGCTTCCAGCCTAACACGCTTACAGTTTACTTCCACAAACTCATCCTTTACCAAGACAACAATGTTATTAAATCTATCTGCTTCCTTATAAACGATACCCCAGGTATTTTTATCTAGAACGATGACCCTATCGCCTTGACTGTAACCATTATAAGTTTTAATTTCTTTATCTTCTTCTGATGCTATAGTTTTCTTACTTTCTTTTAGCATTCCATAATTATAATCCTTATTATTAATATATCTTTGTGCCCTTTTTATAACTTCATCTGATATACCCATCTTCTTGGAAATATATAAAGCATTACTTTCTCCACTTTTACCAATATGAAGTCTGTAAAGAGGCTCAAGAGTTTCTTTCTTGAATTCCATTGCAGCATTTTCAAAGTCAGGATGATTTTGCGAGAAGTTTTTAATTTCCCCATAGTGAGTAGACGCAACAGTGATGCAGCCCTTATGGTAAAATTCCTCTAAAACGGCAATAGCTAAAGCAGCTCCTTCATTAGGCTCTGTTCCGCTTCCTATCTCATCAAATAGAAGTAATGTATTCTTATTGCTTTCCTTTAATATAGACCCTAGATTCTTAACATGGGATGAGAAGGTGCTTAAAGCATTCTCCACACTCTGATTATCACCTATATCAACAAATATCTTATCAAACACAGCAATTTCACTGCCCTCTTCAGCAGCTATATGAAATCCACTTTGAACTGCTAATGTCAATAATCCTACAGTCTTTAGGACAATTGTTTTTCCACCTGCATTAGGTCCTGTAATAATTAAACTTCTATAATCTTCTCCAATGGTAAAATTTAAAGGTACTCCCTTTTCAATAAGTGGATATCTTCCTTTTTTAATATTAATATATCCTCTTTCATTAAGCCTTGGCTTTATTCCATCAATTTCTTTACTGTACTTTGCTTTAGCCAAAATCATATCATACTCTGAAATTACCTCTATATTAATTTTTATTTCCTTAAGTCTCTCATGAAGTAATTCAGTAAGAAGAGCTAATATCCTATACTCTTCTACTGATTCTTCAGCTTTTAATATAGAAAGCTCTGACGTAAACCTAGATACTGATGATGGCTCCACAAAAACTGTTGTGCCCTTTGAAGATACTTCAACTATAGTACCTTGCACCTGATTTTTATAGGCAGCCTTTATTGGCACAGTATATCTTCCATTTCTTTGACTGATAAATGTCTCCTGAAGCATTTCCTTGTTTGCTGAACTTCTAATAAACTTCTCAAGCTTCTCTTTTATCTTACTCTCACAATTTTCAATACTTCTTCTTAGCTTCGCCAGTGCTTTGCTAGCATTAGAATCAACCATAGTTCCTTTTATTGAAACTCCGATTTCTTCTTCTATATACTTTAAATCTGTAATATTTTCCCCATAGGCACTTAAAGTAGGCGCATAGCCTTCTTTATCCTTTATAAAGATTTTTACGCCTCTACAGCCACGTAAGAAGTTATCCATTGTAATTAACTCATCAGGCTCTAAAACGCCGCCTTTTTCAATTTTATCTATTAATGGATTTACATTAAACACACCCTTCAGAGGCATATGATAAGATGCATCAATAAGTCTTCTCCCCTCAGAAGTTTCATCCAGCATTCTATTAATCTGTCTAATATTATTGCTTGGCTGCAGCTTATCGATTAATTCCTTTCCAAGTCCGCTGACACAATGAGCTTTAACCATTTCCTTCAATTCATTGTAATGTAATTTTTCTAAAGTATCCTTATTCATTTCTGTCCTCCTAATAATTGCGAGGTCACGAATCTTCATAGATTCGAAAAATATAAAAAGCTATGGATACTACCACAGCTTACCTTCAACTTTATAAGGAAACTCTTTCTCATATTCATTCGAATGAGTAAGTTCCTATTAACCAAATCAAAGATTTGGATAGTCACTTAAGGAAACTCTTTCTCATATTCATTCCAATGAGTAAGTTTAAATAACTAAATCATAGATTTATATTCTCACTTAAGTTTTCCTTATCCAAATCATAGATTTGGAGTTGTACTTCAAGATAGAAACACCTATCTTCCAGCAAATTCGTGGTTCCTCGTATCTTTTAAATAAATATAATTAATTCCGCGACAAATAAAGGTGCAAAACACCCCATTTTTACTGAATTAAAATTTTATTATCCACTAGATACTAGACACTCACCAAATTCCCTCCACTTCAATTTTCAAATCTATGTACCATAATGGTACTTTATCACTTGCTAAAAGTCAATATCTGCTTAATCAATATTACATTTAATAATCTAGCTACATCCTGATTTTAAAAGTTATAGTGTACATGGTAACACGATAGCGTTCTAATCTCATTGTATAATTTAATATTTATTCAAGGTGATAAATTAAATGATAAACATGTTATTATTTTTTATTAACAAGAATTCAAAGTAACATTTTTAAGATCTTTTTCATAGTATGTACTATGCTTACAGCATACAGGGGGGAAAATAATGTGTAATCAAGGATTTAATAATTCTTTCTTTAATAATGATTTTGATAGAGATGATAGACGTGACAGAGATAACAGATGTGATAGAGATGATAGACGCGACAGGGATGACAGATGTGATAGAGACGACAGACGCGACAGAGATCATAGATGTGATAGAGACGACAGATGTGACAGAGATGATAGACGTGATAGAGATAATAGATGTGACAGAGACGATAGACGCGATAGATGCCCAACTCACACTCACGGATTCATTGGAAGTACAGGAAATGATTTAGGACACAATCATGGCTTCTTTGGTGTAACTGGAAGAGCTATACCTTGCGGCAGATCACACGTTCATAGATTAGATACAAACACTGAAAGTTTCAATGGACATTTCCATGACATCTGTGATACTACAGGACCTGCAATATTTATTGGAAATGGAAGACACGTTCACTGTGTATCAGGATGCACTCAAAGGACACATGGTTCTGCACGTAATCATAGGCATAGATATAACTTCTCTACACTAGTAGAGAATCCAAGTGGTTGTGAAGAAAGATATTAACACAAGCCTATAGATATGTAACCTAAAATAATATGGCTACAGTCATGCCGATGCTTGACTGTAGTCTACTTAAAAATTAAAATCAGTTTTATAATTCCTTTGAAAATAGAAATCTACATACTCTATGTCTATATCCTTCTTTAACCTTTATTCCCCCCAAGTTAATTGTTAAAGAAATTCCTTCTCACATTCGAAGGAGTACTCTACTGAGTAAGCTGGAGTAGCTAAATCAATGATTTAGATACTTACTTAAGGTATAGACTTAGAGTTATATAATTATCCATAAGTAGAGCCGCGAAATCCCACTCGCGGCTTTATTATTTTTTATAATCCCTGTTCAAAACCAAAAGTTCTATATGGATCATATTTTTCTCTAAGAGCCTTTAACCTTTTTTTATTATCCCTGTAGTAATCCTCTAAATAGCTCCCATTCTCTGCAAATGGAAAATTAACAAAAGCCCCTTGGGTATACTGCTTAATTACATTATATTTTTCAATGGTCCATGCTCTATTATTTTCAGCATACACCGAATCCTCCCATACTGATTGAATTCCCATAATAAAAGCCGCATCCCTCCAAGCGAAGGCAGCTAAGGTTTTATCACCTTCACTAACCTTGCCTCCTAATCCATATAAGGATATGGCAGTATAAGTGGAACCTTTTGCACTATTTTCTATTAACCCCACAAGAGCTTCTGCTTCTTCTTTTGAGTAATCTCTTAATACAAATCGGCCTCCTGATTTATAGCTTTCATAATCTGGATGACTATCTTGTATTTCTTCATTCACCTTAAATACACTCATATATTTCATTGTTATACATAAGTCACCCTCAAAGGCTTTTATTGGCATAACAGCTAAATTTGCTTCTTTTCTTGTCCCATAAAATATACCTGTAAATTTAACACCAAGACCTTTTTCTTTAGAATTATACACTGCCATTTTCAAATTACATCTATGGTCAAGATTTTTAAACATATGTTGATAAATTAAAAATAACTGAACCATGTCTTCTTTAGGCAAATTAGGACAGTCTATATTAATTAAAGTTGCATTCTGAACCTTTTCTGGCAGCTTGAAGGTTAATGATGTAACAACACCGTAATTGCCTCCACCAGAACCCTTTAATGCCCAAAGCAGCTCTTCATTCTCATTTTCATTAACTATTAATTTTTTTCCTCTATAATCAATAACTTCCGCTGCTATTAGACTATCACAGCCTAAACCAAGCATCCTAGATGAATATCCCCATCCACCACCTAGAGTAAAGCCTACTGCACCTACCGTAGGACATCCTCCTCCCGGAAATGGGTATCCCGCTTTACCTGTAGCTTCATATAATTCTCTATTTCTAACTCCACCTTGGATTTTAAGAACTTTTTTCTCTTCATCTAATATAATTCTATTCATCTTGCTTACATCTATAATTAAAACATCATTCCCGTTAGAATAACCTTCATAATGATGACCACCAGATCTTATTCTAACTCCAACACTATTTTCTCTAGCCCACATTATTGCATTAATAATGTCTTTTTCACTTAAACAATATACAATTGCTAAAGGATATTTTTCAATGGCCCTATTCCACTGCTTTCTATCACATTCATAGCTTAAAATATCCCTTGTAACTATATGACCGGATAAACCTTCAAAATTAAACTTCTCCATAACACACCTACTTCACTACAATTCTCTTTAATATGATGATATCATAGATAAATAAAATATATAACTTTTCAACTTATTAAACATCTTTTGTTAAATATATTATAATACTAATAAAACTAATTAAGGAGTTCATTTATATGCGAAAAAACACTAAGACTAATCTCCCTGAAAAACTACCATGTGAAGTATGTGGAGATACTATGAAAAAGTTCACCCATGTATATGACAATAATCAATATGGTAAAACCTATTATAAATGTGATAACTGCGGGCACAAAATATGCAAAATTAATTAAAAAGGTGTGAAAGAAGTTCACACCTTTTACTCTGAAATGACAATAGCTTGTCTCCCCATTGTTTCCCATGCTCTTTTAAAGCTTTCTAATTCATAAGGTTTTTCATGTCCACCATAAGGGTCATTTACTATTATTGAATTTTCTTCAACCCCAGTAACAACAACAGTATGCTCACCTTTTGGCCACCAAAACACTTCATTTTTTATATACCAGCTGCTTGTATATTGTACATCTACAAGGTCTCTAGTTATCCATGTCATTACGGGATGTCCTTTTTTAACCTTCTCAATAATTTGTGAAAACTCACAACCAGTTAAATTTTCAGCCTTTCTATAATTGCTTATTAAATTAAACATGGGCTGATTAAATACTCCAAAAGCCTTACTGTCCCTTGGATTTCCAATAAAGTACTCATAAGGACTTTCTCCTTCAACCCTTCCATTTTTAAAGTTTGGCAAAGATGATTTCACTACTTCATCAGCTAATACCTCTTTACTAACATTTACTCCATAAAAATTCAATAACATTGTTGCACTTGTGACTTCACACCCTGTAGGCAACTCAGGAAATTGATTTATCAGTGGCACTCCATTTATATAATAATTGTTACTTTCTACAGGTTCAATTATTTCTGTAGATGCGTTAATGAATTCATTTTTATTTTCTTGTGGCAACGTGAATAAAGACAAAA
>JARKVD010000027.1 GCA_029851835.1 Clostridium sp. | reverse complement strand
AAAGTTTGAGCTGCGCTCTAATTTGTTTCGCTGACTTGTTAAGTCATTTATTTGATAGATTAATTTCTATCGGAATTAACTGGTTTTACCTTTATTTCTCTGTTTAATTTTCAAAGACCAATTCTTTTTCTTCGTCGTTTACTTCCGACGACTTTTATTATTCTACCAGACTTTTTCAAATCTGTCAACAACTTTTTAAAAGTTTTTTAATTTCTTTAAAACTTTTTTGTTTCTTTGTCGTTTTTCGTCAGTGCTTATCGCAGTGACAAGACTTATATTATCATCATTTTAGCATGTTATATTCTAATTTTGGACGATTTTGGCTAATTACAATCAAATTGCTATAAATATCTCCAAATTACTCTCGTTTTATCCTAATGATACACTAGGACAAGTATCATTGGTTATATTTTTATAACTATAAGTCAACCTGAAAATCCATGATTGATTCAGCATAACTTTCACTGTATACATACCTAACCTAGTTATTCGAGCTTACTGAATTGAATACTCATTGATATGAATATGAGAAGGAGTGTCTTTATTCCTCAGCCATAAGAAACAAAACTGCATTGGCATAATCTACTTATTCCAATACAGCTTTTTACCATTGTTTTATATTATGTTTTCCTATTTATTATTCCTATAAAAAATTTTATGATCTCGCCACTTGCCATTTATAAGAAGATATTCTTTACATATACCCAATTCACTAAAGCCACACGCTTCTAATACCCTCTGTGATCTTTCATTGTCTAATAAAGTAGTAGCTTCTATTCTATGAAGTCCAAACTCTTCATAAGCATATTTTAATACAAGCTTCACAGCTTCTTTCATATACCCCTTACCTTGGCACTTTTCATCGATAGAATATCCTATAAACGCACTCTTAAATACACCTTGAATAATATTATTAATTCTTATCCTTCCTATCATAATATTATCTTTATATATTCCAAAATGAGCTCCTTGGCCTTTAATAAACTCCCTATAGTTTTCTATTAAAGATTGCCTTTGTACATCTAGAGTGTAAAAAGTTTCATCCCTAAATGGCTCATACTTGCTTAAAAAGCTTCTATTTCTTACATAGTAATCTAATAATTCTTCTGCATTTTCTGATGATAAGATTTTTATTTCAACATTATCTCCTTTTAAATATCCTTCTTTTTTATATGAATTATTATAATAATCCTCTTCTATCATTCCCATAATTAAATTACCTTCATGTTTTGAATTAACTAAGGTATTTTCTGATATATATCCCTCTAACTGAAATCCTAAGTTCGTAAATGGTGTTAAGCTAATATTTTCATCGCAAATTATATTAACTTTATGCATCCCATTATTCTTTATAAGAATCTGAAGCATAACTCTAAGGGCTTCTTCTAGTATGAGTATACCTTCCTTTGAATCCTTGAAGAATTTTAACTTGATAAATACTGACTTATTATCATTATCTAAGTCTATAATAGTAAATCTGCCTGTTATTATTCCTGATGCCTTTATAACATAGTTATTTACTTCATTTGTTGTGTTTGTAATAGTAACATTGAGATCTTTACCCAATATTTTTGCCCCCTCTTTGAAATGCAGCCTGCTTTCCTCTATATATTATAATTACAAATATCATAGAAACAGTTAAACTTATTGGTATTAAGTAAAATGTCATTGTTGTTCCTATAACATCATTTAATCTTCCCATTAATAAATTTAGTATCATACTTATGGAACTTGCTCCAGTTAAAATAACGCCTGTTATATACGAAGTATTCTCTTTGAATACCTTACTTATTGTTGCAACTACTGTTGGATAAGTAATTGCAAAAAATAATCCCGTAACACAAATTAATACTAATGCTTTATTCCCAACAACTAATGCTATTATTAATAAAGTAATTGCTATAGCCATTGATGCTATAACAGATTGAAGATATCCAAACTTCTCAGCTACAAACCCACCTAATAATCTTCCAACTGTTAGTAATAAAAAGAATACTGATAAAAAAGTAGCTCCAGTACTGCTAGTAAAATTATAACTCTCCATGAGAAAGTTAACAATCCAATTTGACATCCCCATCTCTGCAAATACATATGTACCTAAAGCAAGCGCATAAATATAAACATACTTTTCCTTAAATACATTTTTTTCATTATGTTTTTCCTCTGCTTCATTATCTCTATTTTCAATAGTAGGTATTTTTACTAAAAGAAATACTAGTACAACAATAACAAACATTACTGCTATTCCATAAAAAACACTTCTCCATCCAATACCTGAATCTAATATCTTTCCTATTGTAAATTGTCCTAGAGTAGATCCAAATCCGTATGAACAATGAGCTATATTCATCATAATTGCTTGAATTGCAACAAATAAAGCTGGAATTAGTGTATTTATAGCTATACATCCAAATGCAATACCCATATTCAATAAAAACATTCCTACTAAAAGCATTAAATATATATTAGAAGAAGCAATTATTACTGTTGATCCAATAATAATAGTAAGTCCTAATAAAATAACTTTTCTTTGCCCTAACTTCTCGCAAAGAATCCCTCCTATATAAGTAAATATTATATATCCTAATGAGCATGCCGAAAGCATTATTCCCATACTTGTGTTGTTAGCATTAAAGCTCTCCTTAAAAGCCGGAATAAATATACCCTTAGTATTATCAACAACAGCGATTGCGGCCATAATCATAAATATAACTACAATTACGTCAAAGTTTCTGTTTTTCCTCAAAAGTATCACTCCTATTCAAAAATATTATAACATAATTAATTATTAGATTTATAGGGAACTCCTCCTTATATTAATTCAAAGAAATACTCCACCGAATAAGTTTCACTTGAAAAGTTAAAAATTTTGAATGTCACTTAAGTTCATATTAACCAAATCAAAGATTTGGCTGTTCACTTAAGAATTTATTTCTTAATTTTTTCATAATATATTACCTACATTTATAACTATTTTCTATCTCACTTTTTCCTTTTTCAATCTTCTATATTTTGCTATACTTATCAGTAGTACACATATAAATCTACTTTATACATATTTATTTTATCAACCCAAATTAACTCCAATTAAATATATATTAAACTTAAGATTTCACATAAATTCGTTAATCAACGATTTAAATATTAATCTAATAAAATAATAAAAAAGAAAATACTATATATATTCAAATTAAGGAGGATAACATGAGTAATAAAGATTTCATAAAATCAAAGGTTAATAATCTTATTCCTGATTTAATTAACTCTATACGAGAGGTTGTGAGCTATAGAAGTGTAATTAATGAAACTGATTCTGAATATCCATTTGGAAAAGAAATTGATGAATGTTTAAAAAGTACCCTTAATATCTGCAGCACTTTAGGCTTTAGAACGCACTATGACAAAGACGGTTATTATGGATATGCAGAAGTTGGTGAAGGAGAAGAACTAATTGGTGTCCTTGGTCATTTAGATGTTGTGCCAGAAGGCGATATGTCGGCTTGGATACACCCACCATATGAATTAACTATCGTAGATAAAAAATTATATGGGCGTGGAACCCAGGATGATAAAGGCCCTATGTTATCATGTATATATGCAATTAAAGCACTCTTAGATTCTGGAGTTAAACTCAATAAGAGAATAAGGGTCATCTTTGGTACTGATGAAGAGAATCTATGGAGAGGAATAACACGCTATAAGAACAATGAAGAAGAAATTCCATCCATGGGTATTACCCCTGATAGTAAATTCTTTTGTATCAATTCCGAAAAAGGCTTGCTTCAAGCAAAGCTTACCTGCAGAAATACCACTGACTTACTTCTTAGTGCTGGAAATGCCTTTAACTCTGTTCCTGATAAAGCAGTATATACTGGTAATGCTAAAGAAATTTCATCACTTAAAGAAACTCTAAATAATCTGCACTTTAAATATGAAGTTAAAGATAACAGTATCTGCGTATTCGGTAAAAGTGTTCACTCTGCAAGTAGTGCAGATGGAATAAATGCAATTGCAAGATTAGCTATAGCTCTTAATCAACTTGGATACAATTCAAACTCCATAAAATTTATAGCTGATGTAATTGGTGAAGATGTAACTATATCTAAGTTTCTTCCAAACTGTGAAGATGTTTCTGGAAAGCTTACCGTAAATATAGGTAAAATAGATTTAACTAAAGATACAGAAACCATATGCCTAGATATAAGAATTCCAGTTACTATCACAAAGGATCAAATTGTCGATGTAATTAAGTCTAAAGGTGAAAAATACGGTTTAACTTATGAAGAATATGACTGGTTAGCTTCTAGCTATGTTCCTGCTGACCACTTCTTAATTAAAACTCTTAAGAAGGTATATGAAGAAGAAACTGGTCTTGAGGCTGTGCCTGAAGCTTCTGGCGGAGCAACTTATGCCAGAGCCATAGATAACTGTGTTGCCTTTGGGATGGTATTTCCAGACTCAGCTAAAACCGAACATCAGCCTGATGAATATATTTCTATGAGTGATTTAGTTAAAGCTACAGAAATTTATGCTCTAGCTTTATATGAGTTAGCAAAATAAATTTACTTAAAACATAAAAAATCCGTTAGTATTTTATGTACTAACGGATTTTTCACATTAAGTGATGCTCCAAATCTATGATTTGGTAAGCAGAACTTACTCCTTTGAACAAATGTGAAAAGGAGTTTCATTAATATATTTACTTATAAATCCTGCTGTTCAAAATTTATTTCATTAAATCTCTAACAACTTCACTAGCAATTATCATTCCTGCCACTGGAGGCACAAAAGCAATACTTCCTGGTGTCTGTCTTTTTCTTGCCGCCTTAGTTGACTCTACAGTTAAACCCTCTGCCACTTCCCTATGAGGCTTTAGTGGAAGCTCATCAGAGAACACTACCTTACAAGATTTAACTCCTCTTTTCTTTAATTCATGTCTCATAACCTTTGCAAGAGGACATACTGAAGTTTTATATACATCTGTAACTCTAAATCTTGAAGGATCTAGTTTATTACCTGTTCCCATAGAACTTATGATATTTATATTATTTCTCTTACAATACTGAATTAAGTCTAACTTTGATGTAACCGTATCAATAGCATCTACAACATAATCAATATCTGCTCCGACTAATTCTGCTACGTTGTCAGCATTTATGAAAGTCTCATGAGTGATAACCTTACACTCTGGATTTATATCTAATATCCTTGCTTTCATAGTTTCGACTTTACTTTGGCCTAATGTTTTTGTAGTAGCATGTATCTGTCTATTTACATTTGTAAGGCATATATCATCATTATCTACTAAAATCAATGTTCCAACACCACTTCTAGCTAAGGATTCTGTAGTGAAACTTCCTACTCCTCCTATTCCAAATATGATTACTTTGCTTCCCTTTAATTTATCTAAATTATCGGTACCTATTAATAATTCTGTTCTCGAAAAAATATGGTTAGCCATACTTACCTCCTAATTTTTATTTTATAAGTGAAGACTAAAATTCATTCATCACCTGCAGTATGCTAGTAATGAATATATAAATTTTATATTCTTTAATACTATAATTCAACTACTTTTATATAATTATGTACACTTTATTGTATATTTAAATCTACATCAGGCTAATATATACTATAAATGACACAATTCATAAAATAATAAAAGTGCAGATAAGCTAATAAGCAAATCTACACTTTTACTGATATTATCAATAATATATCATTTACTTTAATTTTTTAAATAAGCTCATGAACGAATATTCCACTCCTAAGCTTTGGCTCAAACCATGTAGACTTAGGAGGCATTAGCTTTCCTGCATCTGCAATATTCATAAGCTCCTCTATACTTGTAGGATACATAGCAAAAGCAACCTTCATTCCTTCAGCTACTCTTCTTTCTAACTCTCCAAGACCTCTGATTCCTCCAACGAAGTCTATTCTATCGCTGGTTTTGGGATCATCGATTCCTAATATTGGAGTAAGAACATTTTCTTGAAGAATTGAAACATCAAGGCTTTTTACTGGATCAGCTGGATCATATGTGCCTTCTTTTGCTATTAATTTGTACCATCTTCCATCTAAATACATGCCAACCATAGCTTTACCTTCTGGCTTATATTGATCAGCTCCTGCACATTCTTCAACATTGAACTTTTCGCTTATTTTAGCTAAGAATTCTTCACTAGAATTGCCATTTAAATCTTTAACAACTCTATTATAATCCATAATATACAGATCATCAGCTGGGAATATAACCGATAAGAAGAAGTTAAACTCTTCTTCTCCTGTATAATCCCTATTAGCTTCTCTTCTCATTCTACCAACATTAACAGCTGAAGCTGCTCTATGGTGTCCATCTGCTATATAAAGGTAATCTACACCGCTGAATAACTCCTCAAGCCTTTTTACATCAGAAGCATTATCTATAATCCATATAATATGAGAAATTCCATCCTCTGATACAAAGCTATACTCTGGCGCTCCAACTGTATATTTAGCTACTATTTCATCAATTTCCCCTACATTTCTATAAGTTAAGAAGATTGGTCCTGTATTAGCATTGCAATAATCAACATGGTTAATTCTATCCTTTTCCTTCTCTGCCCTTGTATTCTCATGCTTTTTTATTATATTATTCATATAATCATCAATAGAAGTACATCCAACTATTCCTGTTTGAACTCTTCCATCCATGACTTGTCTATATACATACATACATGGATCATCATCTTGAATATAAATTCCATCTGCTCTCATTTTATCTAGATTTCCCCTAGCTGTATTGTAAACTATTTCATCATACTGATTAGTTTCAACTGGTAAATCTATTTGAGCTTTATCAACATGAAGGAATGAATAAGGATTTCCCTTAACCATTTCTCTTGCTTCCTCAGTATTCATAACATCATAAGGAAGTGCTGCAACCTTATCAATTAATTCTTTTGTCGGCCTTATGCCTTTAAAGGGTCTTACTACTGCCATATTACTATGCCCTCCTTAGATTTTTATTATTTATTGAAGAAATCAAAAATTACTTGTACTATTTCAGCTCCAATCCTTGTTTGTGCTTCTTTTGTAGCAGCTCCAATATGTGGAGTAACAGAAACCTTTGGATGATTAATTAACGCAGTATTAGTTGCTGGTTCAACCTCAAATACGTCAATTCCAGCTCCTCGAAGCTTTCCATTGTCTAGAGCTTCAAGTAACGCAGCTTCATCTACAACTCCGCCTCTAGCGCAGTTGATTAAAACAGCCCCATCCTTCATCATATCAAATTGAGCTTTACCAATGGTAACTCCTTGCTCTTTAATAAATGGAATGTGAAGAGATACGAAATCAGCCTTTCGAAGTAACTCTTCTAAAGTACAGTATTCATATTGGTCATAGCCATCAACTTTTCCTTTTCTATTTGTATATATAATCTTCATACCTAATGCACTAGCTTTTTCAGCAAGAGATTTAGAAATTCTTCCGAATCCAACAAGTCCTAGAGTTTTTCCTCCAATCTCTATGCCATTATATTTTTTCTTTTCCCATTTACCTTCTCTCATAGTTACATTTGCTATATTAACAAATCTACATACCGCAAACATATGAGCAAGAGCAAGTTCTGCAACAGAAGCGCTACTTGAGTTTGGAGTGTTTGCAACCCTTATCCCCTTAGAAGTTGCATAAGCTACATCTATATTATCTACACCTACTCCACCACGGATTATAAGCTTTAATCTGCCAGTTTCCATAGCTTTATCTATAATAGGTTGTCTAACCTTTGTAGCACTTCTAACTACAACTACATCAAAATCTTGTAATGCAGCTCCTAATTCATCTGGCTCGTAGAATTTCTCAACTACTTCATAACCACTATCTCTTAAAACAGCTATGCTGTCTTTATTCATACCATCAGTAACAAGCACCCTTACCATAACTAATCCCCCCTAAAAAATATTAATCTTCAAACCCTAATATTTCATCTATATTGGCTAACAACTCTTTTAACTCTTCAGGAGTTCTTTCAGCCATATGGGCTATTCTGAAAGTCTTGTCCTTTAACTTTCCATACCCATTAGAAATTTGGAAACCTCTTTCCCCAAGAGCTTTATTTAAAGCAGCTATATCAATATTTCTAGTATTTTTTATATTAGTTAAAGTATTAGACATATATTTTTCATTTGGGAATATTTCGAAATGCTTTCTAGCCCATGCTCTTACTATTTCAGCCCCTTCAATATGTCTGTCAAATCTATTTTGTAATCCTTCTTGATTTATAATCTTATCTAGTTGATATTCAAGTGCGAACATATGAGATAATGATGGAGTAGAAGGATATTGATAATCTTTCTTCTGAATATACTCATATAATCCTAATAAATCTAAATATAAACCTCTATGAGGAACAGTCTTAGCTCTTTCTATAGCCTTCTTAGAGAATGAACACATTGACATTCCTGGAGGAAGTCCTATAGCTTTTTGGGTTGAAGTTATGCATATATCTACGCCCCAATCATCTACCTTTAGTTCAGTACCTGCCGCTGAACTTACAGCATCAATACAGAATACTACATCTGGATACTTTCTTACTACTGCAGCGATTTCATCCATTGGATTCATAATACCAGTTGAAGTTTCATTTTGAGTTACAGTTATCAAATCATACTTACCTGTTGCTAAGGCTTCTTCTACCATTTCTGGAGTAGTAGGTTGTCCCCATTCAGACTCAAACATATCTGCTGGAACATTATTTGCTACAGCCATTTCATACCATCTCTTACCAAAAGCACCTACTGCAAAAATTGCAGCTCTCTTAGCTGTACATGAACGAACAGCACCTTCCATAAGTCCACTTCCTGAAGTCGTCGAAAGTAAAATTTCTTCCTTAGTATTAAAGATTACTCTCATATAATCACTAATTTGTCTTTGAATTCTTGATGCTTCCTTGCTTCTGTGCCCTATCATTGGCATAGCCATTTTTTCTAATACATCTTGTGCAACATCTACAGGTCCTGGTATAAACAATTTCTTATGCATAATTAAACCTCCTAAAAATAAGTAAATATTTTTATGTAATCAACTTGAAATCAATTACATTTTAACATTTAAATAGAAGTTCATCAACTTAATATTTAAAATATTCTGCAAATATAAAATATGACTAGGCTTAATCAAGCCTAATACTTGCATAAATATCGTCAAGAACCTCTTTAGTACAATGGCCTCTCACGAAATTTTGACAGTTATTACAACTTTGTTCTAACTGCAATAAAACTTTATCTGGATAATAACTTCTTTCATTATAAAATGAACAATTTTGAGCTATTCGTTGTTTAACTTCACTTGTTAATCTCATATAACACACTCCTAGAAAGTATATTTTAAATATATAGTCCTTCAATTCATGCCTTTTTATACAAGGTTAATTTATATTCCAAAAGTTCATCTATGATTTAGTTAATACTACTTATATCTTTTAATGTATAAATATATATTAGAAGAAGTCTATATGATTAATAATCAAAACAATCTAAAACTGATTCAGTTTCTCTGCAATATCGAACAATTAAGCATTGCCCTAAATTTCTTGGACATTTTTGACACATACAACTTACTTCTTTTCCATCGCATTTACCTTGCTTAAAATCAGGACACTTTTCACAATTAAATACTACTATATCTAATCCCATATTTTTTTACCTCTTTCAATTCTTAAGTTTAATCTATAATTATTACAAATCTTATGCCACTATTATACCTATTAACTAGTTAATTAAAATATCACCAATAAGCTGTTATACTCTTTCTATTTAAACAAATATAATTTTATAGTTATACAACTATAAAATTGTTATAATATACTCATAAATTCTTATCGATATATTTTACTATACACCTTAATCCTTATGGTGTAAACAATTCGAAGGAGCTGATTATTATAGGAGACTTTACTTCCAGAATTCCATTACCATATAAATTATTTTTATACCTTAGCGTTATCTTAATATCTGTAGCACTTTTATTTAATTCACCTAATGAAATTATATTGGGCTTAAAGGAAATTATTCTTAGTCCCGATATTCTTATAACTGACTACATGGCAGTAGGTGGAATAGGTGCAACTCTTATTAACTGTGCTCTGCTAATAGTTATTTATGTAATATTAATGTTATTTTTAGATGTAAAACCATCAGGTACAATAATTGCAGGTATATTTACTGTAGCAGGATTCTCTCTGTTTGGTAAGAACATCTTTAATATATGGCCAATAATATTGGGTATATGGATATACTCAAAAGCTCAAAAAGATAATTTCTCTAAATATATAGTTACAGCTATATTTGGTACAACTTTATCACCAGCCTTTGTCCAAGTAATAGCAACTGGTTCTATATCTGGCCTTCCAGCTCTAGTAATAGGATTTATTATAAGCTCCATTGTAGGTTTTTTACTTCCTCCTATAGCCTCTGCTTGTATAAGACTTCACCAAGGATATAGTCTTTATAATGTTGGTTTAGCTGCTGGACTTGTAGGAACTGTACTAATGTCTTTACTTAGATCCATAGGGATTGATTTTGAAACAAGATTAGAATGGTTATCTGGATATAATGTTCAGTTTATCATACTATTTTCAGTAATATTCATATCTATGATAATCTTAGGATACTGTTTAAATGGAAAAAGTTTTGAACATATGAGAAAATTTAAGAAATGCTCTGGTAAGCTTATAACAGATTTCTATCTTCTATTTGGAGCAGGCCCTACACTTATGAACATGGGTATTCTTGGGTTGTTTTCATTATTTCTCGTAGTGATTTTAGGCGGCGACTTGAATGGACCAACCCTTGGTGGTATACTAACCATTGTCGGTTTTGGAGCTTTTGGTAAACATCTTAGAAATATAATTCCTATTATGCTTGGTGTTATATTATGTACAACTCTAAATATCTTTGATATTACATCACCAGGTGTTATGCTAGCACTTCTCTTTAGTACCACCCTAGCACCAATTGCTGGTTCTTTCGGCCCAATCTGGGGAATTATAGCTGGTATGCTTCATGCCGTAATAGTTATGAATACTTCATACCTACATGGTGGAATGATATTATATAATAATGGTTTTGCTGGAGGATTGGTTTGTATGTTCCTAGTACCATTAATCACTGCATTTAGAAAGGAAAATTAACTATGAAACATCTTCGTCAAAGAAATATAAGCTTACTTAGTGAGTTTACAAGCTATTTAGTTAATCTTGGCTGTGATGATATACACATTGATTTTAAAACAAAGGATGATGCAATAACCCTTAACTTTAGTGCAATGAATGCTAATCTTACAGAAAAAAACATTACCAAACTCACAACTCTTCTCAGTACTCCACGACGACAAGACATTGAAGAATACTATTGGGAATTAAACGGTAATGAAAACTTCTATTCAGAGTTAGCTTTAATTGGCATGATGATAGATAAAGCTGAAGTATCTTATGTTGACAATGTACTTAATGTGAGCCTTATTAGATTAAAATAATAAAAATATAAAATACCACTGATTAATGTGTTTATCCTATTTCATATAGGCTTACTCTCATATTACAATGGTATTTTTATTAAATAAATTTATAAGATAATATCAATTGGGTCTGTTAATTCTATAGATTTCTCTGTTACTTCACAAGCATAAGCAAAAATATCAACCCCATTTTCTTTTGCAAATCTTAAAGCATCACCAAAGGCCCTATCCGTTTCATCATTAGGTGAGAACGTAGTTATTCCATCCATCTGTATAACAAAAATAACCCCTGCACCCTTCTTTGTATTTATTACATCTATTAACTCAAGTAAATGCTTTCTTCCTCTTTCTGTAGGAGCATCGGGAAATCTACTATGTCCATTCTCTTCTAATGTAACTCCTTTAACTTCTAAATAGTATTCATCTCCATCATCATTAGAAAGTTTAAAATCAAATCTACTTTTTCCAAAAGTCTTCTCTCTACATATATTGGTATATTTCTCTAATCCTGTAATCTTCTTATTTTTAAGTGCTTCCTCTACAATTTTATTTGGAGCTTGAGAATCAATATTTATTAATTTTTCTCCCTTATATCCTCCAATTAAACTAAACCTTGTTTTTCTATTTTCTCCATTCTCAGCCCTCAATAAAACTTTGCAGCCTGGAACTAATATCTCTTTACATCTCCCTGTATTTGGAACATGCACTAATTCTTCTTTTCCATCTATCATTACATACCCTTGAAATCTATTAGGCCTTCTAATAAATTGTACACAGATAGTCTCCTTATCAAAAATCATTTCTTTGCCTCCTTTAATGCAATGTAGATAAATTATATATTTACATTAAAAATTTAGATTGTATTCTTATCCCTTATTATAATGATACAATAAATTATCCACATATTTTCATATAAATTTATATTTTGTGCACTATTTTTTCAACACCTGTTGATGAGTCATATATTTTCCTTCATATTAGGAATCTTAGTCTTCTGATAATATTTATTTCAATAGTTATACAAATTAAATCCCTTATAAACTTTATCGAACTAATATATTATTATAAAAAACCTTAAATATTATTTATAATAAAATTTAAATAAAAAAAGCACTTCATTAAGAAGTGCTTTTGGTGGCTCGCCGGGGGATCGAACCCCGGACACCATGATTAAAAGTCATGTGCTCTACCGACTGAGCTAGCGAACCATTTATGGGGTGAATGATGGGACTCGAACCCACGACAACCAGAACCACAATCTGGCGCTCTACCAACTGAACTACATTCACCATATATGGTGCGTCTTAAGAGATTCGAACTCCTGGCCCACGCCTTAGAAGGGCGTTGCTCTATCCAGCTGAGCTAAAGACGCTTATTTGGAGCGGGTGAAGGGAATCGAACCCTCGTAACTAGCTTGGAA
>JARKVD010000011.1 GCA_029851835.1 Clostridium sp. | reverse complement strand
CAATCTTATTTACGGTAGTGGTAACTTTAATAGTTGGTTTTGCTAATGTATTTTCAATCATAGAACCAGCTATGAATGGTGATATTGCTAAAACTGTATGGAGTATTGCAGGGCCAGTAGTTTTTTCTGTATTTGCTCTCGTTTTATTCAATAGATATGAAAGGCTACAAAAATCAGGTAAGGCCAAATAAGATTTTCAGGGCTAAGGGACGTAATGTTCCTTAGCTTTTTGTAGTTATTAAAGGAAACTCCTTCTCATATGCATTCGAAGGAGTGCTCCACTGAGTAAGTTCATGTAGCTAAATCAGAGATTTAGACACTCACTTAAGTTCGCATAGACCAAATCATAGATGCACACAGTGGAAGTTCTGCTTACCAAATCAAAGATTTGGAGCATCACTTCTGGATGCTCACTTATGTTAAAAAAGATTTACAATAGAGATTTATAGTTTCTGTTGAAAAACTTACCAATACATATATAATAATCACATATAACAAAAAAAAATATTGGGAAGAAGGGAAAAAATGACTGAAACACAAAAGAAAAAGACTTTATCAATGGGTGCACTTATACTAATGACATTTACTACAGTATATGGCTTTAATAATATGCCACGTTCATTTTACTTAATGGGCTATAGTGCAATACCATTCTTTTTAGTATCTGTTGTACTATTCTTTATACCATTCGCATTTATGATGGCAGAGTATGGTGCGGCATTTAAAGAGGAAAGCGGAGGAATTTACTCATGGATGGAGAAATCGGTGAACTCTAAATATGCCTTTGTTGTAACTGTAATGTGGTATGCATCAATCGTTATTTTGATGGTTAATTTATCAACTGCTATATGGATACCACTTTCAAACGCTGTATTTGGTGCAGATACTACAGGGACTTGGTCCTTATTTGGATTAAGCAGTACAAAGACTTTGGGGATTTTAGCAGCATTATGGGTTGCCACAGTGACATTTATATCTGCAAAAGGAATAGACAAAATTAAAAAAGTAACATCTGTTGGTGGCGTTGCGGTAATGGCATTAAACTTAATATTAATAGGTGGGGGAGTATTAATTTTAATAGGAAATGGTGGACAACTTGCCCAGCCAATTAATGGGGTATCATCAGTTATAACATCACCGAATCCAGGGTATCAAAATCCATTATCGATGCTATCATTCTTAGTATTTACCTTATTTGCTTTTGGAGGAATTGAGATTATAGGAGGCCTTGTTGATAAGACAGAGAATCCAGAGAAAAACTTTCCAAGAGGACTTCTTATTGCTTCAATAATTATTGGGGCAGGCTATGCTATTGGAATTTTCGCCGTTGGCATATTTACAAATTGGGAGGTTATCTTAGGGGCTTCAGGACAGTATGGTGAAGTTATTAATTTAGGAAATGCTACTTACTTAATAATGAATAACTTAGGATATCAGCTTGGCGTAGCTTTTGGTGCGACAGAAGCTATATGTATTCAGATTGGAAGCTTTACTGCTAGAATTGTAGGAATATCAATGGTGCTTTCGATGGCAGGAGCATTCTTTACATTAACTTTTGCACCATTAAAGCAGCTTATTGCTGGATGTCCAAAGGGGTTACTTCCTAATAAAATCACAGAATTAAAGGATGGAATGCCTGTAAAAGCAATGATGATTCAGGGAATAACTGCTGCTACAATTATACTATTAGTTGCCTTTGGAGGAAATGCAATGGCAGAGTTTTTTGATATACTTGTGGCAATGACAAATGTGGCAATGACATTGCCATATATGTTTATTTCAGCAGCATTTATAGGATTTAAAAGAAAAAAAGAAATACATAAACCATATGTTGTGTTTAAAAACAAAGGGACTACAATAGTAATTACATGGCTAGTTACAGGGGTGGTGGCTTTCGCAAACCTATTTTCAGTTGTTGAGCCAGCAATCAATGGCAATCTAGTTAAGACATTGTGGAGTATTGCAGGGCCATTATTCTTTGTAATACTAGCTTTAGTTTTATATGGAAGATACGAAAAGAATTTAGAGGTTAAAACTGTAGTCTGTGATGATGAATAAATAGGAAAATATAAAAAAAGTATTATCACTTTTTCTAGCTTTTAATAGTATGGTAATATATCATGAAAATTTGAGCATATGAAGAGGTGTAATAATGGACTGGTTTAAAGGGTTAACGCCAGAAGTTCAGGCTGTACTAGCTACATTGTTTACTTGGGGTGTAACAGCGCTAGGGGCAGCAATAGTATTTTTCTTTAAAAGTGTAAATAAAAAGGTTTTAGACATAATGATGGGATTTGCGGCAGGAGTAATGATTGCTGCAAGCTTTTGGTCATTACTGGCACCAGCAATTGAAATGAGCAGAGAGCTTGGAATGGTGGAATGGGGTCCACCGGCAATTGGATTTATGCTTGGTGGGATATTTCTGTTAGGCATAGATAAATTAATACCGCATTTACATGTAGGATTTAAAACAGAAAATGCAGAAGGAGTAAAAACAAGCTGGAAGAGAAGTGTACTTTTAGTTCTTGCTATTACTCTGCACAATATACCAGAAGGTCTGGCAATCGGTGTTGCATTTGGTAGCGTAGTATATGGTCTTGAATCCAGTAGCCTCGCAGGAGCTATTGTTTTAGCTATTGGAATAGGACTTCAGAACTTTCCAGAGGGAGCTGCAGTTTCTTTACCATTAAGGAGAGAAGGCTATTCAAGGACTAAAAGTTTTTTATATGGGCAAGCTTCAGGAATTGTTGAACCAATATCAGCATTTATAGGAGCTATTTCAGTAGTTGCAATGAGACCAATACTTCCATATGCTCTTGCATTTGCAGCAGGAGCAATGATATTTGTTGTAGTTGAAGAATTAATTCCAGAGTCTCAGCTTGGTGGAAATACAGATCTTGCAACTATTGGTACATTAGCAGGCTTTACAGTTATGATGTTATTAGATGTTGCATTAGGTTAATAAAAATATTATAGCTATTCCAAGAAAGATATAAACTTCATTGGAATAGCTTATTTTTATGAAAATATATATTTTTGTGTCAATGATTTATCAATTAATAGAAATGTTACTAGACAAGAAATTATACATGGGTAATAATAGTAATATAAGTAAAAAATACGAGGTGGGGGAATTGAATAAAGTTATAGGTAGCAGAATTAAAGACCTTAGAATTAATAAAAAAATGACATTAAAAGAATTGAGTGAGAAAACTGACCTGTCTACTGGATTTTTGTCACAGCTAGAAAGAGGACTAACAAGTGTGGCTACTGATTCATTACTAAATATTGCTGAGGCATTAGAGGTAGACTTATCATATTTTTTACTTGGTACAATAAAAAAAAGAGAAAATTTTATTAAAAGAAGTTACGAAAGAGATATTTATAAATTAGGTGATTCTAATTATATAAATTATGTATTATCAAATGATATAGAAGGAAAAGAATTATTACCAAGATTAATTGATATACTACCATCTAGCAAAGGTGAGATACAAGAGTATAATCATGAAGGTGAAGAGTTTGTATATGTATTAGAAGGTATTATAACATTATTTATAAATGGTGTTGAATACACCCTTTATCCTGGTGACACAGCACATTTTGATGGAGTAAGTAATCATTGTTATATAAATAATACTAATAAAATGGGCAGAGTATTACTAGTCAATACTAAGAGAGAGATTAGTTCTATAAATAACGAAAGAGTATAGTTAGGAGGAGGACATGAACAAGAGAATAGGGTTTATAGGAGCAGGAAATATGGCAAAGGCTATTATTGGAGGAATAATAAACTCTAAATTAATAGCATCTGAAAATATATTTATTTATGGACCTCATATTGAAAGGTTAAGAGTAACTCAAAGTGAGTTTGGTGTACAGATTGGAAACACAGCAAAAGAAATTGCTGAAAGCATGGATATTCTTTTTATAGCAGTTAAACCTAATATATTCTTAAAGGTATTAGGAGAAATAAAAGATTATATTAAAAAGGATGCCATAATAATCTCCATAGCAGCTGGAATTACTATAAGAGAAATGGAGTCAATACTTAATGAAGAATATAAAATTGTAAGAGCAATGCCTAACACTCCTGCTCTTGTAGGCGAAGGAATGAGCAGTCTTTGTGGAAATAACAAAGTAACAGAAGAGGAAATTCTATTAGTTAAAGAATTATTTGAGAGTTTTGGAAAAGCAGAGATACTTCCAGAGTATTTAATTCATTCTGTTATTGGGGTAAGTGGATCTGCACCAGCTTACGCTTTTATGATGATAGAAGCTATGGCTGATGGGGCGGTTTTAGGTGGAATGCCTAGGGATAAGGCATATAAATTTGCTGCGCAAGCATTATTAGGTTCAGCTAAAATGGTTTTAGAAACAGGTAAGCATCCGGGTGAATTAAAGGATATGGTGTGTTCTCCAGGCGGAACAACTATAGAGGCTGTAAAGACACTAGAACAAAATTGCTTTAGGTCAGCGGTAATAGATTCAATGGAAAAATGCATGAATAAATCAAAGGACATGGAGAGAAAGTAGGGAGAATGGATTTATGAATTTTACAAGAAAGGTTAAATTTCTAAATCAGTGCGAAGAAAATATTAATAAACTAGGATTTTATTTAGATCTTAGTGATAAGGACCTAAGTTGTGGTCCTTGTTTGATTTTAAAGAGGTATTATAAGTGGGTACTTAAATATATTTATAGTCTTGAGATTTTAGAAGAAGAATGTGAAAATTACTTTTTAAATGTCATTGAAAGGCTTGATTATAAGGTAATAGCTAATATGGAGTATGGTGATTTCAGAGATCTGTTATTAGCTTATTTTTCACTGGGAGAGATTTATTATAATAATGGGAATACACAGTTAGCTAAGGAGTATTTTCTTGAGGCTGCAGATATGATGGAGGAGTCATTAAAATCTGGGAGCAAATATCAAACGGAAGAAATTCAAGAGAATGTAGGGATTGTATTTTTTGAAATTCTTATGTGGGCAAGAAAAAACCTTGGTGATATTGAAAAAGGAGCAGAAGCTTTAGAATTATATGAAAGTATCATTGGAGAAGATGATTGCTTATATGTAGAGAAGCATTATGCTATATTTAAAACGGCTAAGGAGCTTAATATGGTTGCCACAGCAAATGAGGCAGCAAGATGTGTAATGAAGATATCATCAACATACAAAAATGTAAATGTTGATGTTGTAGATTATTTAATACAGGTGATGGATTATGAAAATGCATTAGAGATAGCTACTGATGAGTACATAAAAAATGATATAACCCATTGGGTTAATATAGTAAATACTATTTCTAGGGAAGCTGAGGAGCTTAATGCTGAATGTGTACATAAAATAATTGGTTTCTTAAACCTTCTAATTTTAGATTTAAAAATAGTTGATTGGAGTACTATAGCCTACACATTATACATGAATGTACGAGGCGTTGAACTAACACAGGTTAAGGTTTTAGATTATTTAAGGGAATGTTTTAATAAAGTAAAAAGAAGTGATTTTAGTGCTTGTGGACAAGCTATTCTTGTTCTAAAAAATATTTATGAGGATATTAGAGTTGAGAAATATGAAAAAGGTTATTTAAGACAATATGAGTTCGATTTTACTTTATATTTAATGAATACTGCAGTCCAAAATGGAAGTTATGAAAAAGGCTTAGAAAGTGCAGCTAAATTACAAGCTATTATTGAAGTTACAAATATAAATAAAGATATTTATCCATATGTAGAGCAATGTTTAGCAATTTGTAAAGAAAAGATTAAAGAAGATTCATATGAGTTAGATGCATATCCATGGAACTATTTATATGATAACCTAGAAGTTTTATCAAAGGAATATGGCATTGAGAATAATATAAAGAATTTAGATATAGCAAGAAATGGTTCAAATAAGATGATCATAGGAATTAGTAATCTTGAAGATGAAAAGGTTGCTGCAATAATTAATAAAGCTGTTGGTGAAAATATTTTTCACAAGGGTAAGGATATTGTGTTTGTAACAGGTGAACCTATGGAGGTAGAACACCACATAAGTGATAAGTATAGTCATGAAATAATAGTAAAAGAAGGATTATTAAATTCTGGTATATGCATGATGACTTATGAAAATTCGGGTCTAGCAAGGTTAACAGATTTAAATGTAATTGTTATTGATGGACATAGAGAGTTACGAGATATGGATATAACCTATATGAAGCATATCTTGAAGGAAAGTTTGAAAAATAAAGTTTTAATACTAATTAATAGTGAAGAGGACGGATTTAGTGAAGGTACTTTAAGTTATAATGAAGCAATGATAAAAAGTTTATTGACCTTCGAAAATATAGAGGTGCTTAATATGAAAGACCTAAAGTCCAAGAAGGAAGTACTTAGTTTCATGGCAAGAGAAGTACCGGAGAGTATAATACAGCATAAGTTTAAAATGTTTAATAATGATATTTTAGATGCACTAAATTTTATTAAGAGTGATATTAAGGCTGTTAAGGCTACCTTTAAAGAAAAGCGTTATATAGTTTCTGAATCTGGTAGAGAATATTCTTATATTGAAGAGGAGTTAAATAATAATCATAAAGAGTTTAGTAATAAGGTTAATAAGGATATAGAATTTTTAAGAAAATATGCTGGAGAAAAAATAGTGTCAGTGATACCAGATTTACTTCAAACACGATTTGTTGCTATTGATGATTTAGAAGATGCGGATACTTTAAAAGAAAAGGCAGAGGAAATTTTATCAAGGGCAGTAGAGGTTTGGTGTACAAAGAATATTTATAAGTTAATGCTGGAACAGTTCCAGGTTTATGTTGCTAAGTATTCTAAGTATTATAGCTTCCATGAGGAAACCATAGAAAGGATTTCAGACAATAGAAAAACACTTATTTCATCTTATCCAGAGTTTGCTGAAAATATGTTTACTATAGAGGTTAAGGAATTAGATGAAATAATACAAGAGTTTTTAGTGAATTATGAGTCATATCTTCAAAGTATAAGTTATAGGGTTGCGATAATTCCTAATGAGAATTTGTTTAGTGCAGTAAAAGAAGGAATTAAGGTTATGTTCTTAAAGAATGAAGAAAAGGCTGAAAACCTTAGGACGAAAATAAAAACACTTGTATTAGAAAATAAAGATAATATAAGCAAATCAGTTATAGAGAACATTGAAGAGAAGTTAGGATTTCTAGAAGATAAGCTTCAAGAGATAATAGATAACATATTCCAAGGAGCCAAGGAATGTGTAGCTAAAGAGAAGGCAATGGTGGAGAGTGCTATTGAGGCTATTGATGAAGCGTATGCTAAAATTGAAAAGAGAAATGTATCTGTTGAAGCAAAAATGGTGTTTGTTGAAATTGAAGCTTTAAAATATAGCAAGGAAATTGAAGTAGGGGTAGTTTACAGCAAAGATAAATGTTATTGTTTAAATTAAAGATTTGGGCACTCAATAAAAAACACTTTGTAAGAATAAAATCTTACAAAGTGTTTTTTATTATTCAGCAACGGAATAATCTGTATTTGTTAATGTAAATATTTCTTCAAATCCCTTTGTCATATGAAGCTTGTGGTCCCTTGTAACAAAGATTGCATCTACGCCGTCGATTGACTCTATAAGCTTAAGACCTTCTTCTATACCAAGAGCAAATAAGGTTGTTGAAAGTGAGTCTCCATCGATGGAAGCATTAGATATGATAGATACTCCAAGGATCTCATTTTCATATGGGAAACCAGTTTCTGGACTTAAGATATGATGATATTTTTTACCGTCTTCTTCAAAATATCTCTCATATACTCCAGAAGTAACAACAGATTTATTATCTACAGTTACGTATCCAATTGTTGACTCTCCGTCCTTTTCAGGATTTTGAACGCCAACCTTCCAGTCACTGCCGTCAACCTTTTTTCCTAAAGCAAAGATATTTCCACCTAGATTTACTATAGCGCTTTTAACACCCTCATCTTTTAGAAGTCTAACTACTTCATCAGCAGCGTATCCTTTTGCAATGGCACCTAAGTCTATAATCATACCAGGATTTTTTAAGAATATAGTGCTATTGGCTTCATCTATAACTACATCTTTATAGTTGATTAGGTTTTTAGCAACATCTATATCTTCTTGAGAAGGAACAGCTGCCCATTCAGTACCAATGCCCCATAATTTGACTAGTGGTCCAACGGTTATATCAAGAGTACCATTAGATAGAGAAGAGTACTCTAGGCCTTTTTTTACTACATTTAAGGTATCTGCGGATACTTTTACAGGCTCGATACCTGCCATTTCATTAACTTTATCTAGCTCAGTACCAGTTTTGTTAATACTAAGGATATCTTCTAGTTCTGAAAGTCTAGCAATTGCTTCATCTATAATTGCAGTATCGTCACTATCATATAAGGTTATAGTACATACAGTTCCTAATACTAGGGCTGTTTTTTTTGTAGGTTCAGCTGGAACTTTTGATTTAGAACATCCAACAAATAGTGTTAGAATCATAAGTGCAGCTAAGAAACAGGAAATTTTTTTTAAATGCTTCATGTGTGCCTCCTATATATTTAGTACTAAATTAGTTTATTTGTATAATTCAACTTCAGTAGTGTTAGTATCTCCAGCCTTTGCAGCATTAATAGCGGCAGTAGCTAAAGTTTTAAAATCATTGTGGGATGTTGTAGCACCGGTAACTACATCTACTTTTTCAGCATCTTGTGTAGCTATAAGTTGTTTTGTATATTGAGCCATATATTCATCAGGGGTTATACCTGTTGATAAGGCCATGGTTTCACCGTAAGATACATTTCCGCTTTTAGTTGTACCGTCTTCGGCTGTATATTCAAATTTGGCATCAGAGATTTTTCCACTGGAAACTGTTATTGTTACAGAAGCCTTCCAGCCATGAGCATCATATTTTAAATCTTCTGCAGTATAGGTTCCATCTTGAAGAGATTTATCTCCACATCCAACCATCATGGTGGTAGTTAAAATAGAGACAAAGATTAAAGATATAATTCGTTTTTTCATAGATTATTCCCCCCTTTTTATAGGCGATTCTAGATTGCATAAGAGATGTATAATAACAATTTTAGTAAGTTAGTATATTTCAATATGAGATCTGAAATACTGATTCCTGAATTTTATCTTACATATATTATATGTGGTTTCGCGATTACAATTATAGCTGAATTGAAGTAAAGAGTAAATGTAATTAAAATAATTGTAACAATATTTTATGATATTTGAAGTGTTTTGTAGAAAAAGTTATTTTATTAACAAAAAATACGTGTAAAAATATATTCAATACTGTTATAATTATTTACGTATACTATAAGTGAGTGTACAAATCTTTGATTTGGTTTACACGAACTTACTCCTTCAAATGAATATGAAAAGGGGTTTCATAAAATAAATCAAAAGATAGGTGTTGAACGTATGAAAATAATGAAAATAATGAAAAGGTTAGATGTAGTAATAATAGGGTTATTGTTAGTTGTTTCTTTTGTGCCATATCTTATGTTTAAAAATAAAAGCAAAGATATTGACGAAAGTAAGTTATATGCAATTGTTACGGTTAATGGTAAAGTTTTGACTGAAATAGATTTATCAGCTAAGAAGGATGATGAGTTTGTAATTGAAACCAGTGAAGGAAATAATAAAATTCAGGTTCGTGATGGAGGAATAGCTATAGTTGAGGCTGATTGTAGTGATGGAGTCTGTGTTTATCAAGGGGTCGCAAAGAAACTAGGTGATATGATTGTATGTCTTCCTCACAGAGTAATTATTGAAGTTGTTGGGACAGACAATGCAGATAAGGATCAAGATGTAATTTCTCAATAGGAGTGAAAATATGAGTACAAGAAATAGTAATATGAATTTAAGAAAAATGATATATATAGCTTTGCTAGTATCAATGTCTTTAGTTCTACATATATTTGAAAATATGATACCAGTTCCATTTATAACTCCAGGTGCAAAGCTTGGTCTTGCAAATATTATCACAGTTATAGCTCTTTATACTTTAAAGGATGGAGAAGCTTTCTTAGTATTGTTTCTAAGAATTCTTCTTTCAGTAATGTTTGGAGGAAGCTTATCAAGATTACTTTATAGTCTTTCAGGGGGAGTGCTAAGCTACTTAATGATGGTGCTTACTAAAAGGTTATTCAAAGGTAATGTCAGCATAATTGGAGTTAGCTGTGCTGGAGCTGTATTCCATAATGTTGGACAATTACTTGCATCGGCATTTATTGTACAAACAATGAGTGTGATGTTGTATCTCCCAGTAATGAGTATAGCAGGGATTGGAACAGGAATATTTGTAGGTATAACTGGAGAGTTCGCAGTTAAACATCTTAAAAAAATATATGGTGCTGATAGCCAGTGGATGTCTTAATTTTATAAGCTGTATCTGAAGATAAATACTAGGAGGATTTTATGAATATTAATCAGGAAATTCTCAACTGGGCTTTAAATAGCTTAGGAGAATATATAGTTATTGTTGATACAAATGGAATAATTATAATGATGACTGACGGATACAAGGAATTTTTAGGTTGTGAAAACCCAGAGGGCAAGCATGTTACTGAGGTTATTGAAAATACAAGACTTCATCTTATTGCACAAGCAGGTTCTAATGAGATTGGAACTATTCAAGAAATTAGTGGACACAAGATGGTATCAATGAGGGTTCCTATGGTTATAAATGGTGAGCTAAAGGGTGCTATTGGAAGGGTAATGTTTAAAGATATTGATAACTTAAAGATTTTGAACAATAAGATCATGAATTTAGAGCAGGAGTTAGAGTTCTACAAGAATGGTGTGAAGGCCGAAAATACAGCAGAGCATACCTTCGATAGACTTATTGGTATAGACAAAAACTTTAGAGAAATGATAAAATTTGCAGAAACTGTTTCTAAGGGAGATTCTTCTGTTCTCATTACTGGTAAAAGTGGTACAGGGAAGGAGCTTTTAGCAGAAGCAATACATAATAGCAGCAAGAGAACGAGAAAGCCCTTTGTAAAGATAAACTGTGGAGCAATTCCACCAGAACTTTTTGAATCAGAGATGTTTGGCTATGAGGAAGGAGCCTTCACTGGAGCTAAGAAGACTGGGAAAAAAGGAAAATTTGAGTTGGCTGATGGTGGAACTATACTGCTAGATGAAATAGGAGACATGCCTCTTTTTATGCAGGTTAAGCTTTTGAGGGTTCTTCAGGAAAGAGAGATTGTAAGAGTTGGAAGTAATGATGTAAGAAAAATTGATGTTAGAATTATTGCAGCTACTAATAAGAATTTGCAAGCTCTTACTAAAGAGGGGAAGTTTAGAGAAGATTTATATTATAGACTTAATGTTATGCATATAAATATACCTTCATTAGAAGAGCGTATTGATGATATTGATGTATTGGCAGAGCATTTAAGAGTAAAGTTGTGTAATAAATTTGGAGTCTATAGTGAGGGAATAAGTAAAGAGGCCATAGGATATTTGAAGAGCTATAATTGGCCAGGAAATGTAAGGGAGCTTGAAAATGTAATTGAAAGGGCCATAAATCTTTTAAATGCAGAGTTAGAAATTTTACCTGAGCATCTGCCTAAGAAAATTCTTCAAAGGAATAAAAATAATATTTTAAATCAAGGTAAGCAGCTAAGACAGGTTACTGACGAATTAGAAAGAGAATTAATTTTAAAGGTTATTGGTGAATGTAGCGGTAATAAGAATGAAGCATCTAGAAGGTTGGGTATTAGCAGACAAGGGCTTTATAAAAAAATAAAAAGATTAAATTTAGATGTTTAATCTAGGAAGGCAATGTGTAAACTTAAGTTGATATGTAAACTAAGTTTACACATTTTTTTTGTTTGACGAAAATTCATTAAAAAAATCATTGAGAAAAGAAAAAGCTTCTTTTAAGTCGGAATTTTTAGAGAATTGAGAATTTTTAATATATATATTTGCAATAACGCAAATTAAGGTTTAGAATATTATGTAAGGGGTGTAAACTTTAGTTTACTATATAAAAATCATTTTTTTCTTAAAGGGTTTATTTTCAATGGCTTGCGTTAATGAGAGAGTTGGCATGAGAATTGCTTTAAATATTAATGTATAAATTTTTTTAAATAACAATTTATGTTTTATTGCTTAATCAGTATAGCATTTGAGCATGAATTGATAAAAAAATATATTATTTATATGAAAAGGATGGGGAAAGATGAAAGAGGTAGTTATTGTAAGTGCAGCAAGAACAGCATTAGGTTCATTTGGGGGAAGTTTAGCAAAGTTATCAGCAGTTGAGATTGGGGTTATAGCTGCAAAGGAAGCTATAAAAAGATCAGGTATTGATGCAACCCAAATAGATGAAGCTATAATTGGAAACGTATTAAGTGCAGGGTTAGGACAAAACGTTGCTAGACAAGTAGCTTTAAAGTCAGGATTAAGTGAAGAATCAACAGCAACAACTATAAATAAAGTTTGTGGTTCAGGAATAAAAGCAGTAGGGTTAGCGGCACAAGCTATAAAGGCTGGAGATGTAGATATTGTTTTATGTGGAGGAACTGAATCAATGAGTAATGCTCCATATACAGTGCCAGGAGCAAGATGGGGACATAGAATGGGAGATTCCAATATCGTTGATATAATGATTAAAGATGGTTTATGGGATGCATTCAATGATTATCATATGGGAGTTACTGCAGAAAACATAGCAGAAAAATGGGGAATAACTAGAGAGGAATTAGATCAATTTGCATTAAACAGCCAGGTAAAGGCTGAAGCAGCAATAAAATCAGGAAGATTCAAGGATGAAATCGTTCCCGTAATAATACCACAGAGAAAAGGTGATCCAGTAATCTTTGATACTGATGAGTACCCTAAATTTGGAACAACTATTGAGAAATTAGGAAAGCTTAAACCGGCTTTTAAGAAAGATGGTGTTGTTACAGCTGGAAATGCATCGGGAATTAATGATGGAGCAGCAATGTTTATAGTAATGGCAAAAGATAAAGCAGAAGAACTTGGAATAAAATATTTAGCTACAATTAAATCTTATGCATCAGCAGGTTTAGACCCTCAAATAATGGGTTATGGACCATTTAAAGCAGTAAATAGAGCTCTTGAAAAAGCAAACTTAAAAGTAGAAGACTTAGAGTTAATAGAATCAAATGAAGCTTTTGCAGCTCAATCTATAGCGGTTGTTAGAGATTTAGGATTAAATGCAGACATTGTAAACGTAAATGGTGGGGCTATAGCTTTAGGTCACCCAATCGGAGCATCAGGAGCTAGAATATTAACAACTCTTCTTTATGAAATGGAAAAGAGAGATAATAAAACAGGTTTAGCTACATTATGTATAGGTGGTGGCCAAGGTATTGCTATCGTTGTCGAACGCTAGGATAAAAATACGTTAACTGACAATTTTTCAGGTGAAACTAAGAAAATACAATAGTATTATTAAGTAACCGAATTTTAAAAGAAAAAATCAGTTCAAGATATGAGCTGATTTTTTCTTTGTATTTGGGATATTTGTTGATAAAGTATACCATATAAAAAAAACATGAAATTAAATAATATGAGGTCAAAAAATGGAACTATCTGCGAAAAAAATCGTATATAGAAGTAAATGAATATATTATGATAGTATGATATACTTTATGTAGGAATTATTATTTTTGAATTATTTGGAAAGGAATGTGACTATGGATAAGAATCAAAATTCAGGTGAAGCTAATGAAACTGCCTCATCACAAGAAAAGAGTAAAAAATCACTTAATAAAAAAGCTATAATCATAGGAGTTTCTTCCGTAATAACTGTAATTCTATTAGCTGTAATTGGAATATCAGTGCATATCAATAAAACTGTATCAGAGTATGATACTTTAATACTGCCTGGTGTAGTTATTGAAGATATAGATATGAGCGGAAAAACAAAGGAGGAAGCTATTGGACTTTTAAATGAAAGATTCAGCAATACAATAGGTGACAGAATAGTAACAATTACTGCAGGTGACAAAACTTATACAATTAATTATAGTGATTTGCATGTACAATTCAATATAGAAGAAGTTGCTGAAAAGGCTTTTCAATTTAATAGGGATCTTGGTGTTATGGATACATATAAATATTTAAAAAATCCATCAACACATGATATTGAAATTCAGTTCACATATAATGGGGAGATAATTAATACAGTAGCCTCAACAATGGAAAGTGAAATTAATATTGAGAAACAAAATGCTACTATAAGCAAAAATGGTTCTGGATTTACAGTGACAGACCATGTAGTAGGTAAAAAATTAGATGTACAAGCTTTAATAGATGAAATTAATGCAAAGGTAGCAAGTACTAAAGAAGGAAATATTGAAGTAGCAGCAGTTATAAATGAAGATATGCCTTCAAGAACAAGAGAGGCTCTTGAAAAGGTTACTGCTCAAATCTCTTCATCAACTACTTACTATGCAGATTCTGATACCAATAGAAGCACTAATATATACTTAGGTGCTAAGACAATAAATGGCACATTACTAATGCCAGGTGAAAGCTTTAGCTTTAATACTTTAATTGGTGATACAACTCCAGATAAAGGGTATATGCCAGGTGGAGTATATGTAGGAAATAAGGTTGAAGTAGGATATGGTGGAGGTATATGCCAGGTTTCATCAACACTTCATAATGCAGTTGTAAAATCAGGAATACTTCCTGATCAAAGATTAAATCATAGTATGCCAGTTGGATATATGGATTTAGGGATGGATGCTACGATAGCTTATGGATATATTGATTATGTATTTACAAATCCATTTGAATATCCAGTATATATTGAAGGATATACTTCAGGAAAAGCATTAACATTTGCTTTATATTCAGACCCATCGGTTATTGCTGGAAAATCTTATGATTTTATTAGAGATGTATATAGTGTAACTCAGCCTAAGACTGAATATAAAGACGAACCTACTTGGGAAGTAGGAAAAGAAGAAGTTGAACAACAGCCTTCAACTGGATATAAGGTTAAAGTTTATAGAGTAACTTATACAAATGGTGTTGAAACAGAAAGAATTTTAATGAATGATGATAATTATCAAACTGTAAATAAAGTAATTAAAAGAGGAACTAAACCGAAGCCAGAAGAAGCAAAATCAGAGCAACATGAAGAGAAACCAGCGGAGAATCCAGCAGGTTAAGTTATAGCACAAAAAGGTTAACTCAAGATGGGTTAACCTTTTTTATACTATAAGTGAGTGTCCAAATCTTTGATTTGGCTAATGCGAATTTACTCCTTTGAGTGAATACGAGAAAGAGTTTCCTTTATAATCTTTATTAGAATTGAACAAACTATATAGGAAAGGATGTGAGTAAAGCTGTTGGCAATAATGCTGGCGCTGTAGATATGAATTATTATGATGAATTTTCTAAGCATTTAGTTGAGGATGAAAAACCTTCCATATATTTTAATAACTTGGTGGAAAGCGGACAATTCCCAAAGGAGTATCCTTTTGAATTATTTTTAAAGCTTAAAACTGTAGAACAAAATCCTAAGTATCATCCAGAGGGAAATGTATGGATTCATACTATGATGGTAATAGATGAAGCGGCGAAACGTAGAGATAGAAGTAAAGATCCTAAGGCTTTTATGTGGGGTGCACTTCTTCATGATGTAGGTAAATTGACTACAACTAAATTAAGAAGAGGTAGAATAACATCTTATAATCATGATAAAGCTAGTCTTCAAATAGCAGAGGACTTTTTAATGGATATGGGATATAACAGGGAAGATGAATTCTTTCAACATGTAGCAAACTTAGTTAGGCTTCATATGCAGATTCTTTTTGTGGTTAAGGATTTAGAGTATGCAGATTATAATAAAATCGCAAAAAGTGGATATATTGAAGAGGTAGCTATTCTAGGTATTTGTGATAGATTAGGAAGAGGAACAATGACAAAAGAAAAAGTAGCTGAAGAAGAAAGAAATATTGAAATTTTTCTTGAGAAGTGTAACAATTATATAGAAAAGAAAAAGAAAATGGCTGAAAAATATAATTATACTTATGGGTAAAATAGATAAGAGATATTAACTTAATTTGTTAGATAAGGTTTAAAGGGTAAGTTGTTAATGAAGAAAAAAATTTTAGATATATTAAAGAAATATGCAGGTGAATATGTATCAGGAGAAAGACTAAGTGAAGAACTTGGAATTACTAGAGCTGGAATATGGAAGCATATGAAAAGTTTGAAAGAAGCCGGATATGAAATTGAGTCAGTATCTAATAAGGGATATAAGCTTATTGGAACTCCAGACAGAATAGATGAAGCAGAAGTGACACCTTTTTTAAAGACAAAATATATAGGAAGAGTCTTCACTCATTTTGAAGAAATAGATTCTACTAATACGGAGGCTAAAAGGGAGTGTGCTCAAAATATTATAGATGGCATGGTGATTACTTCAGAAGCTCAAACTAAAGGAAGAGGTCGTTTGGGAAGACAATGGAAATCGCCAAAAGGTACAGGAATATGGATGTCAGTTGTTCTAACACCTGACATATCACCAGTATTAGCTCCCAAGACTACTATTATAGGTGCAGCAGCGGTATATAATGCGTTGAAGGATATGGGGATTAATGCAGGGATAAAGTGGCCTAATGACATTGTGGTAGATGGAAAAAAGGTATGTGGAATATTAACTGAGATGAATGCTGAAATGGATAGAATAAATTATATAGTTCTAGGCATTGGAATTAATGTTAATATGGAAGATTTCCCTAAAGAACTAAAAGATAAGGCCACTTCTTTAAAATTGCAGTTAAATGAAGAAGTTAGCAGAAAAAAACTTACAGCAAAGGTTTTAAATTATATAGAATACTATTATGATTTATTTAAAAGTACAGGATCAATTAAAGAAGTAATAAATATTTGTAGAAAAGGTTCTGTACTTATTGGTAAGGAAGTGAAAGTTATAAGTGGTGGCAAGGAGACTATTTGTACTGCTATAGATATTGATGAAGATGGAGAGTTAATAGTAAAACATGAAGATGGAACCTTTCATAAGGTTCTTTCAGGCGAAGTTTCAGTAAGAGGAATTTACGGATATGTATAAAGAACAAAGGCTATTAATACTTATTAAATTAAGTATTAATAGCCTTTGCTATAGCAATAAAATAGGACCTGTATTCATAAGTTAAAAATCAGAAGAATTTTAATGATGCATTTATAGGACAATCTTTCTTTAGTTCTAATATTATATAAGAGAACCATGGCTCTTTTCGTTTACTTGTGCAAGAACCAGGGTTTAAGTACATAGTCTTATTCTTAGTAAAAATACAAGCTTTATGGCTGTGGCCAAAGATAATTATGTCCAGGTTATCATTCTTAAATGTCTCCATAACATTATCTAATGTATTTTTCTTCGGACCATCACCATGACAGATTCCGATTCGAAAGTTTTCTAGAGTTACAATATGCTTATCTGACAGAAGGCTTCTTAGCTTGGATTTATCATTATTGCCATATACACCAATGAAATCTCCACGTTCTTTTAGTAATGTGATTACTTCAGTTGAAGTATAATCACCGGCATGAATGACTAAATCAACATCCTTAAAATTCTTCAATAAAAAATCCTTTAACTTAGAAAAATGTTTACGCGTGTGTGTATCAGATATAATACCTATCTTCATGTTAAGACCTCACATTCCAATGTACATACTAATAGTATAAACAAATTTGAGGTTTTATGTGAGAATAATTATTATAAAATTTTCAAGATTTGATAAATAGAATTAATTAATAATTATTATTTACAATATATAGAAAATATATTTACTTTATATTATAATATTATTGTAGAGATTATGTTGTGTAGCATATATATTTATTAATTATTACTAGTGTCGAAAAATGTAGCGGTAATTAGGAGTTAATAGTATACTAGTAATATAATTAAAGATTTTTCAAAATTTAAAGCATATTTAATAAATGGTATGAGCAGGAGTGAATGAAATGAGTAATAGAGTTATGGACATCATAAAAGATACTACCTTAACTTATGAGATGAAGGTTTTAAACTTAGCAAGAGAAGCTGAAAATTCTATACAGGTATTGGACAAAACAAGTAAAACAAAAATGTATCAAGAGGCTGGAGTTATTTGTGATCTCGGAGAAGGAAATGCTCCATATAGACCAAGATATATTGTGCCAGATTATGAAAAGTTTATGGAAAATGGAAGTAAGTTCTTAAGATTAGAACCTGCTACAGACATATGGGAAGCTGTAAATAATCTTCTTATTCTGTACAAGCATGTTCCATCAGTAACATCTTTCCCTGTATATGTTGGAAATATTGATACTTTATTAGAGCCATATGTAAAGGACGAAGCTGAAGCGAGAAAGGCTATAACTTTCTTTTTAAAGCATATAGATAGAACTATTACAGATTCTTTTTGTCACGCTAATATAGGACCAGCTGCAACTAAGGCAGGAAGAATTATATTAGAGGTTGAAAGAGAACTTCAAAATTCTACTCCAAATATAACATTAAAATACTCAAAAGAAACACCAGATGAATTTGCTGTAGAAGCTATAAAAACAGCATTATCTTGTGCTAAGCCAAGCTTTGCTAACCATGAGATATTCTCTTCAGATTTAGGAGAAAACTATGGAATAGTAAGCTGCTACAATGGATTAAATATTGGAGGCGGAAGCTATACTTTAGTAAGAATGGTACTTTCTAAGCTTGCTGATATGGCTTATAACACAGACCACTTCTTAAATACATTACTACCAGACGCTGTAGATGCAATTCTTGATTATATGGATAAGAGAGTTAAATTTATAGTGGAGGAAAGCACTTTCTTTGAATCTAGCTTCTTAGTTAGAGAAGGATTATTATCAAGAGATAGATTTAGTGCTATGTTTGGCTTAGTAGGGCTAGCAGAGTGCGTAAATACTCTTCTTGGTGCTACAGAACAAAAAGACAGATTTGGATATGGAAAAGAAGCTAACGAGTTAGGTGAAACTATTATAAAGGCAATGTATCATAGAGTAAATGCCCATATAGTACCATACTGTGAAGCAACAGATAATCACTATCTACTTCATGCACAAGTTGGAATTGATTCTGATGCTAGAACAAGTCCAGGATGTAGAATTCCAATAGGAGAAGAGCCACCAATATATGACCACTTAGTTCAAAGTGCTGTGTTCCACAAATACTTCCCATCAGGAATAGGCGATATCTTTAAGTTTGATGAAATGGCTAAAAACAATCCAAAATCAATCCTAGATATTATTAAAGGTGGATTTAATGTAGGCTTAAGATACTTCTCATTATACTGTGATGACTGTGATGTTATAAGAATTACAGGATACCTTGTTAAGCGTTCTGATATTGAAGCTTTATCAAAAGGAGAGCAGGTTCTTAATGACACAGTAGTTCTTGGGTATGGAGCTGCTAAGAATTCTAAAATCCTTGAAAGAAAATTAAGAGAAGAAAAAAATAACTACTAGAATTAAGAATTAAGAATTAAGAATTAAGAATTGAGGAAGAAATCCAGCTATGCTGGATTTCTTTAAATTTAAATTAAAGAAATTCCGTTGGAATTTCATCCTAAATTATAAATTATAAATTATAAATTTAATAGAGGGTGGGAGAAGTGCATGGAAAAGAGAAAAGGAACTATAGGATATATTAATAAAATTATACCTTTCAGTAATGTAGATGGAGAAGGAAATAGAATGGCTATATTTCTTCAAGGGTGTAACTATAACTGTTTGTACTGTCATAATCCAGAAACAATAAATAGATGTATAAGCTGCGGAAAATGTGTGTCTGAGTGTCCAGTTGGTGCAATTACAATGATAGATGGACAAGTTGAGTATGACATTGATAAGTGTGTAAACTGTGATAAGTGTGTGGCAGCCTGTGAAAATAATAGCAGCCCTAAAATATCTAAGTTAACAGTTAAAGATATTCTTGAAAAAATAGAAAAGGTAAAATTTTTCATATCAGGAATTACAGTATCAGGAGGCGAGTGCAGCCTTCAAAGTGACTTTTTAATAGAGTTATTTACTGAAGTCAAGAAGTTGGGATTAACAACTTTTATGGATACAAATGGCTCAACACCTATCTATAAAAATGAAGAGCTTTTAGCTGTAACTGATAAAACCATGATTGATCTTAAGGCATTTAGTTCAGAAGAAAATAAAATGCTGACAGGTCTTGATAATGAAATAGTTATAGAAAATATAAGAAAACTTGGTGCATTGGATAAGATATATGAAATAAGAACTGTAGTTGTACCAGGGATACTTGATAATAAGCGAACTGTTGATGAGGGGAGCAAGTTATTAGCAAGTATAAATCCAGAAATACAATATAAGTTGATAAAATATAGACCAATGGGTGTAAGAAAGGATTTATTGAATGCTGTAAGTCCAACAACTGAGTATATGAAGGAGCTTGAATTAATAGTTCATGAAAATGGTATAAAGAATACACTTATTATTTAGATGAAGAATGAAAAATCAAGATTGGAATTACATAGTAATTCCTTTAAATAAAAAAATAGAAACTCCAGAGGAGTTTCTATTTTTATTTTAATGAAGTAGTTATTTATTTGAGTTTAGTGGAAGTAGAATTTCGAATTCAGTGTTTAAGCCATGAGTAGGAGGAACTATTAGGGTTATTTTTCCTTGATGTTCATTAACTATCTTTTTAGCAATAGCAAGTCCTAAGCCAGAACCTTGATTGGTACCTCGCGAATCATCTCCAACCACAAATGGTTCAAAGATATGTTTAGTTACTTCTTTGGGAATTCCAATTCCATCATCACCTAAGGTTATCTTTACCATGTTGCCTATTTTAGTGATATTAAAAAATAGTGTAGTTCCTTTAGGATTATATTTAAGGCAGTTTGAAATAATATTTTCAAATGCTCGTTTTAATTGAAAAGAATCAATGTTACATAGAAGAAGTTCTTCAGGAATATTTGCATCTAATAGGAAGCCAGCTACTTCAAGCTCATCGTATCTTTCTGCTAAGTATTCCCTTGAAAATTCACAGATATCAATTTGACTTAAACTTAATTTAAATTTAGGGTGGTCTAGCTTATTATATTCACTAAATGATTCAATAAGCTCTGTCAGTGATTGTGATTTTTGATAAATTATATTTAAATATATATCCTTTTGATCATCTTTAATTATGTTATCACAGATTGCTTTAGAATAACCTTGAATTACTGTGATTGGAGTTTTTAAATCATGGGATATATTAGCGAGGATTTTCTTTTTTTCATCCTCAAGCTTTTTCTTTTGAGCCTCGCTTTCAGATAAACGCCTTGCCATGCGGTTGAAATTATCACATATCTGTACAAATTCTGTTGGACCAGCATAGTTTATTCCCATTTCATAATCACCAGTAGAAAAGTTAAGAATTGCTTCATCGAGAAGGGTAAGAGGCTTACTTACTTTTCTATGAAGCCAATAGATAAAGCATATTATCATTATTAAATATATTATTAAAAATGCCCATAGGGTATATCTTATGGTATGTGAAACTTTAAGTAAAGTTCTATTACTTATAATAGGTTTTAGAAGAATCATTATATAATTTTTACTATCATTGCCTTTGAATAGATATTTCATAGCCTCTAATGAATTATTTACATTTCTAGTTAAATAGGAATATTCTAGAGAGGTCAGATTTGAGATGCCTAGATTTCTTGTGTTGTAAATTACATTGAGGTCATCATCAAAAATCCAAAATTCTTGGTTAACAGCAGTTTTATCACTATATACATAAGAGGTTACTAAAATTCTCTTTTTATCATTGGCGTCGAGATACTCCTCTACATGAGTATAGGAATTTATATCATAATCAGGTATGAAAAGTAAATCTCTTGAACTATAGGTTGTATTAATATTATCATGACTTTGGTATATGGGGTTTAGATTTTCATCTAGAATAACAATAGAGCCATCTACATCTAATAAGTCCTCAACAGGAAATTCATCATACCTGCCACTCTTAAGAATATCCAGATATAAATCAGGGCTAGCATTTTCATCTTTTTTTACAACTCCTGAAATTCTTAGAGTAGCAGCTATGACAATGAAAGAAAAACTTACTACAAGGGCTAAGGTAAAGGAAATGTAGTTTCTTGCCAAAAGCCAATAAAAATGACCTTTTTCACGCTTATTTCTTCTCAACTTTATAGCCAACCCCCCGTACTGTTTTAATGAAAACTGGATTTTTAGGGTTATCTTCGATTTTATCCCTTAGTTTAGAGATGTGAACCATAATTGTATTATCATCACTTTCGAAGTACTCACCTTTAATGTGCTCATAAATTTGGAGTTTTGTATAAACTCTGCCAGGTGACTTCATTAGAAGATGAAGTATTCTGTATTCTGTTGGGGTTAAGGAAAGTTCCATACCATTTTTTTTAGCAGTGAAATTAGTTGAATCCAATTCGATAGGTCCGATAATAATTTTATCTGAAGCTTCTTTGGATTGTTCTTCTTTGTTTAAATCATAGAAACGTCTTAGATTTGATTTTATACGAGCTATAATTTCTAGTGGGTTAAAAGGTTTTGTCATATAATCATCGGCACCAATGGAAAGTCCTAAAACTTTATCACTAACTTCATTTTTAGCAGATAGAATAATTACTGGTAGATTACTAAGTTGCCGTATACGTTTTGTTAATTCATAGCCATCCATTTTAGGCATCATTATATCTAGCACAGCTAGATCTATTTTAATATTTTTTAGAATTTCTAAAGCATCAATGCCATTGGTACAACTGATAACATCATAGCCGTCATTTTCTAAATAAAGCTTTAATAGTTTTATGATATCTTCATCATCTTCAACTACAAGAATTCGTTGTTTCATAAATTACACCTCAAAAATTAATAAATAAACTGTTTGTAGAGTTCGTCTGCATTAACAAAAGTATAACCTTTATTTAAAAAAACAGGAATAGCTTTTTCGAGAGCTTCAATTGTTGGTTGAGGTGCGTTATTTATACCTCTTCCATCATGAAGACAGATAATGCTGCCATTCTTTGTTCTTTTTAAGAGTTTAGTAGTAATTATATGGGATGTGGTGTTGCAATGCCAATCTTTAACTATAACATTCCATCCAAAAGCGGAAGTTAAAATTAATATATTCATAAACTTCCACTTTTTAAATACACCTTTATATTTAATATAATCTATAAATATAAAATTAATATTTATATAATCTTAACTTTTCTTAAGGTTATGCTGAAGTAAGCATTTTTAGTGTTTGAAATAAAAGAAAAGCCCTAAAGCATTGATAATTAATGCTTTAGAACTTTATATTTAAAGACTTGATTATTTAGTTTTCAGCTAGAATTTCAGCTATGTTCATAGAGTGGTCGCCAACTCTTTCTAGATTGCTGATTAAGTCTAGGAACATTGTACCAACAGTTGCGTTACAGATTCCGCTGTTCAATCTTCTGATATGAGAATTTCTTAAGTCTTTTTCAGATATATCGATTTTTTCTTCAAGTTTTCTAACCTCTGTAGCACCTTCTTTATTGCAGTTTTCAAAGCATGCTAAGCTACTATCAAGGGCAGTTATACAAAGTTTAGACATATTACGAATTTCATTTATTGCATCTTCAGAGAAATTAAGATTTTTATCTATTTTTTCTCTAGCGAAGTCAGCTATGTTTTCAGCGTGGTCTCCAATACGCTCTATATCATTAACCACATGGAAGTATGAAGCAAGTTGAGCTCTTTGGATATCGCTAATATCTGAGTTTGAAAGTTTAACAAGATATCTTGTAATGTCACCTTCAAGTAAATTTATTATAGATTCGTTTTTATATACTTTATCAACTAAATCAGATTTACCATCCATAAAACCATCTAAAGCATATTGTAAGTTTTTCTTAGCTAAGTTACCCATTCTAGCAATTTCATTTGTTGATTGACCAAAAGCTATTGATGGAGTTTCTAAAAGTCTGTCATCAATGAACTTAACCTTTGGAAGCTCTTCTGATTCATCCTCAGGAAGAATTCTGTTTACAAGAGCAACGAGATATTTAGTGAATGGTAATATTAAGATTGTATTTGTTACGTTAAATATGGTGTGAGAGTTTGCAATCTGCCTAGCAACTATATCTCCATCAACACCAGGTGAAAGAGTTGTCACAGTAGTTTGTAATAAACTTGTAATTGGTGGTATTAAGAATATTAAGGCACCGATTACGTTAAAGAATAAGTGAATTAAAGCAGCCTTTTTAGCAGCATTTGTTGTTCCAAGGCTTGATATTAAAGCAGTAACACATGTTCCAATGTTACTTCCAAGTAGAATTGGAATTGCAACGTCTATAGGAATTACTCCTGATGATGCTAAAGCAACCAATATACCTGTAACAGCAGATGAACTTTGTATTACAGCAGTCATCATTGTACCAAGAAGTAAGCTTAATATTGCATGACCTCTTAATCCAAGAATTAAGTCTGTAAACACAGCAGAATCTCTAAGTGGCTTCATTGCCCCAGACATGTTATTTAATCCAAGGAAAAGTATACCGAAACCAAGAGCTATGTATCCAAGTTCTTTAAGGTTTTTCTTTTTATTAAATAGTACAAATGCAGCACCTACTGCTATGAATACTGGAACTATTGTAGAAAAGTTAAAGGTTATAAGTTGAGCTGTAATTGTTGTTCCAATGTTAGCTCCCATAATTACATATGCAGCCTGCATAAGATTCATAATTCCAGAGTTAACGAAACCAACAACCATAACTGTAGCAGCACTACTACTTTGAATAAGCATAGTAACTACAGCACCAGTTATAACTCCTTTTATAGGATTCGATGTTATTTTGTCAAATATGCCTTTAAGTTTATCTCCTGCAAAGTTTTCAAGACCATCTCCCATCATTTTCATACCGAATAGGAAAAGTCCAAGTCCACCAAGAAGATTAATTACTAAAAACAAGTCCATATGATGTAACCTCCATCAAATAATTTGTATTTATATTATGTATTTATACATTAAACATACAATAAAATTAAAGGGAATTTAATAGAATTAACATAGGTTTAACATAGATTGGGCAAGATTTAACCTAAATTTAACATAAGTGACACTCCAAATCTTTGATTTGGGTAGTGGAACTTACTCCTCCGAACGCAGTGAGTAGGAGTCTCCTATTAAAAATAAATCTATGATTTGGATGTGCGAACTTATTCCTTTAAATGCAATGAGACGTAATTTTATGTATTTAATTTAATTTTTATGAATATAATAAAGAGGAAAAAGCAGAAATATATAGAATTATATAATTCAATGAAAGGATGTGGGTTTATGGACTTTAACACAATAATAAAAAAGGCAAAAGCAACTGAATATCTTGGACATTTTGATATAATTGAGCAGAGGGAAGCTATTAAAAACCTTGTTATTTTTGAAAGTGAAGCTGATAACCTTGAGCAAGACATTCCAAAACCATGGAAGGTTAAGCGAAAGCATTTTGATAGAGCAAAGGATGAGGCGCCAATCTTGGTAAAGATTAATATTTATAATGAAGTAGCTGATGCTATTGATGACATGATAGCATACGACAGTATTACAGATGAGTATATTAAGATGTTAAAAACATATCCTGATCATACAGAAAGGCTTTTGCAGGCTAAGTATGATGGATTAAATAAAAGTATAAGTAAAGTTAAAGAAGATAAAAAGGGAAAGATTATTCCAATCATGGATAAAGCAAAGGCATGCTTAGAGGAAATTGGAAGAAGACTAAAATAATATAAGATTTCTACAAGGTGAAGACTTGTACTTCACCTTTTTTTTTTGTATAATATTTAGGTAAAAACAAAACATAGGCAGTTCGTAAGCCTCCTGCCTTTAAATAAAACTACGGCATTGAAATCTTTTTATCATTGATCGGTATGTTATAATTTTAGTTCCTTGAACAAAGTTATAGCTTAATTTTTACGATAAATGATTTATTATTTGAAGATTACAAGGCTGTCATGAAAGTGGCAGTCTTTATTTTTTCCACTTAACTTTAGAAGAATTGTGTATTTGATTTGCTTGTTTGTGGGAAAATATAATGCCTTGTTGTATTTAAGACGGGAGTATGGCTAATTGAGGTGACATAGATTTCATTGTTTTATCTTAAAATGAGATAAAATGCTGGGAGCAGGTCTGTGAAATTCAGGAGGTATTATATTTATGAACACTAATCAAAAAACATTAAAGCTAGTAAAAATGGCACTTATTGTAGCCATATATGTAGCTGTAACAGGAGTTTTTGCTCCAATATCTTTTGGTAATATTCAGTTTAGAATTTCAGAGATTTTAGTTTTATTAATATTTGTGGATGTTTTATATCTTATCCCATTAACAGTAGGGTGTGCGGTATCTAACTTCTTATTTACTACCATGGGAATGGTAGATGTGGTTTGTGGAACAGGGGCAACTTTCTTAGCTTTAGTTATGATTTATTTAACTAAACAGTTTATGATTAAAAGAGATGTGAAAAATATTACATTAATTTTATTTGTTTCTTCTGTATGGGCAGCAATTGTAAATGGGTTTATAGTTGGTGCAGAGTTATATTATGTCCTTCAGCTTCCATTTTGGCTTTCTGTTATACAAGTAGCAGTTGGAGAGTTTGTAGTAGTTTCAATTTTGGGAGTAATGGTATTTAAGTATATTCTTTCAAATGATAGATTAAAAGATAAGTTAATATTAGGATAAGAAATAATAAAATCAATATGGGGTTATGTTTAAAAGGGATTTAAACATAACCCTTTTATTTTTAAAAAAAGTTTTAATATGTAAAAATATAATGGAAAAAATAAATTAAAAATAATGAAAGAAAAAATAGTGGAGAAAAATTAAATATTTTGTAACCTTATGTATGAAAAATTGTACTAAAATTTAAGGTAGATGAATAAGAAAAGAAGGAATTTAAAATGAAAATGAAGCAAAGGAAAACACATAAAAAGAAGAGACTTATAAGACTATTAATTTTGATTGGAGCGTTCCTCACAATTCTTGTAGCTGTAGGATGTAGAAGTAATGTAAGTAATAATGATGATGGTGAAAAGGGCATGGAATATCTACTTCAACTGGAACAGATGGATTTAAGTATGGTAGAAGCTAAAATAGATGAACATCATAAAAAAGTGGATTCAGAATCTATGGAGAGTGGAGATTTAGAAGCTATAGAAAGTGGTGACTTCAGATCTATGTATAGTGATACTGTTTTTATGGGAGATTCTATAACGGAAAGTCTGTCTTTTAATCAAATTGTGGATGAATATAATGTTATAGCTTATATGGGGGATACAGTGAGAAAGGCAATGAATCATATTTCTACATTAGAAGGAATTCAGCCACAAAATTTAGTTCTACTGTATGGAATGAATGACGTTATTTTATTTGAGGAAACAGCAGAGTGGAATTCTATTGAAAGGTTTAAGGAGGATTATAAAGCTTTAATTCAAGAAATAAAGAATCGTCTTCCAAACACCAAGATATATGTTCAATCACCATTACCTGTAACAGATAAAGCAATAGAGACAAATTCAAGGCTTACTAATGAAAATTTAACTAGATTTAGAGAAGTTGTAATGCAGATATGTGGTGAGACAGGAGTAACTTATGTAGATATTAGTCATTTAGCAAGAGAAGACAGCGGTCTTCATGAAGCAGATGGAATTCACTTCAAAAGGGAATTTTATGATAAGTGGTTAGGATATCTTAGGGGCTTTATGAATAAATAGAATTGGAGTTAAGTTGTTATGAAAAGTTATAAAAGAGGATATTTCATTTTAGCATCGATAGTATTAATTACTTTTATAGGACTTTACAATGTTTTAAAGATTAAGGAGCCAGATATGGCTACTCTTAAAACCAAAATATTAGATTCTGCTGACTTAACTAACATGGTTGAAGGTGATATAAAAAGACTTAGAAAGCTTTATTACATTAATAAAAATCAGATAGAAGATTTTATCTTTTTTGCACCAAAAACTAATATGGATGCCAGTGAGATTTTAATTTTAAAGGCTAAATCACAGGATGATTTAATTGAGCTTAAGGAAAAGGTGGAAGTTAGACTAGAGAAGTCAGCTAACAGTTTTGAAAACTATAGACCGGATCAATATGAGTTAATACAAAACAAAATATTGAAGATCAGAGGAAATTATTTAATATTAGTTGCTTCAGAAGAAGCAGCGAAAATTGAAAAGATTATAGATAAAGAATTTTAACTAAAGAATATATTAAATTGGGGTGAGCAAATTGGTTTTTAGCAGCATAATATTTTTATTTATGTTTTTACCCCTGGCCGTAATTACTTACTATGTAGCTCCAAAGTCATGGAGAAACATGGTCATACTTATATTAAGCTTAGTTTTTTATGCCTGGGGAGAGCCAGTCTATGTGTTTTTGATGATTGGGTCTATAGTAGTAGATTATTTTGGAGGCATTTTAATCCAAAGTAATCGAAAGGATAAGGGAAAACAAAGATTTATTTTTGTAACTATCATTGTATTAAATTTAAGTGTTTTAGTTTTCTTTAAATATTACGGATTTATAATAGCAAATATTAATGGTATTTTAGGAACATCTCTTAAAATAAGAGAAATTCCATTGCCACTGGGAATTTCTTTTTATACGTTTCAGCTAATATCCTATGTTGCTGATGTATATATGGGAAAGGTTAAAGCACAGAAAAATATTATTAATTTTGGAGCATATATCTCAATGTTTCCACAACTTGTTGCAGGACCTATTGTTCAGTACAGTGATATAGAAGAGCAGCTTAAGAATAGGGAGGAATCTATTTACAAGTTTGGTGAGGGCGTAGAGCGCTTTATAGGCGGATTAGGGAAAAAGGTACTTTTAGCTAATAATTTAGGTTTAATTTGGAGTGATATAAAGGCTATACAAACGGGAGAGTTATCTGTAGTAACAGCTTGGATAGGAATAATTGCATTTACCCTTCAAATTTACTTTGATTTTAGTGGATATTCAGATATGGCCATAGGGCTTGGGAAGATAATGGGGCTTGAGTTTTTAGAGAACTTTAAACATCCATATATGTCTAGAAGTATATCAGAGTTTTGGAGAAGGTGGCACATATCCCTTGGGTCATGGTTTAGGGACTACATTTATATTCCCCTTGGAGGAAATAGAAGGGGAATAAGGATTCAGCTTAGAAATATTATTATTTTGTGGTTTGCCACTGGGTTATGGCATGGAGCTAGTTGGAACTTTATTGTATGGGGCTTATATTTTGGCGCTTTAATATTTTTAGAAAAATTATTTTTAGGAAAAATATTAGATAAAGTACCTGCTGTCATTTCTCATCTATATACATTAGTCTTAGTGGTTGTAAGCTGGGTATTTTTTGAAGCGGTAACCCTTGGTGGAGCTTTAGATTATATTAAGGTTATGTTTGGTTTTGGAGGAAATGCTCTGGTTGACAGCATGGCAAAATATACACTTAGAACTAATTTTATAGTATTGGTAGTAGGTATTTTAGCATCAACCACTATCATAAGAAGTTTAATAAATAAGCTTAAAACAAAGTATGAATTTAACGGTGTCGTGGCAGTTGTTTTATGTAACCTTACAGTTTTATTTATCTCAACAGCATATCTAATTAGTGAAAGTTATAATCCTTTCCTATACTTTAGATTTTAGGATGGGAGGATGATGGATAATGAAGAAAAAAAGAAGTTATGATAAAGCTTACAAAGTGCTTATGGCTGGAGGTTTCGCTTTATATATTGGAGTAGTAGCTCTTTTAAATATCATTACAAAAGACAAAGATTTTTCAGAGGAGGAGAATAGAAATCTGAAAACAAAACCTGACTTTACAATTAGTAGTTTTATAGAAGGAACCTATGTAAAGAATTATGAGAGTTACATTTCAGATCAATTTGCAGGAAGAAATTTCTTTGTAAGATTCAAGTCAACATTAGATACTTTAGCTGGTAAGGATGAAAAACAAGGAGTATTTATTGGAAAGAATCATCAACTGCTTCAGGATTTTAAAATAAGACCAGAGGAAGAAACAGAAGCTAAAGTTCAAGCAATAAACAGCTTTGTAGATAGCCTTCAAGGTGTTAATACTACCTTTATGCTTGTACCTACAGCTACAAAGGTTCTAGAAGAAAGTCTACCAAAGGATGCACCTGTAGATGATGAAGAAAAATTTATTGAAGATATAGAGAGTATATTAAGTGAAAATATAAAATTAGTTAATCCGATAAATGAACTTAAAAATAATAAAGACCAATATCTTTACTTCAGAACAGATCACCATTGGACCACGAAGGGAGCTTATATTGCATATTTAGAATTGTGTAAGGCTCTGGACATGGAACCAATAAGTGAAGAAAGTTTTGTAGTGGAGCAGGTTACTGATGAGTTTTATGGAAGCTTAAGTTCAAAGATCGGTAGCAGAAGTATAATGCCGGATGCAATAAATGTGTATTTTCCAAAGGAAAATCAAGAGGTCCTTGTTAACTATGTAAGTGAACAGAAAAAAACAACAAGCTTATATGATAGCAGTAGCTTAGATAAAAAGGACAAATATGAAGTGTTTACGGGTGGAAATCATCCACATATTAATATTAAAACCTTAGGTGATACTTCAAAGAAGCTATTAGTTATAAAGGATTCTTACGCTAATAGTATGCTTACTTTTTTAACACCACATTATGGAGAAATTGATGTTATCGATTTGAGATACTATATGGATGATGTGAAGGAATTTGTTGAAAGTAAGGGAATAACTGATATATTAATTCTTTACAATGCAAATACTTTTAATGAAGATGATTCTATTTTGAATCTTCAAGTAGAATAAGAAAAGACTAGATAGGATTTTGTTCCTATCTAGTCTTTTTTGTATAAATAATGAGTTTAAAAGCGAAGTGTTTATATAACAAACTTGTGTAAAAATATGGTAAAATATAAAGGTAAAATATTTAAATTTTCAAGAGGTTATGAGGTTATTATGGTTAAAAATAAATTAATTATAAGAAGCTGGGGAGTTATGACAGCATTTATACTTACATCTGCTATAGTACTTACGGGATGTGGAGAAGGTGGGAATAAAAACACAGAAGAAAAGTGTGAAGGAAGACAGCTTTTGGCTGAATTAGAGAAAGAAAATATAAGTGAAGTTGAAAAACAGCTTGATGAGCATCTAGGAGCAATTACCTTAGAGGAAGATAAAGAATTAGATGAAAATGATAATGAAGAAGTAATGAATAGTGAAGCTGAAGATGTTGATATTTACCATAAGGATTATAATGGAATTTTCGAGGATACAATTTTTATGGGAGACTCTATAACTGAAGGGTTATATTATATGGAGGTCATTGATAAATCAAAGGTGGTAGCATCTATGGGGGCTTCAATCTTAAAGGCCAAGGAGGAACTTCCGAAGGTGGTTTCTCTCGTACCTAAAAAGGTTGTGCTTCTATACGGAATGAATGATGTTATTTTGTTTGATGAGTCTAATGAGTGGACAAGCATTAATAGTTTTAAGGCAAATTATAAAGAATTATTACAGACTTTAAAAAATCAATTGCCATATACAGAGATATATGTACAATCACCTTTATCTGTGGAAGAGGAGAATATTAATGCAAGTCCAAGGCTAACTAATGATAATATTGATAAATTTAGAATAGCAGTGGAAGAAGTTTGCAAAGAAGTTGATGTCCATTATGTTGATATTAATTCCATTGTGAATAAGGATAAAACATTGAGAGCAGAAGATGGGATTCATTTAAATTATGATTTTTATGTACAGTGGCTTAGTATTCTTGAAAAGACCATGAAGGATTAAGGATGAAAAATGAAGTAGTGAGGAGTGGTATCTTCACTATCCTAGAAGAAGCTTTGAGTTAAAAATTTAGTAATGTGAGTTTGAAATGGGGGACGGGGTTATTGAAAAAGATATATGCCATACTTTATGGAATATTACTTACCCTAGTGCTGGTTACTTTTATTGGATTGTATGGAGTGATGAAAATTAAAGAGCCAGCCATGAATGAGATAAATGCAAGTATTTTAGAAGCTGCGGATTTAACGAATATGGTTCAAGGGGATGTTAAGAAGCTTAGAAAGCTTTATTATATTAATAAAAATGAGGTTGAGGATTTCATTTTATATGCGCCTAAAACAAATATGGATGCTAATGAGATTCTTGTATTAAAGGCAAAAGATGAAGAAAGTATAAAAGTACTTAAAGATAAAATTGAAACAAGAGTAGAAAAACAGTCTGAGAGTTTTGCAAGCTATAGACCGGAATTAAAAGAAGTTATCGATGATTATGAGTTAAAGGAAAAGGGACAATATTTATATTTAATTATTTCTGAAGAAAATAGAAAGATAAATAAGGCTATAGAGAAAAATTTTTAATTGGGGTGGTTTATTTGGTTTTTAGTAGTTTGATATTCATATTTGTTTTCTTACCAATTACACTGATTATTTATTATCTTGTGCCAAAGACTAAACAGAATTATGTACTTCTTATTTCAAGTTTGTTTTTCTATGGATGGGGAGAACCAGTTTATATTATTTTGATGATTATTTCTATAATGCTAAATAATTTAGGAGGACTTCTAATTCAAGAGTATAGGAGAAATAAGGATTTTTGCAGGTTTATTTTTATTACAGTTTTGGTACTAGATTTAAGTTCATTAGTTTTCTTTAAGTATTATGGGTTTATTATAGACAATATTAATCTAATTTTTAGTACTAGCTTAAGGATAAGAGATTTACCTTTACCTCTAGGAATTTCATTCTATACTTTTCAGTTGATTTCTTATGTTGCAGATGTTTATATGGAAAAGATAGAAGCACAGGATAATATTATCACCTTTGGAGCATATATTTCCATGTTTCCTCAATTAGTCGCTGGACCCATTGTACAGTATAGGCATGTTAAGGATCAGCTGTTTAATAGGGAAGAATCTGTTCTAAAGTTTGGAGTTGGAGTAGAAAGATTCATAATGGGTGTAGGGAAAAAGGTACTTCTTGCTAATAATTTAGGGCTTATATGGAAATCTATAAAATCTATTCCCATTGGTGAGATTTCTATTTTATCCTCATGGATTGGAATAATCGCATTCACTCTTCAAATTTACTTTGATTTTAGTGGGTATTCTGATATGGCTATAGGACTAGGTAAAATGATGGGCTTTGACTTTCTGGAGAACTTTAAGTATCCATATATGTCAAGGAGTGTAACTGAGTTTTGGAGAAGATGGCACATGTCATTGAGTGGATGGTTTAGGGAGTATATGTATATTCCTTTAGGCGGAAATAGAAAGGGTAAAAAGATTCAATTTAGAAATTTAATGATAGTATGGTTTTCCACAGGCCTATGGCATGGTGCAAGCTGGAACTTTATAGTGTGGGGGTTGTATTTTGGATTGTTAATCTTTGCGGAGAAGATGTATATTGGCAAGCTTTTAGAAAAGTTTCCAAGGAGTGTAGGTCATGCATATACTCTAGTACTGATTATAATAGGATGGGTATTCTTTGAGGCTTTATCTTTAAGTGGGGCAATGGCATATATAGGTGTAATGTTTGGTGTATCTGGTAATCCAGTGATTGATAATATGGGACTGTATACCTTGAGAAGTAATTTTATGATTATTGCTTTGGCGATAATTGCAGCTACACCATTCTTTAAGAATCTATTTAAGCTAATTAAGGAGAAGTTACAGCTAAGGGGAGTAGCGGTGGCTATAGTAAGCAATATACTGATTTTATTTATTTCTACTGTATATTTAGTTAGTGAAACCTATAATCCTTTCTTGTATTTTAGGTTTTAGAAGGGGGAGAGCTTTTGAAGATAAATTATAAGAAAACCTATAGCTTTTTTATGAGTGTAGTATTTATTGTATTTGTAGGTATTATAGCTTTAGCAAATATAATAAAAAAGGACGAAAAATTTTCAGGGCTTGAGAATAGATATTTAAGTGAAGTTCCAGAGTTATCCATAGACAGTGTAGTGAGTAGAGAATATGGACAAGAGATTGAAAGTTATATTTCTGATCAATTTCCAGGAAGAAATTTTTTTGTAGCAATGAAGGGTGGCATGGATAGATTAAGTGGAAAAAGAGAAAGAAATGGTGTGTTTATTGGAAAGGATGGACAACTTCTTCAGGATTTTGAAAGCAGGAATGGAGAGGAGACAGCAGCAAAAGTATCAGCAATAAATCAATTTGCAAGTAGGCATGGAGAGTTAAATATTTCTTTTCTGCTTGCACCAACAGCAACGAAGATACTAGAGAATAAGCTTCCTAAAAATGCACCTATAGATGATGAAAAGGAGTATGTTGATAATTTTAAGACTCAGATTGACTCAAATATAAAGTTTATAGATGTCTACGAAGCTTTAAATGCTTCTAGCAGCGAATATCTATATTATAGGACAGATCATCATTGGACAAGCAGAGGAGCTTATGAAGCTTATAAGGAGTTATGTAAAGCTTTAGAAGTAGAAGCAAAGAATGAAGAAGAGTTTGAGATTAAGACAGTCACAAATAGTTTTTATGGTAGTTTAAGCTCACAAATAGCTAGCAGCCAGGGGGAGCCAGATTACATAGAGGTTTATTTTCCTAAAAAGGATGGGGAAGTAGTTGTGACCTATGTTGACGAGCAAAAAAAGTCACCTAGTTTATATGATAGTTCAAAATTAGATGAAAAGGATAAGTATCAAGTATTTACAGGAGGAAATCATCCAAGGATTAATATTAAGTCTATGGGTGATCCAGAGAAAAAACTACTTTTAATAAAGGATTCCTATGCAAATGCTATGGTTCCATTTTTAATTTTTAATTACGGAGAAATTGAAGTCATTGATTTAAGATATTTTACAGATGATTTGGATAAAATAATAGAATCAAAGAAGATAACTGATGTATTATTTCTATATAACGTGAATACCTTTAATGAGGATGATTCAATTTTATACTTAGAAAAGTAGAAAAGACTAAGGCTTCTTAAAAGGAAGTCTTAGTCTTTTATTAGCTGCTTTTGCATTTAATCATTTTTATAATAATCACAATAACAGGGATAAAGGTTGAAGCTAGGAAAATCGGTAAGAAGTATGGACTAAGGGCTTTTTCCTTCATGGTACAAAAGGTTATATATGAAAAGTCACAGAGCATTACCAGCTTTTCGATGGAAAGTAAATCCCTTGAAAGTTTTAACATTCTATCTTTATTTTCTTTTGTAACTGCCACTGGAGTATTCAGCATGTCTTGAGGGAGAAATAAGCACCCAGTAAGTATGAAATATAGAAATATACTCATAAGAGGTGTAAAGAGAATACTTACTTTACCGCCCCAGCTATCTGGCTGTCCCATACTGTTATAGTGAGTTACAAGTCTTTCGGGAAGATTTGGCCACTGAAACATCAAATATATAATTGAACCTATAAGAAGCAAAATCGACAGAGCCTCCATAAGCTTTTGAGTTTTAGTAAATGGGAGCCTTTCTTTCATCATAACAACCTCCGAAATAATACTACTATAAATATAGTATAACATCAGGGCGTAAATTCCAGCTGCATGCTAATTATATTTACTGAGGCGCATGGTTGACATTATAAAATAAGAAACATATAATATTAGATATAACCAAGGTATAATTAGTTTAAACTTGGTAACAATTAAAGTATGTGATAAGGAAACTCCTTCTCACATGCCTTCGAATTAGTAAGTTCGAATAACTAAATCATAGATTTAGTTTATCACTTAAGTATAGACTGTGATGAGAAGAGTAGATAAAAGAAGTAGTTAAAGCGAGTTGGTGATGGTGGAAGGCCAATATGAAGCTTTTATTGAAGAACATCTCGGAGTTTCTAACCGAAATCGTATGATAGTAGACTTAGACGGAGTCTCACCGTTACAGGAGAAGAGTATCAAGAGTAATCTTTGTACTTTAAGAGTTGATCATTTTTATGATAATTTGGGTGGTACCGCGGAATGTTTCCTTTCGTCCCTTTGAAGAAGTTTAGGGGTGGAAAGGTTTTTTTATTGCTCAAAAACAGGCTTTTGGAAACAATTTATATATAAACAGTAAATTAAGTTTCATTACAACGGTGAGACAAAATATAAACAAGGAGGAATTTTCATGGAAAAAGTATTAGTAAAAAGTCTTTACAGACAATGTGAAAAGTACGCAGACCAAGATGTTTGCATTTCAGGTTGGATTAGAACTTTAAGAAGCTCTAAGACATTTGGATTCATAGAAATTAATGATGGTAGTTTCTTTAAGAACGTACAAGTTGTATTTGAGGATAACCTAGACAACTTCAAGGAAATCGAAAAGTTACCAATTAGCTCATCATTAACAATTGAAGGTAAGCTTGTATTAACTCCAGGAAGTAAGCAGCCTTTTGAGATTAAAGCAACCAAAATAATAGTAGAAGGTTTATCAAGCAGTGATTATCCACTTCAAAAGAAGAGACACACCTTTGAATACCTAAGAACTATAGCTCACTTAAGACCAAGAAGTAACGCTTTCTCAGCAGTATTCAGAGTAAGATCATTGGTTGCCTATGCAATCCACAGTTTCTTCAATGAAAGAGGATTTGTTTATACTCACACTCCAATAATCACAGGAAGTGACGCTGAGGGTGCAGGAGAAATGTTCCAAGTTACAACTATGGATTTAAACAATATTCCAATGACTGAAGATAAGAAAATAGATTACAAGAAGGACTTCTTTGGTAAGGAAACAAATCTTACAGTTAGTGGTCAGCTTGCGGCAGAGTGCTATGCCCTTGCATTTAGAAACGTTTATACTTTCGGGCCAACTTTCAGAGCTGAAAACTCAAACACTGCAAGACACGCAGCTGAGTTCTGGATGGTAGAGCCAGAGATAGCTTTTGCTGATTTACAAGATGATATGGAGCTTGCAGAGGACATGATTAAGTATATCATCAACTACGTACTTGAGAATGCTCCAGAGGAAATGGAATTCTTCAACAGCTTTGTTGATAAAGGCTTATTAGAAAGATTAAACCATGTTGCAACTTCTGATTTTGGAAGAGTAACTTACACAGAAGCAATAGAAATCCTTCAAAAATCAGGTAAGGAGTTCCAATACCCAGTATCTTGGGGATGTGACCTTCAAACTGAGCATGAAAGATATCTTACTGAAGAAGTATTTAAGAGACCAGTATTCGTAACTGATTATCCAAAGGAAATCAAAGCTTTCTATATGAGATTAAATGATGATGGAAAAACTGTTGCTGCAACAGATCTTTTAGTTCCAGGAATCGGAGAAATTATCGGTGGAAGCCAAAGAGAAGAAAGATACGATGTACTTCTTGAAAGAATAAAAGAACTAGGTTTAAAGGAAGAAGATTACTGGTGGTACCTAGAGCTAAGAAAATTCGGTGGAACTAAACACGCTGGATTTGGATTAGGATTTGAGAGAATGATAATGTACGTAACTGGAATGAGCAACATCAGGGACGTAATACCATTCCCAAGAACAACAGGAACTGCTGAATTCTAAAGAGAAAATTAGTAATATCAATACATTGGAGGGTTAAAATGAAAGTTTTGCCCTCTTTTTTGCCCCTTATAGATTTTTTAAAGGCTATTTTGATATATTTTTAAACATAATAAAAGGGTGCTAATTAACACCCATTGTTGAATATAAATCATTTAATTTTGATATAGCTTGCCCCTTCATGCTATCTAATACATGAGTATAGGTATCCAAGGTTATAGATAAATTACTATGTCCAAGTATAGTCTGGACTACTTTAGGATTTTCTCCAAGTTCAAATAACCTTGTGGCATATGTATGCCTTAAATCGTGGAACTTTCTAGTTTTTATGTTATTATCTTTGAGTATTTTCTTATACACATCTAATAGATACCGTCTATCTAAATACTTGCCAAAGTTATCACAGAAAATTAAAGAGTTATCTTGATATAAATTTCCCATTTTAAGTTTTAATTCTTTCTGCTTTATTTGGTGTCGTTTTAGCTGGGTTGTTAAAAGCTCTGGTATTGGAACAGTTCTTATACCACTTTTAGTTTTAGGAGTTTGGACCTCTAACATAGTAGCTCCTCGTCCTTCTCTAGTAACTTCATTTACAGAACTAAGGTTTTTATTTACTCTAATAGCATTGTTTTTAAAGTCTATATCTTTCCAAGTTAGTGCTAATAACTCTCCTTGCCTCATTCCAGTATTAAGAGCGGTTAAAAATAACATTTCATAATCATGACCTTTTATAGCCTTTATAAATTGTTTTTGTTCATCTAATGTAAATGGGTTAACAGTATCCTTTTTATTTAACTTATCTTTTTCAGTTTCCTTAGGTAATACTACGGATCTTGAAAAGTCCTTAATTATAATATCATTATCAAAAGCATATCTAATACAAGCCCCAACTAATTTATTTAACATCCTAATACAATTAACAGACTTACCTTCCTTAAATAGTTTATTGTAATAAGATTGAATATCTTTAACCTTTAAATCCTTCATTTTGATAGGAGCTAATTCACTATCTTTTATATAGTTTCTATATACACCCTCATATTTTTCTTTGGTTGAGGATTTGAGTTTTAAGAACCTAACATTAAAGAGCCAATCAACGAAGAAGGTTCCAAAGCAATCTTTATTATTTATGATGTTATGGTCCAAATCTCGACGTGCTGCTTTAATTTTAGATTCAAGCTCCTTCACAGTAGAGCCATATATATCTTTAGGTTTAATTAAATTTTCATGTCTTAGCCTATAAAAGTAATATTCTTTACCATTTTTGATTTTCTTTTTATAAACCGTTTTAGCCATTCTTTCACCTTCTTTCAATTAAAATAATAGCTAAGAAACGTAGTTACTGTTAAGCCATTCATAGTAACTACTTTTTTTATTAAATAAGTGTTTAAGTACTGAAAGAAAAAATACTTTGAGTTTCTGCCAAAAGTGGCGAAAACCTAAAGTCGGAATAACCTACATTAGTAAATGTAGTTACTACCAAAGAATACATAGTAACTACATTTAAGTGTAAGAATTTTCCCAATATAAATGGGAAGGTTCGTCATAATGACGATTCCTATTAAATATGATTCGCAACATAGATTTAATCGAAGTTGTACCAAAAATGTCGGTCATTTAATGACTGACTTTGAACAGGTAAATATAAATCACCTAGAATTGGGTATCGTTTATATCGATAACAGAAATATGGCTAATATAGTTTTAGATATATTAAGTGCATGATTTCTATTCTTTACTATCAATTATTTTTATAGTATTTGTTAGTCTCTTTTCATCTGCTACAATTTCATCTATAAAACGTGTTACTAAAGTGGTTATATAATATTTAATAAATTCAGCTTCCAATTCTGAGTTTTTAAAATCCAATTTCCAAGGATCATCTAGATCAATTTCAAATAGTGATTGAACAGTCTTTTTATAACTAACCATATTTTTATTGTGATACAGAACTTTAAACAGCACTGTCTCTAGATCAGTATTCTCCAACCAGTTATATAAGTATTTATGTTTTTCAGAAGCAAGTTGCTTTAAATACGAAGCTTTTCTAATTTTTTCAGCTTGTTCACTTGAGATGTCAATAGGAATATTGTCATCTATATTAATTATATCCCAAATATCTGTATTGAGTATATCAGCAATATGATGCAAGATTTCTATACTTGGTTGAACTGAACCACTTTCATATTTTCTAACAATACTTTCACTCTTACCCAGTTTTTGAGCTAACTCAATTTGAGTCATTTTTTGATTCTTTCGTAATCTTTTAATATTTTCTCCAATGCTCATAAGATTACCTCCTTATATATATTTATATTAACATAACCGGTAAAAAAAATACATATTTTTTTAAAAGAAAGTGTTGACATGTGTAATAAAAATGCATATTATAATATTATCGGTAATGATTGTATCGGTAATAAAATTAGCAAGAGGTAGAAAAATGAACGTAAAAATTGCAAGAATTAAAATGGGTCTTACTCAAAAGCAATTAAGAGAAAAGCTAATCAAGGAGTTTTCGGTTGGTATATCTCCAAGTACTATAGTAGCTATGGAAAGAGGAGATTTTTCAAATTTAAACCATGCAAAGATGAAAGCTATAGCAGCAGCTCTTAATTCAACAGTACAAGAATTATTCTTTAGTAATGAAGAATAGGCAATAAATCATTTCAAAGGTGTAAGTATACCTAAAACACATTTTAAAGCTCATATAAGCGAATTTGAGCTAAAATATCATATCTATAATGACACTACATAGTAAAGACATAAGTTAAGTATCAGAAACTTAACAAGGAAGATTAAAGAGTTAATAGACTTTGAAAAGATTATTAAAGGGGGAAATGATGTAATGAAAGATTCAGAAGTAATATTCCTTACTCCAGTAGAGGCAATGGAAAGATTAAAGGTAGGGAGAAATGCAATGTATGAAGATTTATTGAAGAGAAAGGATTTTCCTTGTATGAGAATAGGAAAGAAATTTTATATCAATAGTGAATTGCTTGAAGAGTGGGCAAGAAAGGAATGTAGTAAACAAAGATAGGAGATGATTACATATGAATATAAGAGTACTAAATAAATACATAGAGTTATGCCAGGAACTGAAAAAGTGTCCAAGCCTTGAAGGGCTGATGTATTTTAAAATGGCTTTTAAGTAGGGGGTATAAGGTATGAATAAGCAAGTAAAGTACAATAAGTCTTGCAGTTTATTTATTAGTAAATATATAAAAATTGGGAGAAGAGCAAAAGGATTAAAAAAATATAGGCTCGAAGATGGTAGGATGGCTAGTTATCTTGAGTTTGATAATATTGGTCTCGAATTTATTGTTGATGATACTTTTACATATATGAGAGATTTGAAAAGCAATGTTGCTCTTAAGGATAAATCAAGATTTGAAGATTTTCAAAAATGTATATTCGTCATCATAGGATATTCTCAAACACATAGCAGAGCTTATAAGTAGGTGATAGGTTGGAACGTGGAAACAAAGGATATACTTTAGTTGATGTTGAGAATGTGCTTGAAAATGATGACTTTAATATTCAAGAGCAATCTCTATATATAGCAATTTTAAGCTATCACAACGAAGAAAAGGGGTATTCATATCCTAGTTATAAAAAGTTAAAGTTAAGAAGCAAAATAAAAAAAGATGCAACATTGATAAAGACGATTAATAGTTTAATTGATAAGGGATATATGAAGAAAGAAACAGAAAAAGGGCATGGTAATAAGTATTATATAGCTACTCCCAAAATGGAGTACCCCCAAAAACGGAGTACCCCCAAAAACGGAGGAACACCTACTCCCAAAACGGAGGAACACCTACTCCAAAAACGGAGTACAACTAATATTAATACTAATATAAATAATACTAATAAGAATATATATAGTCATATTTTTGATTATTGGAATAGTAAGGGGATTATAGAACATAAAGCATTAACACCAGAAAGAGAAAAAAGCATTAAAGCAGCTCTTAAAATCTATAAAGAGGATGAGATTTTAAAGGCAATAGATAACTATTCAGAAATACTGAGTGACGAAGGTTATAAATTCAACTATAAATGGAGCTTAGAAAATTTCTTAAAGCGAAAGAATGCACTACCACTGTTTATGGAGGGTGGAGAACGTAAAATTAATTATGATACGTATAGGAAAAATAAAAAGGATAATCAGTTTAAAACTAAGCCAAAGAAAGCAGCTGATTTTTAGGGAGGAATAATTATGTTAAATAAAGATGTTTTTAAAAAAGGAATGGAGGATCTATGCATTGCGTTTCCTACTTGGAAGTTAGATATATCAGATAGAAATGTTATGTTTACGTGGTATCAGTTTTTTAAAGGATGGGAGGAGCAAGATTTTAAGGCTACGATAGATAAATATATTATGGAAAATGAGAAGCTGCCAACTATAGCGGGTTTAATTGCTAATAAGAAGGAGGTAACGAAAAGTATTGATGATGTAATAAATAAATATTGTTAAGGAGGAATAGCAGTGATAGGTGAAATATCAAATCAAATGATAGAGGCAAATATATTAGGCGAATGCTTAAGAAACAATAGAAATATAGATAAAATCTTAAGCTATGGAATATCTAAAGAAGATTTTTACAGTACTAAACATCAAAATATATTTGAGGCAATTGTTAATACTTATAAAAAATATTCTAATGCAGACATAGTATTAGTGGTAGGAGAAAATAAGGATTTATCTGTTTCATATTTATCTGAACTATTTAGCAGCTCATTAAGCATAGATATAAAATCATATATAAGAATGTTAAAGGAACATAGTAACAATAGGAAGTATATACAAATAGCCAATGCATTACAAAGTGGAAAAATTGAAGATTGTAGCTTTATGATAAGGAAAGTTATTGAAGATGAAGAGGAGTTTACTAGAAAGCTTAACTCGGATAATACGATTATCACATTAGACCGTGTAAAGACTATTAATATAAACAAGGCTGAGAAAATTAAAACTGGATTTAAGGGAATAGATGATAAGGTGCTAGGGTTTGTAATGGGGAGTTTAAATGTTATCACAGGATATAACGGTAGTGGTAAAAGTACTATCATAAATCAAATGTGCATAGCTGAAAGTTTAAGTCAAGGATATAAAGTATTTGCATACTCCCCAGAGCTTACAAATAGTAATTTGAAGAGTTGGTTATATCCTACATTATCAATCAATGATCACTTTGTGGAAAGAGAATGCAATGGACTTAAGTATAGGAAAGTTGGAGAGATTGGTACAAGGCTTATAGATGAATGGATTAAGGACAAGCTGTATATTTATAGTGACGATAGTATGACAAGTTCTCCGAAGCAATTGTTAATGGATATGGAATATCTATCTACAAATAAGGGTGTAAGAGTATTTATTATAGATAATCTTATGAAATTGGATTTGGATAGTGGATATAAGGATAGATATGTAGGGCAAAAGCATTTTACCAATGCCTTAAAGGAATTTGCTAGAAAATATAATGTTCTTATTCACCTTGTGGCACATCCTAAAAAGCCACAGGAATTAAATAAACCTAAGCTTGATAAGTTTGATATATCTGGGAGTGCAGATATTAGTAATTTAGCTGATTATGTTATGGGTATAGTAAGGGTTAGTGAGAGCATGAGAAAAGAAGCGTGGGAAAAAGATAAAAAGGATTTAAAAGACTGTGTTATTAAATTTTTAAAAGATAGACCTAGTGGTTCAAATGAATTTAACATTGTACTGTCATTTGATAAAACTAGAAGAAGATTTTACAACACAGTAAAGGACCTTGATAAGGACTATGGTTACACCAGGGATAAGGAAATGGTTCAAGTGGAAATGAATAATATATTATAAAAAATTGGAGGTAATTAAAATGGACAAGTTAAGAAAAGTTAAATGGGTTAATGGTATTAAATATTATTTAGATGGTAAAGAGATAGAGGATTGCGATATCTATCGACTAGCAGATGATGAAAGTAAAAGAGTTGAAGTTGTTAATGGTTATGAATATGGGTATTTTCATAAATGGACTACATTTTATAGATATACAGCATATGAGAGTTGTGACACAGAGGAACTTGCATTAATTGAGTTAATGGATGGAACGCTTAAATATATGCAACCTAAAGACATTGTTTTTGTAGATAGATTAAAGCAAGAGTAGGAGCTGATGGCCATAGATAAGCAGAAGGAAACTAAGGTCCAAGTAAGTATAAGAAATGTCAAAGTTAAATATCTTCAATGCAATGATATTAAGTTTAAAAGGTATATAGGCAAGAAGATTGCTGGAGATATAAAGTAAAAGGTGATGATACGCCAATATCACCACCTAGAAGAGCATTGAGATACTCTACGTAATAGCAATTTTAGAGTATCCCAAAAGCTCATAAAAATCAAGTGGTATTTGGAGGTAAGGGAACTATGAATAAGAGTAAATATTATGTAAGTAAAGAGGAATTATCAAAATACAAGATTATAACAGAGGACTTAGGAAAGTATCAAAGTATACTAGGAGATGAACCAGGGACAGGTAGGCCTGTAATAGTATTAGACTATAGACTTTCAGATGAAGAAAGACAAAGAAATATATATGAGTTAATACATGATATAGATACAAAGGAATTTACAGAAGAGGAGCTTATAGAGTTCGATAAACATAGAGATAGCAAGTATGACAAGCTTATAGAGAAAATACAGGATTTAAGGAATCTTGGCGAAGCAGTAAAGCTAATAAAAGAAGGTATAATGGCATTAAATGGGGGAATTGAATAATGGATATGAAGGAGTTAAAGATTAAAGAGATAGCAAGACTTAAAAGAATTATGGACGATAATAAAGATAGAGCGATTCCAATTACATATTGTGGGATAACTTTATATGTTTTATATGTAGAAATGTATTTACATAGGTCAGTTTTATATAAAAGCAATAGAGGTGCTACATATGTACTTATAAAAAGTGAATTAAGTAACGAGGAGAAGCAGAAGGAGCTACATTTATTACTTAAGGATAAAAAACTACATTACTTTGATGATAAAGACAAAGAGAAAATAGAAGATGAAATAGAAGTGCAACGAAAAAAAGAGGTAAAAAAATTAGCTAAAGAAGTTTTAACCTCAGTGATAAATGATTATATTGAAAGATTTGGAGAAAGTGATTTTGAAGATACTTTTAAATCAATAATGGGAAAGGCAAGTTAATATGGTGAAAATTAAGTTAAGTTATAAAGATGATAAGGACAGGCTGAGGATTCTTAAGCAATTGTCTAATGGAAATAGAATTAAAAATATAAGTAAGCCTTATAAAACAGGTGAGTTTTACAGAATATACGTTGAAATAGAATAGGAGAGAGATAAAATGAATAGAGAAAAAAATGTAGTGTCAATTAAGGAAAATGAAGAGCTAGTAAAAGTATTAAAGGAATTTAATGAGTTTGTTAATTTACCTTTAGGTGGAGAAGTATGGAGTAGTAATTATGAAGGTGAGATACCAGGTACTAGAAGAAAAGAAACACCAGAGGATAGAATAGAGTTTATACAAAGTGAGTGGTTAAAAGTGAGTGAAGCTTTATATGAGTTAGGGATAGATTTAGATAAGCAAGAAGAGGTACAAGAAGACATACCATTTAGCTACAATAATCATTATGAAGTATATGAGGATTTAGTTGAATATATGAAATTAGCTGATAATAGTGGAGAAATGGCAGAGTTTCATTTTAATGGTATAGGTATTATGTATGAGGCACTAAGTATTGATGAAAATGGACAAGGTGATAGTTTAATAACACTATATAGAGAAGGACTTAATGATATAAATGGAGTTGATGAAGTGGCAAGGATAATTTTAAAAAGGAATAAAGATTATAAGGCAACTATGGATGAAGTTTTTAATATTGAAATAGAAGAAATATAGAATAGTGGTTTATATAAAGGGGTGAAATGCCCCTTTTAATTTTAATAAAAATGTAGTTATCAAAATTCGATATAGAGTAACCACAAGAAAGGAGTATATATGTACTGTGTAATTCAAGAAATAGAGTTAAAGAAAGAGAATGAGTATGGAGCATATAAGGAGCTAGAGGTATATTATACGTCATGGGTTATAGATGGTGTTGAAAGTGGAAGGTATGGATATAGATATGCTGGGGAAAGGTTCAGAAGACCTATAAAAAAGGCATATAAAATAAGCATACATCACAGTTACAGAGAGAATGGTAAGGTTAAAAAGAAACAATGGGTTATATGTACTATCGATTATTATACTTTATGTCAATATGGATATTATGATTATATTGACACTAAACCAATAAGGGCTAAATTAAACGATATGGATATGACTATAGATGAACTTTACGAAATGATCCAGAAGAAGCTGGAGCCTATACAAGATAAAATAATTAGTGAGTTTGAAGCTACAGAAGAGTATAAGGTATCTCAAGAGCATAGAGCCATTATAGATAAGCATATAAAGGCTAAGAATGAGTTTGAATCCATATATGGTAATAATACTTATGACTATTGTTATGATGTATTTGGAGAGCTTAGGAACAAAGAAAAACTAGAAGAGATAAAAGAACAACATAGGTTCCAAGAGGAATATAAGAAACGTAGTTATCAAGAATATTACAAGAGTAACTACAATAGTTATTCAAGTAGTTATCAAGCTTCAAGTAGTAGTAACCACACAGAGAAAGAAATGGAATATTTAAAAGTTATATATAAAGCTGCTGCAATGAAGTTACATCCAGATATTAGAAAAGATAATGGTGAGGGTATGAAGTTCTTAAATAATTTAAAGGATAAATGGGGAATTTAGCTATTACTAAGGTTAATCAAAGTGAAACCTCATAAAACCTCATATCTTACTCATATGAATGATTCTTAAAATTAAAGAATAATCAATGTAAAACCTAACAAAACTTGACTTTATATGCGTGTAACATAAAAATGTTAACAAATGCTAAGGTATGAATTATATTTCGGAGTCCCTAAAAAGAGAATATATAAGCGGTGTAGTTACTAACTAAGATTACTTAGTAACTACTTAAAATGTTGATAATACTATGCTTAAAGCCTGTTTTATGATATAATAAGATTAAGAAAAAGAAAATAAATTATACCCTAACTTTACGAGTTAGAAGGCTTCTGCCACGGTAATTACATTAGGTCTATTTGGACCATGTGTTTTTATCGTGGCTTTTTTTATTGCCCCGAGCATGGCTTAAAAGGCTCTCTCTTAGATTTGAATGGGGGTGATATTGTGGATACTAAAGCAAGAGAAGCACGTAACAGTTACATGAGAAAATGGCGAAGGGAGAATAAAGAGAAGGTAAAGAGATATAACAAGGCATATTGGGAAAAGAAAGCAGCCGCACAAGCAGTATAAATTTTAAAATAAAGGAGTATGTGGATATGAAAAAACTTAAAGAAAGAGTAATTGATATTATATCAAAAGGAAATGAGAAAATAGGACAATTAAATAAAAGTATTGAAAAAATAAAAGAAACACCTATGTATACAGAAGAATATAAACTTGAGGTAGTTGCTGAAAGAAATCAAGAGATTTTAACAATAAGAAATCAAGTTGATGAAGATGTTAAGAAGGTGTTTGATGAAGAAATAGAAAGAATTAGTAATGAAAATAACTATAAAGATTCAAATTCTACAGAAACAGCTAATATCTTAAAAATGATAGAGTTGATTAAAAATAATATAACAGAAGCTGAAATCAAGCACTTATTTAATATTTATGATGATAATAATATTGTTAAGAGAGTATTATTGGCTATTGCTGAAAGTAGAGATATGAATATTGAAGGTGAAAAATACATACCTGATATAGCTAAATTAGAAAGAGTTAAGCAGCAATTAAGTGGAGCAATTCAATCAACTGGTACTGATGGTATAGAAAGTATAAAACTAGAATTGTTATTTAGAAGCATGGAATAAGGAGTTTAGGGGGCTAAAGATAGCCCTTTTTAGATATTTTAAATTATAGCAAAGTATTGATATAACATAGTTTGAGAGGGGGGGGTATACCCCATGAGTGAAGAAAAAAAGAGGTTAAGGCTTAAATTAAAAACTCCAGGGGATGTTAGAAAGGCATTATCTAAAATAACTAACATGATAGCTAATGATGAAATAGATATTAAAAAAGCTAATACGATAATATATGCATGTAATGCTATTTTAAATAGCATTAGAACGGATGAATTAGAGAAGCAGGTTCAGGAGCTGGAGGATTTAGTTAATGATAAATAGTAAAAGATTATCAAAGCTTAAAAAGGAATTAATAAAGGTGTACAAAATTGATGATCCAAAGAAATTTATAATAAAAGTTAAAGAAGGGCTATTCTTATATGATTTAAATATCAATCCAATAGAAAACAGCCAAAGAGTAAAGATAAATAAAGCGATAAAAGGTATCCATATAGAAGATCTATCTAATAACTCAATAGATGAGCTTGTTATAGTTTCTGGTGAAGGTTATCACTTAAACGTGATTATAGATGATATAGAAGGAAATTCAGAAGGAAGTCAGATGTTAAAAGATTATTTTAATGAAGATAATATACTTAACTATAGAGATTTAAGTAGAGAGCAATTAATAGAGCTTTCAGATTTTAAAGATATGTAAATTTATATAAAAGAGTAATGGGGTGAGTTAATGAGTGGGAGAAATGAAGAGTTAGTGCAATTATATCAAGAAGGCAACAAACAAGCTTTAGACGAGCTCCTAGAAAAGAATAGGGGTGTCATATGTAAATTAGCTAACAAATATCTTAGAGCAGCTAAAGAGCATGAATTTGACGATTTATTTAATAGTGGAGTTATAGGCTTTATTAATGCAGCTAAAAGATATGATTTTAATAATGAGAAGAAAGCTTCATTTATCACTTATGCAGTCCATTATATTAATAGATATATTTACGATTGTGTTAATGGTAGAAGTGATAAGGAGATAGAAAATAATAAGCTTTATAATTCTACAATTAGTTTATATACACCAATAGGGAATGAAGAAGATGTGGAGCTCCTAGACACTATAGAAGATGTAGATTATAGCTTTGAAAATATAGATTATCAAATACTTCTTAAGCAGCTTAGAAATGAACTAGAGGAAGTTATGAAAGATAAGCTTACTTTGAAGCAAAGAGAAGTTATACAGTTCAGATATGGCTGGAATACGGAGCCTATGACACTTAAAGAGATTGGAGATATCTTAGGTCATACACGAGAAAGGATACGTCAGATTGAAGCTAAGACATTAAGAGATATAAGAAAAACACCATGGGGAATGACCAAAGGTAAAGAATATGTAAAAGAGATATTTGGAACTAATGAGTTAAGCTATAGTAGTATTGAGAAAAGAATTGACTTTATAGATAGATATTTTAAAGATGTAGTATAGAGGTGTAGTATGAAAAGAGTTGATATAATAAATAAAACAACTAAACGTATTTATGAAGCTGTAGAAGTTAAGAAAAGAAATATTACCTTTGAAATGGGCAATGATCCAGTTGAAAATATACGTATAAGTGAAAGAGAATATAAGTTTAAAGAGTTAATCAATGCATTATCAACACTTAAGCCTAAGGAGCAACAGGTAATAGCTTATAGATACTTTGAGAATAAGACACAGGCACAAATAGGGGAATTAATGAATATATCACAGTCTACGGCTCAAAGATGGATAAATAAGGCTATATTAAGTTTAGGTAGAGCATTGTATGGTATGGAAAAAGAGTTTTGGGATAAGTTTAAGTAGTACACCTATAGAAATATGGGTGTATTTTGTTTGAAAAATGGTATGCGTATAATTGATGATTTAAAATAAGAAGTTAAACATATATGTAAGTGGTTTAGTAAGTGCATTTAAATGTAATTGTTATATTTGTTATATGTTTTTATTATAATGATATTACAAAAAAGAAGTGAGTATTATTGCATATATTTATGTATAACTTAATATAAATATGTATATCAAGTTAAATTAAGTTAAATTATGTTAAATAGTGTTGTCAAAGTCAACCAAATATATGATAATATAGATAGAGGAAGTCATGATTCTGAAACATTAATATTAAATATTTGGAACAGAATTTTAAATTGGGAATATATTGAAGTATAATCAGTATAGAATTTAAAAATTAGTGGAATACTTGAGATAGGATTTGAAATAATAATGAATAAGAAATTTTTGGGGTATCATGGGACATTAAGAAAACATGATAAAAGTATACGTGAATTAGGATTTAAAAAGAGTAATAATGGTTGGTTAGGCGAAGGAGTATATTTTTTTCAGGAAGATTTCGAATTAGCTCTATCATGGGCTAAAAAAAAATATAAAACTCAACACGTTGCAGTTATAAAAAATAATATAGAAGTTGATGAAGAGAAATTGTTAGATATCTCATATCCATTATCGGATCAGAGCAAGTACTATCATAGCGAGAGAGAAAAGTTTATTACAATGATGAAGAAAAAAGGATTTGAAGTATGCTTAGAAAGTAGAAAGAGATATGAAAATGAACTTATTAATTTGATTTGTAATCAAAAAGGGTACGAGGTAGTAAGGGCGTGTACGTATACTTATCAAAAATATGATTACATAAATGAAAAAGAAATAGATAGTAAATTTGCGAATGGTATTGAATTAAGTGTGAGAAATTTAGATTGTATAGATTGAGAGGGAAGATAAAAATGAAAGATAATAAATTTACTAGTATTTTTGATAATATTAGTGATAGAGAATTTGAAAATATGATAAAAAAATGTGGGTTTGATTATAAAAAAGTAGAACCAGGTAATGGTGGATTAATAATAAATGGAGAGAAAATAGAAAGTTATGAATATATTGAAGAAAAAATAATAAGTAAGACATTTGAGTTTCTTAATAACGTTTCAGTTAATTATGAAAGTATGAGAGCTGAATGTATTGAAGAATTTGAGTGTGTAGAACAATTTGGGGAGGCTGCATAGTTATGAAAAATGGTAAAAGTAAGTTAAGTTTTAAAAATTATATAGTAAATAAAATTGAGTTTGAGAATAATATTGAATGTGATTTGGAAGAATCGGAATTAGAATTTGATATAGATAGTAAAGTTGATTTTGTAAATGAGAATGAATTTATACTAACATTAACATTAGAAATTTTTAAAGATGCTAAACAAAATAACTATCCATTTAATTTTAAATCTGAGATTTTGGGGAGCTTTGTAATTTCAGATGTAAAGGAAGAAAAGAAAAGAATATATGCAGAACAAAATGCAGTAGCAATTTTATTCCCATATTGTAGAGCATTGGTAACAACCTACACAGGGTTAGCTAATGTGCGTCCATTAGTATTACCGCCAATTAATGTTGTAAAGTATTTGCAGGATAAAGAGAAAATAGGAAGCGAGAGTTAATTATTTTAAAGAGTTAACTCTCGTTTTTATTAATTTACATTTAAGTATAAGAAATACCATAAAAAATAATAGTACATAATAATAATTTTTTTAATATTAGATAAAAATAATGAGTAGTGAAAATTATACATATATGAATAATTATTTTGCCCCCTTTTTTGCCCCTTATAGAATAAAATAAAACTGTAGTACAAGTATTAAAACAAGAAATTGAATGAGGAAATAACAAGGGGTTAGAATTTTATAAAATAAAATAAAATCATAATTGAAGAACAACAGGAACTGCAGAGTTCTAAGAAAAATTTAGAATTTACAATTAAGAATTATGGAAGAAATCCAGCCTTTTGGCTGGATTTCTTTTTTCTTTAGAAATTCTTTAGATTTTCTCCAAGATGTTCTTTAGTTTTAAAGGATAATATTAAAACATAGAAAGGAGAAAGGAAAAATGAAGGGAGGGAAATGAAATAATTTCTGTGATGAGGTATACTTGTATAAGATATAAAGCGGTATAGAAATCATGGAAAGAGGAAGTAATATGAGTCAATATAAGATATTAATAGTTGAGGATGAAAAGGATATTGCCATAGCACTAGAGGCATATTTAACAAATCAAGGATATGAAGTTTACATAGCAGGTAATGGCATTGAAGGGCTAAAAGTATTAGAAGAAGAGAAGATTCATTTAGCCATAGTAGATGTTATGATGCCGAAAATGGATGGCATTACCTTTGTGATGAAATTAAGACAGGACCATGATTTCCCTGTAATAATGTTATCAGCAAAATCAGAAGAGGTTGATAAGATAATGGGATTAAATATTGGTGCTGATGATTATGTAACAAAGCCTTTTAGGCCCCTTGAGCTTTTGGCCAGAGTTAATTCTCAGCTTAGAAGATATTCAAGGTTCCTAAATATGGTACAAAAAGAAGGCTCAAATGAAAATATATTTGAAGCAGGTGGGTTAGAGTTAAATCTAGATACCAAAGAAGTCTTTGTGGATGAAAAGCAAGTGAAGCTCACTCCTAGTGAGTTTAAGATTTTAACACTTTTAATACAAAATAAAGGCAGGGTGTTTTCGGCAGAGGAGATATACGAGAGGGTATGGAACGAGCAGGCTGTAACCACTGATACAATTATGGTCCATGTGAGAAATATAAGAGAGAAGATTGAAATCAATCCTAAGAATCCAAAGTATTTAAAGGTTGTGTGGGGAGTTGGATATAAAATTGAAAAGCAGTAAATTTGGAAAAGCAATAATTAGTTTAATCGCAGTAATGATAATAATGATAACTTCTATAGGGATAATAGCCACCTATCCAACTATAGATAAAATTGCAAAGGAAAAAGAAGCTCAATATAATTACTTTGATGATTATGAGTTCATGAGGGTTATAGAAGCTTTTGAATATAAAGCTTTTTATGAGAATTTAATAAAAGCTGAAGATAGCAACGCTACACCGTATGAGGCTTTAGCAACAGGAGCAAATAATCCAGATGAAGTTGAAGAAGATAACTTCAATAGACGTGTAAACTTATTAACAGAAGATTATTTAAATATAGAGTATTTTTCAATAGATACTAAGAGTAAGATAACTAATACAAATATAGAATCAGAAATTAAGGCTTTAGAAAATGGAGATATAGATACAAATTCAATAAAGGAAGATTATTATCAATACTACGTTGTAGTTAACTATGATGATTATGGAAAAGTTAAAGTTAAAAGTATTTACGGTGCTAATGAATATGAGTTAGAGCAATATTTAAATAATCATGATAGTAAATATTTATTTGAATATACTTTTGACTTAAAACCAATCAATAATACTAATTATTTTTTTGGAGTACCTAAGGAATTAAAGTATGTTGATAGAATTTATTGGGATATTTTAAAGGAATCTTTAAGTAATAGTTATGGAGAAGCGGCTCTTATTTTTATTGTTATAGCAATAGGATTTGTAATTTTAGCAGGGCTTTTAATACCATACAAAAGAGCAAAAGAAATTATAGGTTTCAATATAGTATCAAAAATTCCTTTAGAAATAATTGGGATTATAACAGGACTTAATATTTTTCTCACAGTAGCTGCTGCAATTTTCATGATAAGTGAGTGTGTAGCTGGAGTGCCAGGCACATTTATTGGTGGAATTATAGGAGATATAACTTTAAAGCCTAGTACTTATTATTTGATTAATCTCATTGTCTGGACATTAATTTTTACTGTTTATTTCAATATTGGATTAATGGTAAAGCATGGGTTTAAGAAGTGCTTCTTTGAGAGTACTATTATTGGCAGAATTTTAGGCTTTGTAGGCAGAAATATTAAGAGATCAATAAGAGACTTAGCAGAAGTGGACTTAACTAAAAAGAATAATAAGACCATCTTAAAGGTAATCTTAATCAATGGGGCACTAATATCCTTCTTTTGTTTTACTTGGTTCTTTGGAATTATTGGAGTAATAATTTATTCAGTAGCAGTGTTCCTTCTAATAAAGAAATATGTTGATGAGATAAGTAATAAGTATAAATTATTATCTGATGCAACCAAGAGGATTGCAGAAGGTAATCTAGATGTAAAAATTGAAGAGGATTTAGGCGTGTTTGAACCTTTAAAGGATGACTTAGAAAGAATTCAAAGTGGCTTTAAAAAGGCTGTGGAGGAAGAAGTTAGAAGTCAAAAAATGAAAACAGAGTTAATTTCAAATGTTTCTCATGATTTAAAGACACCTTTAACATCAATCATAACTTATGTAGATCTTTTAAAGGATGAAAATTTAGAAGAGGAAAAAAGAGCACAATATCTGGATACCTTAGATAGAAAGGCTCAAAGACTTCAGTTTTTGATAGAAGATTTATTTGAAGTGAGCAAAGCGACTAGTGGAAATATAACACTGAATGTTGAAGCGGTGGATGTAGTTGCCTTAATGAAGCAGACTTTACTGGAATTAGAGGATAAGCTTCAGAGTTCTTCTTTAATTCTTCGAAAAAATTTTCCAGAGGAAAAGATAGTTTTACAGTTAGATAGCTTACGTACTTTTAGAGTATTTGAAAATCTGATTTCTAATATAACAAAATATGCACTACCAAATACGAGAGTGTACATTGATATAATTGATAAAGCAGAATTCGTAGAAATTACCTTAAGAAATATGGCTGCAGAGGAAATTAACTTTAACGTAGAGAATATTGTTGAAAGGTTTGTTCGTGGAGATGAATCAAGAAATACAGAAGGTTCAGGTTTAGGTCTTGCTATAGCAAAAAGCTTTGTTGAATTACAAGGTGGAAGCTTAAACATTGAAGTGGATGGAGATTTATTTAAGGTTATAATAAATTTTAAAAAGTAATGTTTAATATGAGGATAAATTAAAAGAGCAGTAGTGCAAACTAAGGGTTGTGCTACTGCTCTTTTGGTATATTAATTGGATTTCATATATAATAAGTATATTCAGTAGGAACCGTATAAATATATATGTGGACAAAAATATGATATAATTGAATAATATTAAGATTATTCACGCAACTGTGGGTTATTTTGTGGATAACTTGTTTGTTTTGTGTGAATTGTGTGAAAAATTTGAGGTGAATTATGAAACGAAAAATTTTAATTATAGAGGATGATATAGCTTTAAGTAAGGGAATGATTCTTGCTTTAAGAAATGATGAATATGAGTTTAGTCAGGCTTATACTCTGAGTAGTGCAAAAGAGCTGATGAAAGTGACAGAGTTTGATTTAATTATTTTAGATGTAAATCTGCCAGATGGAAATGGATTTGAGTTTTTGTCAGAGATTAGAGAAAAATCAGCTGTACCAATTATAATGTCAACGGCGAATGATATGGAGGTTGATGTAGTTACCGGATTGGAAATGGGAGCGGATGATTATATTACAAAGCCTTTTAGCCTAATGGTTCTTAGGGCAAGAGTTAATACTCAATTAAGAAAATCTATGCCAAAAACAAATGTCCTTAAGATAGATGGATTTGAGTTTAATTTTGATGCCATGGAATATAAAAAAGGTGGTCAAGTTTTAGAGTTAAGTAAAAACGAGCAGAAGCTTTTAAGACTTCTTATTGATAATAAGGGAAACACTCTTTCAAGGAGTGATTTAGTGGATAAAATCTGGACTGATGGGGCAGAGTATGTGGATGAAAATGCTCTTTCCGTTACGATAAAAAGGTTAAGGGATAAGCTAGAGGAAACTCCATCGAAACCAAAGTATATAAAGACTGTCTATGGAATCGGATATTCTTGGGCGGTGAAGTAGATGGATATAGTAAATATTATCTCTATTGCAATAGCTATGGTTTCGGTTACTGGGGCCTTAGTTTTTGCACTGATCAGTAGATATAACATGAGAAAAACCATGGAAAGGTTATATAAAATGCTTGATGAAGCTATTTCAGGTGAGTTTGAAGAAAAGACCTATGATGAATCTGTGATTTCTGCCATAGAAACAAAGATGAAGTATTACATTAGTCATAATATAGCTTCAGAAGATAATTTGGAGCAGGAGAGGGATAAGATTAAAGCTCTTATTTCTGATATTTCTCATCAGACTAAGACTCCCATTGCAAATATACTTTTATATTCATCTCTATTAAAGGAGATGGGGGAGCTTTCTGAAGATTCCGAGGAGCTGCTTAAGCAGATATGCAGTTCTGGTGAAAAGCTGAATTTCCTTATTGGAGCTTTAATTAAAACCTCAAGGCTGGAAACAGGAATTATCGCAGTGAAAGCTGCAGAAAATTCAGTAGGGGAAATGCTGGAGGGAATATTAAATCAGATAGAACCAAAGGCTAAGGAAAAGGACATAAAGCTTCATTGTAAGTGGGAGAATGAGCAGGCAGTTTTTGATATGAAGTGGACCGCTGAAGGAGTTTATAATATAGTTGACAATGCTGTGAAATATACTAATAAGGATGGGGCTATCACTATTGAGGTTAAGGATTATGAAATGTTCTGCCGTATAGATATTAAAGATAGCGGCATTGGTATTTCAGAAGAAGAACAAAGTAAGATTTTCAGCCGTTTCTATCGTTCACAGATGGTGCAGAATATAGAGGGAATAGGTATTGGACTTTTCCTTACCAGGGAAATTTTATCGGCACAGGGCGGATATATGAAGGTAGCTTCCAAGGTTGGAGAAGGCTCAACTTTCTCAGTATTTTTGCCTAAGAAGTAAAGAAGCTCCTCCTCTCGTTGTTCGGAGGAGTAAGTTCCACTGACCAAATCATAGATTTGATTTTTATAAGAAACTCCTTCTCACATGTGTTCGAAGGAGTAAGTTCGAGTGACTAAATTAGAGATTTAGACTCTCACTTATCTTTCAAAACTGTTAGATTTGAGAAAGATTGTGGAAAGATTCTTTTGTTATAGTCTATATATGGGCAGCAGGTGCTCAAATATATAGACTATTTTTGTGGAGGTTACACGTTATGAATATATTAGAAGCTAAAGAATTAAGAAAAATATATGGCGCTAGAGAAAGTGAAGTTAGAGCTCTCGATGGAGCAAGCTTAAAGGTTGAAAATGGAGAGTTTGTTGCTATTGTTGGAACTTCAGGCAGTGGTAAATCAACTATGCTGCATATGCTTGGAGGACTTGACAGACCGACTTCGGGAACTGTAGTGGTTGATGGAAAGGACATTTTTGCTTTAAAGGATGATGAGCTTACAATTTTCAGAAGAAGAAAGATTGGTTTTGTATTTCAAAACTTTAACTTAGTTCCTGTGTTAAATGTTTATGATAACATAGTTTTACCTATAGAACTGGATGGGAATACACCGGATAAGGCTTACATAGATCAAATAATTTCAACCTTAGGCTTAGAAAGTAAGCTTAACAATCTGCCTAATAACCTTTCTGGAGGACAGCAGCAGAGAGTTGCTATTGCGAGGGCCCTTGCAACAAAACCAGCAATAATTCTGGCAGATGAGCCAACAGGAAATCTAGATAGCAAAACCACCTTGGATGTTATGGGACTTTTAAAGGTTACAAGCCAAAAGTTCAAGCAGACCATAGTTATGATTACCCACAATGAGGAGATTGCTCAAATGGCAGACAGAATAATCCGCATAGAAGATGGAAAAATCATAGGTGGTGGTAAAAATGCTTAAAGTTGATAATAAGAAGGCAATAAAAAAGCTGGCAAACAATTCTTTTAAAGCAAATAAGCTTAGAAATATCTTTGCTATAGCAGCAATAGTTTTAACAACGGTGATGTTTACAACTTTATTTACAGTTGGAATGAGTATGAAGGCTTCCATAGAAGAAAGCACCATGAGACAGGTGGGTGGAAAGGCTCACGGAAGCTTTAAGTATTTAACTAAGGATCAGTACCATAAGTTAAAAAGTCACAAATTAAGCGAGAATATGGAGTACTCCATTGTTTTAGGAGTAGCTGAGAATGAAGAATTAAGAAAGCATCCAAGTGAAATTCGTTTTGGAACAGAGGGCAAGGCAGAGTACAACTTTGCAAAGCCAACTGAAGGCAGAATGCCAGAGAAGTTTAATGAAGTAGCAATGGATACCATAGTTTTAGATTATCTTGGACTTCCTTATGAGTTAGGTCAGGAAATTGAATTAGAATATATGTTAGGTAAGGAACTTATAAAAGATAAATTTATTCTTTCAGGTTATTGGGAAGGGGATAAGGTTATCCCAGCTAGTCAAATCTGGATTTCTAGAGAGTATATAGATTCAAAGCTAGAAGGATATGAACCAGCAGGGGAAAATGACCCCGTTGGAAAGATTTTTGCGGATGTAATGTTTAAGAACAGCTTAAATATTGAAAATAGAATGGCCAAAATTCTAGTTGAAAGCGGCTATGGAGTAAATGATATAGACTTTGGTGTAAACTGGGCATACATAGGAAACTCAGGAAAGGTTGATATGTCAGCAATTTTGGCTGTAATAGGTGGACTTTTACTAATAATTTTCTGTGGATACTTAATCATCTATAATATTTTCTTTATATCAGTGTCAAGGGATATCAGATTCTATGGACTTTTGAAAACTATTGGAACAACTTCAAAGCAGATTGGAAGAATTATTAGAAAGCAGTCAATAACTTTAGCTTTAATTGGAATTCCAATTGGACTTATTATAGGATATTTAATTGGAGTGGTAATAACTCCAATGGTTCTTGGACAGCTTAACATTGCAGGGGAGAAAATTGCCGTAAACTCAATAATCTTTATTGGAGCTGCAATCTTTGCTTTAATCACTGTTTTAATCAGCGTTAGAAAACCAGCTAAGATAGCAGGAAAGGTAAGTCCAATTGAAGCTTTAAGAAATACAGAAGGAAAAATAACAACTAAGACCACGGCAAAGAAAAGCCAAGGTGGAAAGATAAAAAGAATGGCCTTTGCAAATGTGTTTAGAAGTCGCAAAAAAACACTTTTAGTTACGATATCTCTTTCCTTAAGTTTAATTATCTTAAATTGTACTTATGCTTTAGTTAAAGGGTTTAATATGGACACCTATTTAAGTAAAAAAATTGTTTCTGATTTTGTAATAGCTGATGCAGGATATTTCAATGTAAACATTGGTTATGCAGGTCAAGAAACTTTAAGTGAAGAATTTTCAAATGAAATATCTGCTCATGAAGGCGTATTAGAAATAGGAAATGTGCGCTTTGTTGAGAATATGTTGAAAATTGATAACAATTTGAAAAATAATGTGGATAAAATTCTGAAAACTCAGCCTGAGTTATACACAGATGGGTATTATGAGCAAATTAAAGCTGAAATGACAAATGGACTTACATTACCACATACCTATGGCATAGATGAAACAATTATGAATCAGCTTAAGGTTTTTGAAGGTGAAATGGATTATGAGAAGCTTAAAACAGGAAAGTATGTAATAGTAACACCTTTTGATTTTGAAAGTGGTAAAGGAAGATTCTATAATGTGGGTGAAAAGGTAACAATAGATTATGGCAATGGAAATACTAAGGAATATGAAGTCATGGCAATAGCAGGAATTCCACATAATTTATCAGTGAGACATGGTCATTTATTAGAGCTAGACTTCTATGTTTCAGAAGAAGAGTTCGAAGTTGAAGTTGGACATATAGCTCCGATGGTTACAATGATGAACGTGGAGAATGATAAAGAAGCAGATATAGAGAAGTTTTTAAAGAATTACTGTGAGAACATGAATAGAGATATGAACTATGAATCAAAGGAAACTTTTATAGAGGAGTTTGATTCTATGCAGAAAACTTATATGAGTGTTGGAACAATTCTAAGTTTTATCATAGCGATTATTGGAGTTATGAACTTTATCAATACCATGATAACTTCAGTAATCTCAAGAAAGCATGAGTTTGCAATGCTTCAAAGCATCGGAATGACTAAAAAACAGATGAATGAGATGCTTATTTGGGAGGGCTTAACCTATGCAGGCTTAACCGCTGGATTCGTTTTAACCATAGGAACTTTAATTTCTTACTTCGGAGTAAGTGCTTTCATGGGAGGAATATGGTTCTTTAAATTTAACTTCACAATAGCACCAGTTTTAATCTGTATTCCAATATTATTTGCACTTGCAGTTATAGTACCAGTAATCTGCTACAAAATTGCAAGTAAGGACAGTATAGTGGAGAGATTAAGGGAGTGTGAGTAAAGATTTAGCAAGGGGTAATGCTCCTTGCTTTTTTTCAATTGAAGATAAATTTTTATTAATATATTATAATTTAGAAATTTTTTTAGATTTTATCATCTATTTAAAAAGAAGTGTGTAGAAGATATTCTTGATGTAGGTATTGAATACAAAGGCAATAATACTCAGACAGACTCCATAATGATGGGAATAATTTTAAACTACATTGGCAGCAGGTTATCTAAAAGGATTAAGAGATAGAGGTTATTATGGATAAGACCATATTTGTTTTAAAACAGATATGGTCTTTTTTAGATATGTATTAATATAATCTATTAAAGAAACAACAGATATTTTAAAGAAAAAACAAATGGGAAAATTAAGAAATAAGTAATAAATCAGAATGAGTAAGATGGTAAGATTTACTTAAGGAGTGGTTAAAAATGGGGAAATTTAAGATGGGAAGAAAAAGACAACAGAAGAAAACATTAATTAAGTTTATAGGCTTCATAGGTGTGTTTGTAATATTATTTATAGGCTGCAATATTTATCTTGATAATATTTATAAAAATGAAAGAAATAACATGACTATTGATGATGAATACTTTGTAGATGAAGTAATTGCGCTGGCAAAAGAAAAGGTTGGCCTTGAATATGTGTGGGGCGGTAAGGGAGAGATCATGACTGAAGAAAGATTAAATGAACTTATATCTTGGTATGGTGAGGATTATTATCCTTTGGACCATGAGGAATATATAGGTAAGCAGGCTTTTGATTGTTCTGGGTTAACCTATTGGGTTTACAAGGAGCTAACGGATGTGTTTATAGGTTACTCCACCACAGAACAGCAAGAAGTTCTTAAAGATTATAAAGTTTCTTGGAAGAACCTTCAGCCTGGAGACATAATTTTTACGCCAGGTCATGTAGTTATGTATATAGGGGACGGAAAGATAATTAACTCTGCTAATAAAAAGCCTTATCCAGATGGAGGAGTTAAGATTGAAAATCTGGGGTTAGAGAGATTCGCGGATATTTATAGACCTATTGATTATATAAAGGAAGTTAAAGATGAAAGTTAAAAAAGGAGAGTAGATGTTTTTAAGGTATCTACTCTTTAGATTTACTATTTAATTCCTTTATACTGAACCTTAGGTTTTTTATGTCGCAAAACAGTTATTGCTTGATAAGGACAAGCATTGACACATCTATAGCAGAGGGTGCAATTGTTAAGGTGATTTATGCCATCAGAGCTTTTAACTAGGTTTTTCATTGGGCATAGCTTTACGCACAAACCACAATTAATGCAAGATTCATGAACTTTTACAGAGGACTTGTTCTTTTCTTCAACAGCAGGCCAATAGGAGCTTTGACTCAATCCAATAGCATGAGAAAAGCTGTTAAAGCCTCTTTTTATAACCTTGCCTTCCTTTATATTTTTGCAAACTATATCCATCTTAACTTCAGCTTTGCCAACATATTTCTTAATATTAGCTCCATTTTTAACAGGAAATATAGGTGTATTACAAAGGTTATTTGGCATGTTAAAATGCTCTGCATAAATAACCTTAACATAGTTCTTAGGCAATAAATCCATAAAAGCTCTGGCACCATCCCCTGAAAATATGAGCTGAGTGCAGAAGATTATAAGCTTTTTACCCTTAAGGTCTTGTATATGAGCAAAAACAAACTCTCTCATTATTCTTGGAACGCATCCACCGTAAATGGGATAGCAAAAAGCAATGGTATCATGATTTAATAGTTCTTTTGTAAAATTCATGTTAGTTTCAATTGAATAACAATGAGCTCCAGTTTTTTTACTAAAGCTATTTGCTATATATTTAGAATTTCCTGTCCCAGAGAAATACAACATTAACATAAAAAACCTCCTAAAGCGTAAAGGGTATAGATATAATAATTATACTCTTTTAAATTAGATTTAGTATAAGAGTTTAGATGCAATTTTCACTGAAGCTATAATTGTGTATTTAATGCGGAGGAATAAGTTGAAGTGCGAAGAATTAATAATTAAGAGATATTGAATGAGATAAGAATAATCAATGATGTCTTTATTGATGTGGCAGACTGTCCATGGTAAACAAAATCTGTGAGTTAGACAGAAATGGGTTTATCATGGACAGTATTTTATTTTAACAGTTCCAATTGATCTTAGCTGGATTTGGCTCATTTTCTACTGCGATTTCATGAAGTTCAGCTTCATATTTGGCACAAACCTCTGCGGCTATTTGGTCGTAAATCTCAGAAGATTCTTCAAGGCCAACACGGTCGTAAGCGATGGCAGCTGCACCATAAAAGGCAACAGCTAAAGAGTTAGTTATTGTGGTAATTGTGGCTGCAGCTTGGGCGCAGGCTCTTGCAGCAGCTTGTGCTACTGGATTACCTTCGGCTTCTTTTCCTGCAGCTTGAGCTTCACGAACTAACTTTTTAGCATCAGCTAATTTCATATATCCTTGAATATAGTTCATTGAGGCATCAAGAGCATTTTTTAGACGTTGATCTTCGGGATAAGCTTTTTCATAAATAGGTAGAATATGTTCTTCTGCATATTTAACAGACCAAGTAATGATTGTGGTCTTACTTTGAGTTTCTATGGCTCTCATTAAAGATATTATGTATGGGGAATCTGCACTTCCCAGCATTTTTCTTAGTTTAGGCATATGATTACTCCTTTACTTTGCTTTTTATATTATTTTACATAAAAATTGTATTATTTTAAATAGATATAATTAGCTTATCCTTTTTTTACTTAAAGTGTATGTAAATTAGTATATTTAGAAATACTTTAAGTAAAGGAGGAGTTTTATGAAAAAGGACACGAAGTTTTTGGTCATAACCCTTATCCTTGCTGTAGTGGTTTCAGCGCCTTTGATAGGTAACTTAAGAGAAGGCATCAGTAAGGACAGCGATGCAGGAAATGATTCCGCACCGGCTGCAAGTGTTATTACCGATGATGTAATTAATATGAATGGAAGCAAGTATGGAGATTACACTTACAATAAATATGAAAATCCACGGTATGGTTTTTCTATTGAGTATCCATCTTTTTTAACGGAGATGAAGGAAAGTCAGAATGGAGATGGCATAATACTCCAAAATAAGGAGAATACTGTGGTAGTAATTCTTTCAGGTGTTAATAATGCCCTTCACAAAACTTCAAAGGAGCTTTATGAAGGTTATTTAAACAATACAAGAGGTGTTGTTTATAAGAAGCGTATAGATAATTCCTTTATGATAGCTGCTGAAAATGGAAGTAACAGCTATTATATTTATGAAGTTGTTGGAGATGGTTCAATTAATACCTTTATTATTGGATATCCAAAGGAAGACTCAAAGGAGTTTGATAAAATAATTAAGCAAATGAAAAAGTCCTTTGAAACTCCATACGTTCATAAGGCAAGATAAATTAAAAGGTCGCAAGTGAAAGAAGCATCTTTAAGAAGAGGCTTCTTTTTTGTGGATTTTAAAGTTTTAATTTAATATGGGGGATCACCCGTAATTTCTACGGGTCAGGTATTTTTATACATAAGAGAAAAGATTTATTGTTTAAATTAATAAAAATACTTATTTCTACAATTCATTGGTTTAATCCATTAATTTATATAATGAATAATTTATTTGAAAAAAGCTGTGAAATATCTTGTGATGAAATTGTTGTTGAAAATATGTCTTATGATAAAAGAAAAGAATATGGTGAGACAATAATAAGTATTCTTGACCGAGTTAGTGATGCTCCCAATTTTTTATGTTTCTATTTGTGTAATGATAAAAAATATATAAAAAGGAGGCTTACAATGATGGTGAATGCGAGAAAGTCTAACAGGTTGAATAAAGTTTTCGGTGGTTTGTTAGTTTGTGCAATTATATTTGTTAGTACAGGTATAAGTGTAGCAGCAACAACGGATAAGGATGGCAGTGAAAATATAAAAATGCAGATAAATGATGAAAGTATTAAAGTTTTTTTGGAAGAGCAGGCTGAGGAGCTAAAGTATATTGTTAACACCAGTGAAGCAAGTAAAAGCTCAATTATAGTAGTTAATGAAGAAACAGGAGAAATTTTAGGAACTTGTAGCTATGATGGAAGATAGGTAAGTTAATATAATTAAGAGAATATGCTAATCTTGTGAGGATGGGCATCTTTTTTCTTTGCTTTTAATTTCTATATCAAGGCCAATAAATTTTATAGAAATCTTTAAATAATAAATAAAAAGATTACTTTAGGAGTGAAGGATATTTGGGTATAATATACACATAAGAAATAAATGGGAATAATTCGTAGAGGTTAAATTAAGGGGGAATGAAAATGACCAAATACGCTTTCAGTGGGGGCTTACTTATTGATGGCACAGGTAAGGAACCAATTGAAAATTCTTTAGTTTTAGTAGTTGATAAGAAAATAGAGTATGCAGGTACTCAAATAGAATTTGAAGAAGATTATAAAAGAATTAATATAGAAGGAAAAACAATAATGCCTGGACTTATTGATAGCCATCTTCATTTCTCGGGAAATCTTACAGAGAACGACAGCGATTGGGTATTAGAAGATCCAATACAGAAGACTGTGGTTGCGGTACAACAGGCCCATGAATGTCTTGAGCATGGATTAACTACCGTTGGTGAGATTTCTCGTTCAGGGCTACATATTCGTAATATGATTGAAGCTGGAGTTATGAAGGGACCTCGCGTGGTTGGAACTGGTTTAGGCTTTGCACGTACCTGTGGACATGGAGATTCTCACAGACTACCATTATGGTATAATGAGGAATCTCATCCTTGGGCAGAGCGTGTAGACGGACCTTGGGATTTACGTAAGGCTGTTAGAAGAAGATTAAGAGAGAATCCAGATGCCATTAAAATATGGTCAACAGGTGGTGGAATTTGGAGATGGGATAAAAAGCTTCACCAACATTACACCTTAGAAGAAATTCAGGCTGTGGTGGATGAATGTAATATGGTTGGTATTCCTGTATGGTCCCATGCGGAAGGTTATGGTGGAGCCCTTGATTCAGCAAGAGCTGGAGTTCATTTAATAATACATGGACAAACTCTTAATGAGGAATGTTTAGACATAATGGCAGAAAAGAATATCTACTTTTGTCCAACTATCCAATTCCTTAATGAATGGTTCAAAACCTATGCTCCGCCATACATTCCAGAGGTTCATGACAAATACCCAGGAGACACCGTTGCTGAAAAAGAGCTTAACCGTGTTTACGGTAATTTAAGAAGAGCAAAGGCTAAAGGCATTGGATTAACTATTGGTTCTGACTCCTTTTGTTCAAGTCTTACACCTTACGGTATAACTGCTATTGGAGAAATGTATTCCTTTGTTGAAAAAGCAGGTATATCACCAATGGATACCATAATGGCTGCGACCAAAATAGGGGCTGAGATGCTTAAGGTTTGAGATATTACAGGGACATTAGAAAAAGGAAAATTTGCAGATTTACTAGTTATAAGTGGAAATCCCTTAAAAGATATCCGAGAAATAGCAGTTGAAAATATGGATATTATTATGAAGGAAGGAGAGATTATAAAAAATTCTTATGTAAGATCAGAATTTTAATATTAAAGAAAAAAGTATAAGTTATTATTAAATGATTATAGAATAATATTATTTAAAAAGTTCTTCACCATGTGGAGAATTTTTTTTATTATGAAGATTTAAGTGTTTTTTTAGGAGTTTTTGAGGAATAATAATTTTAAATAATCAATTGACAATTGCATATTATGTGCATATAATGAAAATATAACGTATGAACGATTGCTCATATATTCAATCAAGGGGAGGCGAATGTATATGACAGATAATCAGAAAAAAGAGCTAATTTTAGAAGGATTAGAATGTGCTAACTGCGCAACTAAAATTGAAACAGAGGTAAACAAAATTAGTGGTATAACTGCTACTATGAACTTCATGACAAAAACACTTTCTATTGAAACTGAAGGTGGACAGGACTTAGACGTGGTATTAAAACAGGTAAGTAGCATTGTTAATAGAATAGAATCCCACGTAATTGTTAAAGAAAAGGTAATGAATAAAGGTGTAAAGAAAACTCTTATATTAATGGGACTTGATTGTGCAAATTGTGCGGCGAAAATAGAGAATCAAGTGAAAAACCTTTCAGGGGTAAGGAGTTCTACAGTAGATTTTATGTCTAAAAAGCTAATAATTGAAGCAGACAGTAATCACGAAATGAGAAGAATAGTTGAAGAAGCTACTTCTATTGTAAATAAGCTAGAGCCAGATGTTAAGGTTATTGATAATGGTACTGAAGCTAAGAATGAGAGAAAAGTGGACGAGTCCTCAGAAGAAGAAGCAAGCTATAAAAAAGAAATTATTCAGTTAGGAGTTGGAGGAGGGTTTTTCCTATTTGGAGTTTTATTTAATCTTCCAAACTGGGCTGAGCTTGTAGTATTTTTAATTGCATATCTAATCGTTGGTGGAGAGATTTTAGTTAGAGCTGCAAAGAATATTCTTAGAGGTCAAGTGTTTGATGAGAATTTCCTAATGGCCATTGCAACTATTGGAGCTTTCATCATTGGAGAGTTTCCAGAAGGTGTTGGAGTTATGTTATTCTACCAAGTTGGGGAGTTATTCCAAAGCGTGGCAGTTAACCGCTCAAGAAAGTCTATCAGTTCATTAATGGATATAAGACCTGATTTTGCAAATTTAAAGGTTGGAGATGAAGTTAAGAAGGTTGCACCAGAAGAGGTTGCCATTGGTGATATCATCGTGGTTAAGCCTGGTGAAAAGGTGCCTCTAGATGGTAAGGTTGTTTCTGGTACTTCTATGATGGATACTTCAGCTTTAACTGGAGAGTCAGTACCAAGAGAAGTTGAACCAGGTAATGAAGTTTTAAGCGGATTTATCAATAAAAATGGTGTCCTTGAAATAAAAGTTGCAAAAGAATTTGGCGAGTCTACAGTTTCTAAGATATTAGATTTAGTTCAGAATGCAAGCAGCAGAAAAGCAGAGACTGAAAACTTTATTACTAAATTTGCAAGATACTACACTCCTGTTGTAGTTATTACAGCAGCGGCTATTGCTATAATACCTCCAATGGTAATTGGTGGAGCAGTATTTTCAGACTGGTTATATAGAGCATTAATCTTCTTAGTAATTTCATGTCCATGTGCTCTTGTTATATCAATTCCTCTAGGATTTTTTGGAGGAATTGGTGGAGCATCTAAGAGAGGAGTTCTTGTCAAAGGAAGTAACTATCTTGAAGCTTTAAATGATGTAGAAACTGTTGTATTTGATAAAACAGGAACTTTAACTAAAGGTGTATTTGAGGTAACTAAAGTAGAAACAAGACAAGGGTATTCAAAGGAAGAACTTTTAGAGCTTGCAGCTTTTGCAGAAAGTTACTCAAATCATCCAATTGGAGTTTCAATATTAAAGGCTTATGGAAAAGAAGTAGATAGAAATAGAATTGACAGCTATGATGAAATATCTGGTCATGGAACTAAAGTAGTAATTCAAGGTGAACAAGTTTCAGGCGGAATGCTTAAGCTAATGAAAAAAGGAAAAGAAGTATTAGCAGGAAATGCTAAGCTGATGAAAAAGGAAAATATAAGCTATGATCAGGTGTCATCAGTTGGTACTGTAGTTCATTTAGCTGTTGATAAGCAATATGCAGGATATATTGTAATATCTGATGAAGTTAAGGAAGACTCAGTAAAAGCAATCCAAAGTCTAAAAGCACTTGGCGTTAAGAAAACTGTGATGCTTACAGGAGATGCTAAGGCGGTTGGAGAAAAAGTTGGAAAAGAGCTTGGATTAGATCAGGTTTATGCGGAGTTACTACCTACTGATAAGGTTGAGAAACTTGAAGCTTTAGATAAGCAGAAGTCTTCAAAAGGAAAGCTTGTGTTTGTTGGGGATGGAATAAATGATGCCCCAGTTCTTGCTAGAGCAGATATTGGAATTGCAATGGGTGGCTTAGGTTCAGATGCTGCTATTGAGGCTGCTGATATAGTTATTATGACTGATGAACCATCTAAAATAGCTGACGCAATTAAAATTGCAAAGAGAACTAAAACTATAGTTTGGCAAAATATTATTTTTGCATTAGGAGTAAAAGGTATTTTCTTAATCCTTGGAGCTTTTGGAATTGCAACTATGTGGGAAGCTGTATTTGCTGATGTTGGAGTTTCAGTAATAGCTATATTAAATGCAATGAGAGTAATGAAGGTTGAAAAACTTTAAAATAGGTTGAAAAACTTTAAAATATAATTTAATAAAAGGAGTTGCAGCTGCAACTCCTTTTATTTTTTTATTAAACTTAATACCAATATGTATAATATAATCCAAAAATACGAAAACAAGGTATCAATAAAAGTAAAAATACAGGATGAATATTTAGAATTATTTCAGTGAGGTTGACAGAGCATGGGGGAGGGTCTAATATGATAAAAGGGAGTTTTTATCCTAATAAACTTACGAGGAGGGGAAAAATGAATAGGCGAGTAAAAATATTAATAACATGTTTAATGTGTACAAGCCTTTTTTCAGCTACAGTTTTTGCAGATAATTTAGAAGATAAAAAACAGCAATCATCTGATATGGAGGCTGAAATAGGTGCAGGGAAAGCTAGGGTAAATGAACTAGAAAGCAAGAAAGACATCGTTACTAGAGAAATTGAGGCATTAAATAAAGAGGCAGAGGTCCTTAACCAAGAGATTAGTGATTTAAATATAGAAATTGACACAGCAAATAAAAAATTAGATGAATTAAATATTAAGACAGAGGAACTTATAAAAGCTATTGAAGATAATCAGCATATTGTAAGTGAAAGAATGAGAACTTTATATAAGAGTCAAGGTCAAAGCTATATTCAGATCATATTAGAATCAGAAAGCATAACTGATTTATTAAAAAGAATAGACTCCCTAAAAAGAATGGTTAAATTTGACAAAGAGGTCATGGAAGAGTTTGAGAAAAATCAAAGAGAGTTATCAAATTTAACTAAAGAAGCTGAAGCTGAAAAGGCTAAACTTGAGGATGATAAGTTGGTTGTTGAAGCAAAAACTAATGAGTTGAATGCTAAGACAGCTACTAAAAATGCTTTAGCTGCGGAGCTAGAATCAGATATTGCAGCTGAAGAAGCAAAAATAGCTCAAATGGAAGCTGAATTTGATGAGCTTCTTAGGGCAATCAATGCAATGGAAGCAGAAGCTGTTGAAAATGAAAGACCAAGCAGAGGTGATGCAGGTTCAACAACAGCAGGTAATGGAGATATTTTCTCTATTACAGGGGGAATGGCATATCCAATTACTTCAACTTTTGATCCAAGACCGAACCCAATAACTGGTGTATGGGAATCTCACGGAGCACTTGATTTAGGAGCACCACATGGTGCAGGAGTTTTTGCATTAAAAGCAGGAACAGTAGCATACGCAGGCTGGATGAGTGGATACGGAAATGTAGTTGTTATAAACCATGGAGATATGAGCACTTTATATGCACATAACTCTGTTCTTAATGTAAGTCCAGGTGAGCAGGTTTCAGGTGGACAAAGAATTGCTTCAGTTGGTTCTACAGGAAACTCTACAGGACCACATATTCACTTTGAGGTAATAATAAATGGAGTTAAAGTTGACCCAGCTCCATATTATATTTATTAATATTGAATAACTATATGTAGAATTATAATTATTGTTGATTTTCATAATTTTATTTGGAAAATCTGTGATTTGAAACATGATTATGGTGAAGCCTTGAGGGACTCCAATTATGGGGTCCTTTTTATGTTTATTAGTATATATTGTAATTTTATTTAATAATCCACAGCCTTTGTGTATAATTAATGTAATGGTAAAAATTAATTATATAATAGTTATTACTGAAGGTAGGCCACATTAAGCCTATGAAAGAAAAGAATTTAGGTGATTATCATATGGAAGAAAAATCAATTGGACGTGGAGTTATAATTTTATCTATATCAAGCATTATATTAAAGTTGTTATCTGCCTTATATATGCCGATTTTATCACATATATTAACAGACGAAGGTGTTGCTATATATACTGTAGGATATGATGTGTTTGTGTTCTTGTTTGCACTAACAAGTCTAGGATTTCAGCCTGCCATAACAAAGGTAGTAGCAGAATATCGGGAAGCATCAGATAAAAGTGATCTCCATGCGCTGAAGGTATCAAGAAATATTTTATGTATATACGGTGGGGGAGTCAGTTTATTATTTGCTGTGATGGCAAAGCCCCTGTCTATTCTTCTTAATAGTGAGCAGTCTGTGTGGGTGTTTGTGTTTTTATCACCAGCAGTTTTAATTGCATCAATTTTAACTGCCTACAGGGGGTATTTCCAAGGGTGTAATGATATGATATCTCTTAGTGTTTCAAATATCATTGAGCAGGTGTTGAATGTAGTATTCAGCTTGATTTTTGCGGTTCAGCTGATGCAGTTTTCTGTAAGGTGGGGAAGTACAGGAGGAACTGTTGGAACAACTTTAGGAGCTGTTGGAGCAATTATATATATAAAGTATATAATGAATAAAAAATACATAAATAAAGCTGATCTAAGTAAGCAAGCCCTGACTAAAGCAAAGAAAAATGAGATATTAAAAACTTTATTTACATATGCGGTACCATTTATATTAATAGCTGCAATACAAAATGTTTCAAATGTAATAGATGGAATAACCATAAGAAATTTAATTGAAAATGAGGTTAATATAAAAACAGCCACATTAAAATACTATACAACCATAATAAATGTACCTCTTGTTATTGTAACCTCTTTAGGAGTTGGAATTTTTCCAAAGATAATTAAAGGGTATATAGAAAAAAATAAAAGGGAACTAATGATTCAAACGTCATACTTTTATAAATTAATTTATATCATTACTATACCAGCAGTGTGTGGACTTATGATTTTAAGTAAAGAAATTTTCCACTTTGTATTTGGGAGAGCCTTTGGATATGAGGTGCTGTTAATGGGAGCTGTGGCGTTATTATTTATGGCACTTACATCAATTCAAAATATAGTTCTTCAAGGAATGAATAAATTTAAATTCATTATAAATTTAGGTATAATTACAATAATGCTAAAAACTCTGATAAACGTTATTCTTATAAGAATAGACAGCATAAATATTATGGGGGCGGTTATTGGCACTATAGTATCGCTTATGATAGCTACAGTGGTTAATCATAGGAAATTGCAAAAGGCCTTTGATGTTAAAATTCCAATAGTAAAACAAAGCAAAACTTCAATAATTTCAGGGGTGATTATGAGTGTTGTTTTATTAGGTTTAAAGTATATTATAGTGAATAGTTTCTTTATGGAGAATTACACAAGAATGAGCGCAGGAATAGTGATATTTATTCTAATAATTGTAGGTGCAGCAGTATATTTTGCAGTATTACTTCTAATCGGGGGAATTACTAAATATGAATTAGATACAGTTTCACCTAAGATATATGAACTTATGCCGCAAAAACTTAAAGATAAAATAGTGAAGGTTAATTGATTTTTTTCTGAAATTTTGTCGAAAAGTTGATAGTAAGTTGAACTTGACATGATAGTTTGATGATAGTTTTGTGATAGTAAGTTGATAGTTTTATGATAGTATTTTTCTGTTATACTTGAAGAGTAAAAAAAGATAAAAATAAGAATGCTCTAGGGAAAAGAATCCTTAGGGCATTTAATTTTATAGGGGGTATAATCATGAAAAAGAATTCTTGGGAGAAGGTTGAACAGTTAGTTAGAAAGGCACAATTAGGGGACAAACAGTCCATGGAAGAACTTATGAAGGCCTTTGAAAATTATATCTATAAAAGCGCCATGAATGTTTATATTTCAGGCTATGACCATGAGGATTTGATGCAGATTGGATTTATGACAGTGATGAATGCAGTTGAAAAATACCATGTGAGCAGAAGTAATTTCGTGAGTTATGTTACCTTAGCAATTACAAATAATTTTAGATGTTTAATAAGAAATAAGGCTAAGGAAAATGCTGTGGGAAGTATTGATGCTGATTTAGGAGAAGGGTTTAGTTTGAGTGATATTTTGAAGGATGAGAAGGTGAATGTGGAAGCAGATTATATTAATGAGGAGTTAGTTAAAGTGTTGAGGGAAGCCATTTATGGGCTTCCTTTTAAGTTGCAGGATATTATAAATTATGTGTATATAGATGAAAAGGGGAGTTTTAAGGAATATGCTAGAGAAAGAGAGATCAATTATAATACGGTAATAAAAAGAAAAGATCTAGCCTTTGAAAAGCTTCAGAGAGCTTTAAAGGCTAGAAATTAAGCTTGTGTAATTTTAGAGATAAATTGTTCCATTAACTAGATTAAGTTGCTAATTGCTACTTTATCGGAAAAATCGTCTGTAGTTATGGACGGTTTGAACAACTTTAAATCCTAGAGCTTCGTAAATGTAAATAGCACGCTTATTCCAATCAAGGGCACAAAGCCCAATAGTCTTTGAGCCTTGACTTAAAGCTTTGTTTATTCCAAATTGAGTTGTTTTACATCCGTAACCCTGACCTTCATATTTTTTGCTTACCATAATTTCATCAAGAACTCCATTTTTCACATAGATAGTGGAGATTATTTCATCTTCAGCATCTAATAAAAGATATATATTGTCCTTATTATCAATGCAGTATTTTCTAGACTCTTCACTGAAATTACTGCAGTTATAAGGCTTTATATCATTTGCTTGTCTTAGGTTATAGAAGGCTTCACCTTCTAGGGTTATATATTTTTCAAAATATTTATCTTCATAGTTTATAAAGTTTAAGTCATGTTCAGATTGGGGACCTCCTGTATAGGTCATGTCATGGTATATGAACCATTTTTCATAATTTAAATTTTGGAAGAAGTTAATTGGATTATCTTTACCCACAATGAATCCAACAGAAACAGTCTTAGCTTTCCAAAACTCCTTAGCATACTTTAAGACTTCATCATGAAGTTTTCTACCAATACCATGATGTCTATAGGATTTACCAACATAAACTCTAATGTTACAGAATCGAGTTTCTTTATTAGCTAAAATTACAAGTGCAAAGCCTTTAATTATTCCATCATCATATATGTAAATTTTACGGTTTTCACCAGTAAATTCTGATTTAGCTTCTTCTGTGCTTATGAGATATCCTTGCTGTAATAAGTTTATAAGGGAATTTAAATCATTATTAGAAAAATCTCTTATCACAATAATTACCTCCATAGTATTCCATATAAGTAAATTATATCATGAACAATTCATAATGCCATAGATTCATTTAAAATATTTTTTGAAAGAAAAGTTTCAAAAATGAAATATTGGCAATTAATAATAAGGACACTCCTTCGTATATTTATTCGAAGGAGTTGGATTCCATTAACCAAATCATCGATTAAGATGTCTACCTATGTCTCTAGAGTATAGCGCAATAATTTATGTAATTTAATCGTAAGAAGAAAGTAATAAATTCAATCTGAAGGTTTGATAAAATAAATTTAAAGATAAGGAGAGGATTTTATGAGTGAAATACAAGGTCAGCGTGCTAAGCAAAACAAAGCTATATTAGCTAAAAGACAAAAGCTTAAAAGAAAAAGAATAAGAAGAGTGAGAATGATGATAGCTGTTTTAATTATTTTTACAGCAGGGTTCTATATATTTAGAAATTCTAAGGAAGTCATTATTGGGGGAAATAGAATTGAGGATATAGGTGTAATGTTGGTTAATAAGACTTATCGTCTGGAGCATGGGTATGTGCCAGAAGATTTGGTAAGGGTTGATGTTGATTTTCTTCCAGAGGCAACGGAGGAAGAGCGATATATGACTAGAGAGGCTGCAAGGGCTCTAAAGAAATTAGTAAATGGAGCTGCAAAGGATGGAGTAATACTTACTGGGTTATCAGGATATAGATCTTATGAAACCCAAAGAAGCTTATATAATTATAATGTTGAAGTTAATGGTCAAAGTTATGCAGATAAATATGTTGCACCTCCTGGGGGAAGTGAACATCAGCTCGGTGAAGCTATGGACTTAGCTACACAATTTGGTTGGATAACAGAAGGATGTCCTGAAGCTCAATGGATAGATACAAATGCTCATAAATATGGTTTTATTGTACGGTATGAAAGTGGAAAAGAGGAGATTACAGGCTATAATTATGAACCATGGCATGTAAGATATGTTGGGGAACAGACAGCAAAGAGAATATATGAGGATAGCTTAACTTTAGAAGAATATGCTGAGAAATAGAAAAGAAACAAACATCTAGGCAAGTAATGAATTTAATTGACTAGATGTTTATTATTTTGCTTATTCTTAGGTGGAAAGGCATAAGAAATTGGTTATGGTAAATATTTACACAAATTAAATAAAGAAGTAAAATTAATATATAGAGAATTAAATTTCTAAGTAAAATGAGGGGTGAGGAAATGGTTTTAGATGTATATTACTTTAAGATGATGCTTTTAAGTTCTTGTGATATTTTAGAAGAAAACTTAGAATCTCTCTCAGAAATTGATTCTAAGTTTGGGGATGGAGATCACGGAATTACCATGGTCAAAATAACGAAAACAATAAGGTCTATTGTTGGTGGATGGCCAGAAGGTGGCTTAAGGCAGATGCTTGAAACAATCGGGTTGGAAGTAATTGAAGACAATGACGGAGCAGCAGGTGTCCTATGGGGAAGCTTTTTCCAAGGGTTATCTGAAGCTATGGAGAATCAAGAAGAAATAGATGAGAACTTATTGAAGGATATGCTACTAGCAGCTTTAATCAATATGCAGATGATTACTCCAGCGAGGCTGGGGGATAAAACAATGATGGATGTCTTAATACCTGTTGTTAATGGCTCTAGATCTTGTTTAGGATCAATGGAGGAAGTGTTAGAAGCAATTGAAGCTTCAGCAGTAAGGGGTGCTGAAGAAACCAAAAGCTATCCAGCTAAATTTGGAAAGGCGGGCAGATACGGAGAAGAGGCTGTTGGTTACATTGATCCAGGAGCTTTAGGAATGAGTCTTTTCTTTCAAGGATGGAATAATGTAATCTTTGATTATTAAGCAATATAAAAAGGTATCAGCCTTGTTTAATTAAAAAATAATGAAATAAAAACATCACTTGGTCTAATAATTAACTTATCTTGGAATTAACAAGAAAAAGTTTAAATTATTATCAAGTGATGTTTTTTAAATTATATATTTTATTCCAGCATCGGGAAGGATTTCTTCAATTGTCTGGATGAAGAATTCTTTCATTTCAGCTAGCTGCTCCTTGCTATAAACAAACTTACCATAGCCAAATTGACCGTATTTAAATTTTCTTTCCTCATCCTTCATTGGAAGAGTATTTTCAGGAAAGACTTCATCGATGATGGATTTAGCTCTGCTGGTGTACCTGTGAGAAATCACCTCAAAGGTAATAGGTCGAACTAGATTATCAGGAAGCTTTTCCTTTAAAGAAATAAGAAGAGCTTTATAATCTTCTTTCCAATTATCATAAAAAAATACTGGCGCAATTAAAAAGCCTAAGGGATATCCTGCAGCAGCAACCTTTGCAGAAGCATCAATTCTCATATCTCTTGATGCAGTGCGGTTTTCAAAGTTATTTATTACATGAGTGGTATTGATTGTAAAGCGAATTTCAGTGTGTCCATTGTGAGCTGCATCAAGGAGCGAATCAACATCAGTGTATTTTGTGACAAAACGGAAACGTCCCTTTTCACTGTTGCCAAAGAATTCAATGGCAGTTCTAAGACTATTGGTATAAGGTTCTACAGGAATAGGGTCACAGGTTGCAGATCCTTCAAAGACTGTTATATCAGGGAGTCTTTCATTAATATAATTTTGCGCCTGCTTAAGAATATCACCTTCATTTACATTAACTTTAATATAAGGTTTATCTCCTAAATTAGTATTGAGATAACAGTATTGACAGTGTCCAATACAGCCTGATAGCAATGGCAGCTGCCAGTTAGCAGAAGGCTTGCAGGATTGAAATTTACCAGTCTTTTTTGTACCAACCACTAAAGTGTTTTTTCCTTCTCTATAAAATTCATATAAATTATCACCAGGAATTTTGTCTTTAATTTTATTAGAAGTAAGTATTATAATCTGTATAGATTCGTTGTTCTTAAAGGTGTTGTAGATATTTTTAGCTATTGGATAATCTAAAGCACCTTTTTCAAAAATTATTCTCTTGGGAATAAACATTAAATAGTTCAGTAAGAACTTTTTTGAGGAAATTTAAAGGTCTAAAGTAGTTCTTACTAACTTTCACCTCCTTTGATAATTCGTTAGTATTATTTTTACTTTGAAAATTTAAAATATACCAAAGGAATCATTTAGTATAAAGAATAAAAATTAAAGGAATACAAACAATATGTGAGTAAAGTAATTTGAAGCGAAGCTTAAAGGAGGAAAGTTTATGCCTAATTTAAAGTGTGACGCATGTACTTGCTCATATAATAAAGATTATTATTGCTGCTTAAATGGAATTGCAGTAGGGGGAAAATCTGCTACAAAGGACAGTTCAACTTGTTGTATTAGCTTTGTAGAGAATGATGGAGCAATGACAAATTATGCTCAAGACCCTGTACCTAGTATGGATATAGGGTGTGAGGCTATAAACTGTGTTCATAATCATAGCTGCACATGTCGAGCTGATGAAGTTTCTATTTGTGGAGACTACGCATGCAACTCGCAAGAAACTCAGTGTTCAACATTCCGTTGTAAATAAGGATTAAAAGGATTAAGAGGCCATCTCGTTAAGAAATCGAGATGGCTTTTTTATAAAATTATGATTAACTTAATTATAAAAATATTATTTATATGTTAAAATATGCATATGAGCTCATTAAGATAAAAAATGCTGTTTAGAATGATAAAGGCAGGAGGAATTGATTTGAAAAAGGTAGTTAAAGAATATTTTATTATAACTTTAGGGGTGTGGTTCATTGCCTGTGGAATTAACTTCTTCTTAGTTCCCCATAATCTTGCAGCGGGAGGTCTATCCGGATTAGCCATGGTAATTAATCATTATGTACCTGCGTTAAATGTTGGTATAATTATGATTATAGGGGATATATTCTTTTTCATTATGGGATTTGTTTTCATTGGAAAATCCTTTGGAGTTAAGACTGTTTACTCAAGCCTGATGCTTTCAACAACTATATCAATATTGCAATGGTTTGTTCCATTAGCTGAACCTATTTCTCAAGATATACTTATAAGTTTGATTTTTGGAATACTTCTTTCAGCATTTGGAATGGCAATTGTTTTTAACCATGGGGCAGCTACTGGTGGAACTGATATACCAGCCAAAATACTAAATAAATATGCTCATATTGAAATTGGGAAAGGTCTTCTTATTATTGATTTTATAGTTACTATGATGGCATTAATTGCCTTTGGTGCAACTACAGGGCTTTATGCAATTTTAGGAGTAATAATGAATGGATATGTTATTGACTTTATAATTGATGGATTTAATATCATAAAGAGAATTGAAATTATAAGTAGAAAATCCACAGAAGTTCAACACTTTATCATAAATGAGCTTGAAAGAAGTGCCACCATATATAGGGCAGTTGGAGCTTATGACCAAAATGAAAAGGATGTTATTGTAACAGTTATGGGAAAAAAGGAATTTATGAAATTAAGGGCCTTTTTAAAAGAGAATGATCCTAGTGCATTTATAATTACCCATAATGTTCATGAAGTTTTAGGCGAAGGGTTTAATAGTATAATCGAATAATTAAAGAAAATAATAAAAATAGGTGTACAGTTTGTACACCTATTTAAATGATCAAAATTATTCTTGATCTGGAGCTCCTACTGGGCAAACGCTAGCGCAAGCACCACATTCGATGCAAGAATCTGCATCTATAACATATATTCCGTCTCCTGCAGATATGCAGCTAACTGGACATTCAGCTTCGCAAGCACCACAAGAGATACAAGTATCTGCTATTTTATAAGCCATGAAAAAGACCCCCCTTTACTATAAAATCATGTTTATCATATCACATTATGTTATAATAATAAAGAGGTATCTTACATGAAAAAGTGAACAAGTTGTAAGAAAGCTTTTAATTTATATAGTATTATTTGATAATGAATATAAGATGTGGAAACCTAATGAAAAATAGTAAATCAAGATGGAGCTTGATTATTTGAATAATATAAATTTGATAGGAATGAATTGATAATGAAACTTAAAGGAAAAGTAGCAATAATAACTGGTGGAACAAGAGGTATTGGAAAAGGAATAGCTTTAGAGTTTGTAAAGGAAGGTGCAACCGTAGTTTTAAATTATTTAAGCGATGATAATAGTGCAAATGAAACCTTAAAGGAAATTGAGGGAATTGGAGGAAGCTGCATTTTATCAAAGGGCAACATAAGTAATTATACTTATACAAAAGGATTAATTGCAGATACTATAAATACATTAGGAAAGGTAGATATTTTAGTTAATAATGCTGCCCTATCTAGAGTTGGATTATTTATGGATGAAACTGAAGAATCTTATAATGAGATAATGGATATTAACTTTAAATCTGTATTTAATACTTGCAATTGTGTAATAGGTCATATGCTTTCTAGAAGAGAAGGTTCAATAATAAATATTTCTTCAGTTTGGGGGAATATAGGTGCATCTTGCGAAGTTCTTTATTCTGCATCTAAGGGAGCTATGAATTCATTCACTAAAGCATTGGGAAAAGAAGTAGCTCCAAATGGAGTAAGGGTAAATGGAATAGCTCCAGGTGTTATTGATACAAAAATGAATCGCTGGATGAGTGAGGAAGAAAGAGAAGCTTTAAATGAAGAAATCCCAATGGGGAGATTTGGATATTCTTCGGAAATTGGAAGAACTGCTGTATTTTTAGCTTGTGAAGAAAGTAGTTACATCACGGGAGAAATATTAAATGTTAATGGCGGGTTCTAAGTGAGACTACAAAATAAAAGTAAAATTTATATGAAATATGATGATTTTAAGGTGTAGAAAAATGACTTACATTAAAAAATTTGATATAATTATGGCTCAAGGAACATATTGAAATGAAAGGAATTAAGAATATGAAAAATGTAGATATGCAGACGTTGATAAAGATTGCATTAGGATGTGTTATTTTATTCCTATTCTCTCCACTTATATTTAGCATATTTGGAATTATTGCAAAGATTATATTATGGTTTATAATTGCCATAGTTTTAATAATAACTTTAAGTATTATGTACCTTAAGCATAAGGCTAAAAAGAGCGAAAATGGGTTCTATTCTTTTACCTATGGTGAAAAGGAAGATACTGTTGATACTACTAATAGTAGTACCTATGAAGAACCAGATGATGACTTTAATACGATTAATGCTGTTGACGTAGAATTTGAAGAAGCGCACATTGATGATGAAAATAAATAAAATTTTATAATATAACGTAAACTATGCTGCACCTTTAATAATTTTTTATTATAGGTGCATTTGTTTGAAAAGAAATGGGGGAATAGCATGTATAAGATATTATTAATTGAGGATGAATCACATATAAGAAAGTTTGTAAATATAAGTCTAAAACGAGAGGGTTTTCAGGTTATTGAAGCTGATAGTGGAGAAAAGGGCATTGAAGAAGCCGGAAAAGAGAGTCCTGATATTGTTATATTAGATATAATGCTTCCTGGAATTGATGGTTATGAAGTATGTAAATTTCTGAAGAAAAACTATCCTGAGATGGGAATTGTTATGCTTACAGCTAGAGCACAGGATAGAGATAAAATTGAAGGGTTAGAGAATGGTGCAGATCATTATATTGTAAAGCCATTTAATCCGTTAGAGCTCATTGCAATAATAAAATCACTTTTAAGGAGAATGTGCATAGGTGATAATATAAGAAGTAAAGAGCTTATTTCTGGTGAGTTCAAGCTTGATTTGAATAGCAAGACTTTATATAAAAATGATGATGAGATTGAGCTAACACCAAAGGAGTATTTACTAATGAAGCTGTTTATGGAGAATCCAAGCAAGGCATTTACAAGAGATGAGCTTCTTGATATGGTATGGGGATATAATTATATTGGAGAAAATAAGATTATAGATGTTAATATTAGAAGGATGAGAAGCAAGATAGAAGCAAATCCTTCTAAGCCTAGATATATTGAAACTGTCTGGGGAACTGGCTATAAATGGAGGGAGAACTAAGTGAGTTCTATTAGAAAAAAAATATCTAGCAGCTATATTATTATCATCACTGTAACTGTAATAATAATCCAAATTATTTTATACGGAATGATAAGAAGCTATTATTATAAGAATTTAGAAGAATCTATTGAAGGACAGATAAAAATATCATCAGATTTTTATAATACATATTTATCAGGTGATAGTTTAAAGGAAAATATTTTTAATAATAGAGATATGTTTTGGAGTAATACTACTTGCCGTGTTCAGGTAATAGATCTAGATGGAAGAGTTATTATGGATTCTGCAGGGTATATTGACAATAAACCAGTAATGACAACTGAAGTTATTGATGCTTTAAAAAATTTTACATCAATTCATAATAAGATTTATATAAACACTGAGTTTAAAGAGGGAACTATGAATGCAGCAACTCCCCTTTATTATGATACTTCAGTGGGGGGAGTCCTTAGATTTTCAGCATCAACTAGCCCTGTAGAGTTGGTTATAAGAAGATTTACATATATGATTATTGGCTTTGGAGTTCTTGTTATATCCATTGCTTCTACCGTTAGTCTATTTATTGCTAATAGTTTAATGAAACCATTGAACTTAGTGTGTAGAGGTGCTGAAAAAATGGCAAGAGGAAATTTTAAGGAAGCAATACCAAAGTACTCGAAGGATGAAGTTGGAAAGCTAGCTGAAACACTAAATTTCATGTCGGAAGAAATACAGAAAAATGAAAGATTAAAGAATGAGTTCATATCATCTATTTCTCATGAATTAAGAACTCCATTAACATCCATAAAAGGATGGGCTATTGTTCTAGAATCTTCAGATTTAAAAGATAAAGATGAGGTTAGAGAAGGACTGAAAATTATAGAAGAAGAAGTTGGAAGATTAACTTACCTTGTAGAGGAGCTTCTGGATTTCTCAAAGCTTAGTTCTGGAAAGATAACACTTTCAAAGGAAGCAACCAATATTGATGAATTCTGTCAAGGAATTTTAAGACAGCTAGAACCGAGGTTTGAAAGTAAATTTATTGAAACAAGTTTTAACTCTAATACATCACATACAATAGAACTTGATAGAAATAGAATGAAGCAGGTTTTAATTAATATTTTAGATAACTCCATAAAATTTTCACCAAAGAAATCTAGAGTTAAGTTTGATTTAACGGAAGAACAAGAGTGGATTAAGCTTATAATAGAAGATGAGGGATATGGTATTTCAAAGCAGGATTTACCACATGTAAAAGAAAAGTTTTATAAGGGGAGAAATGTAAACTCTAGCAATGGAATAGGACTTTCCATTTGTGATGAAATAATAGGATTGCACGGAGGGCATTTTAGGATTGAAAGCGAGTTAGGCGAAGGAACTAAAGTCACAATAAGCCTTCCAAGGAGGAACTAAAGTGAAAAGGTTGATAGTTTTAATTTTAATAGTAATAAATGCCTTTATTTTCACAGGCTGCGGTACCTTTGATTTAAGAGTATCAAATCCGGAGGTCAAAACTCTTATTGAAGGACAATGGAGAGTAGAAAAAGTTAATATATCTAATACTTCAGAAGCAAGTGAAGATGCAACGGAAGTAACCATGGTAAGTTTTAGTAACCAAGAAGTTCTTCTTTGGGGAAAGGTTTATGAAAATATAAGCTATAAGGCTAAAGTGGTTAATATGGATGCATATCTATATGAGGTAATGGGATATATTCCAGAAAATATAAATACCCATGGTGAAGATATAAAAGTTTTAACTATTAGTTCAAACAATACATTTATTAAAGATATTATGTTTATTGAAGATAAGGTGTATATGATAGAAGATGGTAGTTTATATGAATTGATTCAGGTTGATAAGGAACCTCTTCAGTCTATACATAATTCTATTAATGATAAAAATGATGATAGTTACTATAAGATGGATAGTGGCGTTTTAATAGGCTTGAGAAGCCAAGGTGAAGATGGAAATCAGTATAGAACCATATGGGTGAGCAATGAAAAGGGAGAACTGAGCGTTGAAGAACTTCCGTATTTACTGTTTCCAAGAAGGACTGGTTTCTATAAGGTGACAGATAAAAGAGAATATAATGAGAAAAATTATTTTAAAGATATAATTGTTTTTGAAGATATGAATGGAAGAAGTGTTGAGTTTCATAATGATGTCTTAATGGCGCAAATGGAAGATGCTAATATTGATAGAGGAATAACATTCATAGGAAATGATTATATGAGTATAAGAACATATATATATAATGAAAGTAGCTATGATGAAGTTTTAAGTACGTATGTATTAGATTTAAATACTTTAGGGTTTAATAAGTCTATTCCATTGGGGGCTTTGACTGATAGTACTGATATGAGCAATGTAATTTTATCTGCAGATAAGAACAATATTTTTAAAAATAATGATATAAACACCTTTACGAATTTTGCTATAAGTAGAAAGCAGGGGAGATGGAGTTTTTATACTTTGAATCCAAAGAAGTTTTCTAATAGTGAAGTTGGTGGTATGAGTAGTGGTGAAGAATTTACAAGTAGTGGATTTGAACATGAAAAAGTAGACATTACTTTAAGGGTATCAGAAAAGATTGCTAGACATGATGAGATATTTATTCCTTGGCAGGGAATTCAGAAACAAGTACCATCAGCAGTTGATGCAATATCTTCGCCTAATAGAAACCTAGCTGTGATAAAAACAAAATCAAAGTTATATATTTATAAAATAGTAAATAATAATTTAGACAAAGAATCTGAAATAGTTGTACCTTTAAAAGAAAAAGAAAGTATTGTAATGTCAGAATGGGCTGAGGGTGATTATGTAGGATATTGGAGTGAGCAGGTTAGGGGATTAAAAAGTAAATAGTAAATTTTAATAAATTAAGTCAGTATACAAGCGAGCACAGGATATATAAAAGGAGATAACAAAATAAAGTTATCTCCTTTTATATATTTTATATATCATGTTTAATAAGAGGATTTAATTTAAGATTCTTGACCCCTTAATAGTTGTATCTAAAATGTGCATTATAAATAATATGCTTAATAAAATAAAAGGGAATAATATTTACAAAATACATTTAAAAGAATGTAAATACATAAAAGGTAAAATTTGACTAGGAGGCTTTTAAATGTTACCATTTTAGGTGTTAGAGTATAATAATATGTGAAAGTTGGGTTTGAATGATAAAGGATATGACTCATGGAAATGAGAGAAAAGCTTTAATATTTTTTAGTATACCAATGATACTTGGGAATTTGATTCAGCAACTTTATAATGTTGCCGATACATTAATAGTTGGAAGAGTTTTAGGGACAAATGCTTTAGGAGCTGTTGGTTCAGCTTATTCACTTATGGTTCTGCTTACTTCAATTATTTTAGGATTATGCATGGGAAGTGGAATAGTTTTTTCGCAATTATTTGGAGCTAAGAGAATAAAGGATTTAAAAACAAGCATATGGAATTCTTTTGTATTTACTGCGATAATAACTATTTTTATTAATATATTATCATTTTTACTATTAGATAAGTTACTTCTATGGATGAATATTCCTATAGAAGTTTTGAAGGATACTAGAACATATCTTAATATAATTTTTATGGGAATAGGATTTACTTTTATATATAACTTTATTTCATCAATATTGCGAAGTATAGGTAATTCAGTTATGCCTTTAATATTCTTAGCAATTTCATCAGTGTTAAATGTAGTGTTAGATATAGTATTTATACTTCCGTTGAATATGGGAGTTGGAGGCGCTGCTATTGCAACAATTATTTCCCAGGGAGTATCTGCGGTAGCAATTATGATTTATTTTCTTAAGAAGGCTCCACAGCTTTGCCCAGGAAGGGAAAATATGTATTATGATAAAGGGTTATTGAAATTGATAATGAGTAATTCAATTCTAAATAGTATTCAACAATCTATCATGAATTTTGGAATTTTAATGATTCAGGGCTTAGTTAACAGCTTTGGAGTTCATGCTATGGCAGCTTTTGCCGCAGTAGTTAAAATTGATTCCTTTGCATATATGCCAGCACAGGATTTTGGAAATGCATTTGCAACCTATATAGCTCAAAACTATGGAGCAAGAAAAACAGAGAGGATTAAAACTGGAATAAAAGAAGCAGTTAAGATATCAGGTGTGTTTTGTTTAATAGTATCTGTTGCTGTATATATATTTGCAAAAGAATTGATGCTCATGTTTATTCAGCCAAGTGAAGTTGAAGTTATTTCAATTGGTATCCAGTACCTAAGAATTGAGGGTATGTGTTATATTGGAATTGGAGGCTTATTTTTATTATATGCATTTTACAGAGGTCTTGGAAAGGCACAAATGTCAATTGTGCTTACCGTAATATCACTTGGAAGTAGAGTAGTTTTGGCCTATGCTTTAGCACCTATACAATCAATAGGACTTTTAGGAATATGGTGGTCTATACCAATTGGATGGTTGTTAGCGGATATTATTGGATTTGGATATCTAATGTTTAAAAGGGAAAGTCTTTTTAGCTATGAAGATACCATTGAAAGAACAATAGCTGATATAGTATAAATGGTGAATTACAATTAAGGAAAATGCTTACTTAAAAGGAAGCGAGGGAGGTGAAGAGGATTAGTAAAAGGAATAAGTTACTTTTAATTATAGCTATATCAGTATTAATTATTGGTATAGGATATATGGGATTTATATTTGTTCAACGCAGTAAAATTATTATTTTAAAGGAAAAAGATTTTACAATATTAGTAGAAACAGATACTCATAAAAGTGACATTGCACAGCAGTGGTTGAGGGGATATACAGATCAATTTCAACAAAAGTATTTATCTAGAAAAAAGAAGATATTAAATATTGAAACCGATGTTATAGAGGTATTAGATGAGGAAGAATTCATTGTACAGATAGATTTTGTTGTTGAACCTAAAAAGATTGATACTGATTATTTTTCTGCTTGGGGAGTTAAGGATGGAAATTTGATAAAATGTCAATGGGTTTTGGATTTTGAATTATACGATAGTGGAATGTGTTATCTAGAGAATAGGATGTCTCCTGCTGCTTATCAATTAATGATATATGACATAAGTGGAAAGAGAGAGGAAGAAGAACATTACAATGAGTTTATTCAAGAAAAGCCCTTTGAGAAAACCCAATATACATATAAAATTGAAGGGGAAAAACTTTTCATAAGCTATAATAAGGGGAATAATTGGAGCGAAGTACCAATAAATTTTGAGGAGCTTATGGCTGGAAGGGCATATAGAAATCAGTTGCCTGATGGAAGCTATGAAATAAAACCAGAGAAAACTTCATTTTTATTTGGTGGAACTAATGAAGTGCCCTTATCTGTTTTATATTCAGATGATGAAGGAGCAACTTGGGCTAAGGTACCGTTATTAGATGTAATATACCCCAGGTACAGTTATATTCATTTTGAAAATAAGGATATAGGATATAGTGTTATAACTTTTGATAAGACTATGAGCCAAGAGGCATCAGCTATATTATCAACCACAGATGGTGGTAAAACATGGGAACATGTTGGATCAGGTCCAAGGGGAAGTCTTTTAAAGTCATCTAAATTTTATGATGATGGGTTAGGATTTTTCAGCTATCCGTATGTAGAGGGAAATGAAACAAATCTGTATAGAACAGAGGATGGTGGAAGAACATTTGAACCAGTTATATTAGAACCACAGGAGTTAAATAGTGATATTGGATTGGAATGGAGTAAGGTATATAAAGAAGCAAATGTTCCAGAGTTAAATGATGGTGTAATGACCTTGCTAGTTACTCAAGGAGCTGATGGCGATTACAAGGGTGGTAATTTAATGGCTAGGTATGAATCCTATGATTTAGGGAAAACATGGACTTATATAGATCAAGTAAAACCAGCACCAAATCCTAATGAGGGATAAAAAGCATTGGATAAAGACAACTTTAATTAATTAAGGTTGTTTTTATTTCAGGGTATATGGTAAAACTATGAAGCAATTCAAAATAATGAAATAAGTTTAGGGGGGAATTTCATGGAGGAAAATACATTAAAAAAGATATTAATATGGATTATAGTTATTGTTATAGTGCTAGGGGGAGGCTTATTTGGATATAACTACTATATGAACTATAAATCAGGAAAGATTGAAGCAAAAAAGAACCAAGAGGAAATAGAAAATATAGTTGATGACATAAATAAAGAGAAGGATGAATCTGATGAAAAGGAGGAAACTGCTGAGCTAAAATCACCGGAATATTATCCAGAGCAAAAGCTTTATGATATTATGCATAGAATGTCAAATACTAAAATCATTGCAGAAGATAATAAGATATGGGGAGAGCTCCCTATCGATAGTGATTCCTTAGGAGATATAAAGGATTTAGTCAGTGAAATAAATTATGAAGATAGAGAGTATCTTTTAGAGGTAATAAACAGGTGGGAGAATGGAGATTTCTCACAGGCAGACAAGGAGCATAATTATTTTTGGACAAAGCTTGGGGGAACTATAGGAAGAGCTATTGGAGTCAAGGAGTAAGATAGATATCCTTGAGTTTTTAGATATCTACCAAGATGGAGATTTTTATTACAAAATTATCATAACCACGAACGGAAAGCTCATCTAGGATGGCATCTTCAAAAAAGTAACCCTTAAGATTAAGGCTATTTTCTTCAGCATAAGCAAGAATTCTTTTATAGGCTTTATCAATGGAATAATAGCCCTCAGTATGGTAGGCAGTTAAATAGCTGCCTGCTTTTTTTATAAAAATATCTGCATCATTTTTAGGATTAATAATTTTAGTGAAAAAGTAATTATAGGCTATGTAATCTTCATTAAGTATATTCTCAATGGAAATCATTTCTCCAGTGTAGCCAGGAAAGGCTATTCCATTTTCAGTACAATACCTTGCATGGTTGGCAATTGAAACAGCCATGCTTCTATTGTCGGTAGCAGGTAGAGTTTTAGTTAATAGCAGAAGCTCTTCATCTTCATGGATTATAGAAATTTTATCAGTATCAATATTAAATATACTTTCGGTAATTTTTGATTTTAAGGAAATTAAATCCTTCATTTGTTTAAGCTTTTCAATTTGTCGATCTATCTGTTTTTCCTCTTTATTCAAGAGTTCAATTAAACCTTGAGGACTTTTGTTATCAAGATAAACCTTTATTTCCTTTAAAGGCATACCAAGTTCCTTTAAGGTGTAAATTACATAAAAAGCTTCAAGCTGAAAAACAGAATAATATCTATATTCATGTTCATCCTTTATTTCTGGAGAGAAAATTCCGATGTCATCATAATGAAACAGGGTGTGTTTTGTGACTCCAACAAGCTTTGCAAATTCACCTGTTGTAAAGTAATTTTGTAAATTAATATTCATAATTATAGCCTCCTCTTGACTATAGTGTTACCGTATACCTTATTGTAGTTCATAGAGAAAAAATCATCAAGAGGAGAAAGTTAAAATGGAGAATGTAGAAAATTCGATTAGTAAAGAGTTTCATTTCTTTTCACTTCTAAAGTTTGCAACACCAACAGTGGTTATGATGATAATAACTGCATTATATACAATAATTGATTCCATTTTTGTATCAAGGTACGTTGGAACTAATGGCTTATCAGCAATTAATATTATATATCCTGTAATTAATGTGCTTATGGCAATAGCTATAATGTTTTCAACAGGAGGAAGTGCAGTTATTGCAAGAAAGCTTGGAAGTGGTGATGAAAAGGAAGCAAGACAAAATTTATCACTTATCTATGTAACAGGATTTATATTAAGCGTAATTTCTGTTGCTGCATGTATGTTATTTATAAAACCTCTAATACATGGACTTGGAGCTACAGAAGTTTTATTTGATCTTAGTAAGCAGTATTTAATAATTATGCTTCTGTTTGCACCGGCTTTAGTGATACAGATATTTGGACAAAGTTTTATAGTTGTAGCTGGAAATCCTAACTTTGGATTAACCCTAAGTATTATATCTGGTATAGCTAACATAATATTAGACTATATTTTTATCGTTCCTTTAAATATGGGCATTGCAGGAGCTGCTATTGCAACGGGTATAGGATATTCAATAGGAGCCATTGGTGGATTAATTTACTTATTCAAAAATAAAAGTAATCTATATTTTGAAAAGCCAGTTCTAGACTTTAAAATGTTGGGTGAAAGCTGTTTTAATGGTTCTTCTGAAATGGTATCTAATATTGCTATGGCTATAATAACCTTCCTGTATAATATTATATTAATGAAATATTTAGGAGAAGATGGGGTTGCTGCAATAACAATTATGCTGTATGCACAATTCTTGCTTAATGCATTGTTCATGGGCTTCTCTATGGGGGTAGCTCCAGTTATTAGCTACAATCATGGAGCAGAAAATCACATCCAATTAAAAAGGATATTCAAAATATGTATTGGTTTTATTAGCGTAAGTTCAATTTTAATATTTGTTATAGCACTGTGGATATCTCCTTATATGATGGAGATTTTCACACCAGTCGGAAGTAATGTATATGAAATTGCAATGTCTGGATTCCCACTTTTCAGTATTAGCTTTTTATTCGTTGGAATAAATATATTTGCATCATCTTTATTTACAGCACTATCCAATGGTAAGGTATCAGCTATAATATCTTTTCTACGAACCTTTGTATTTATTATTGCAGGGCTTACCATATTACCATCTATATTCCATGTGCCAGGAATATGGTTGTCTGTACCAGCAGCAGAACTTTTAGCTATGGTTATGTGTATATATTTTATTATTGCATATAGAAATAAATATAAATATTTATAATTATAAAGTAAAAATTAAGGTAGCATTATTTGGCAAGTAGTGCTACCTTAATTTTTATATTTACACATTATAATCTTCAGGTTGGATTATTTCATCTAGCATCCAAGTTCCATTAATATAATCAAATTTCCAATACTCTATATAGCTTGTACGAACATGGCGACTACCACTAGTAACATAGCCATCTTTTTCAATATAATCTATCATAGAAGCTTTTATATAAACTATTATAGTATCTTCATCAGCTAGATTATCTTTTACCAATACTACTTTATTAGATAGTAGTTTAGGAGATTTGATAACATTTACTTCATTTCTTATTTCCATCCATTGAAGTTTACTTTTATGATTATTATAAAGTTTTTCCGTACAATGGGTTATCGCTATATCTTGGTCCATTTTTGTCCATGCTTCAGACATAGAGTAAAATGCATCATGTACATCCTTATTTATTGTATGTAATCTCCATCTTTTATCTAATTTACTTAAATTTCGAAGTTGTTTTTTACAATGAGAGTGTTGTTTTCTTACCACATAGGTTGTACCAAGGCTTTTACCAAAAATAATTAGTGTAGTAACTCCGAAAAAAACTATTGTATTGATTGCATTTGAAACAGGGTTTCTATAATGACTAGAACCGCCATAATAACGAGAACTACTATATCCACCGGACCCGCCAGAGGAACTACTGCCACCGCTAGAACCTCCACCTCCACTTGAGCCACCGCCACCAGGTCTCGCAAATGCCGTAGGTGTAACTATTACTAATAATAGGATGAGTGGTATTATAAATTTAAATTTCTTCATAATTAAACTCCTATATAACAAATAAAATAAATACAGGTATATTATACCATATAATTTAATGAAACTAAATTAGAGCTGCATAAAAACAGCCCTAATTAAAAATTTTTAATTATGATACATACCACATTTAAATTAGCTGCATCCAGTAGTTGTTCCGCAGTCTCTACAAACTTTGCAAGTACCGTTTCTAACTAGGTTTGTGCTTGAACAGGTTGAACATGTCTCTGAATAGATACGTTCTCCTTCAAGTTTTGAATAATCCTTTTGTTGAGTTGAGCTTGAAGCCTTTGGAGCTGCAGGGCTGTAGTCCGTATAGGTTACAGCTTCTTCTGAATCAGGCTTGATTTGGCAGCGAGAGTAGTCACCAAGCTCTATGTCTATTATTTTACTTACTAGGTCAGAGATTGAGCTTACATGCTTAATGTATGGGTGTTTTTGTACGAAACCGTAAGGTTCGTATTTTTGACCTCTAAGCATTTTAGCTATGTCAGCAGCAGGAACATGGTATTGAAGCATAACTGAAATTGATTTTGAAAGAGAATTTAAAAGTCCAGTTATTATTGTTCCTTCTCTGTCTGTAGTTATATATATTTCGGATATTTCACCGTTTGGTCTTCTATTTACTGTAGTATATATTTTTACGTCATCTATTTGAGCAGGATGAGTAGTGCCAACCCTGATGCCAATTGGTTTTTCTCTAACTGATTTATAAGAAGGTTTATTAGATTTTGCTTGAAGTTCTTTAGCTTTTGCAAGAAGCTCTGCATAAGTAAGCTGCTCAAGCTCTGCTTCACCTTGTTCCTCTAAAACAGTATTTAAAGGCTGGCTTGCTTTACATCCATCTCTGTATAAGGAAATTCCTTTAACTCCAAGTCTCCAAGAATCTAAAACAACATTTTTGAAGTCTTCTACAGTAGCATCCTTAGGAAGGTTTACTGTCTTAGAAACAGAACCAGAGATAAGAGGAGTAATAGCGGCCATCATAAGTACGTGGCCCATTGGTAGAATATATCTTTCTCCACTACCACATTTATTTGCTGTATCAAAGATATGAAGGTGTTCTTCTTTAAGGTGTGGAGCACCCTCGATTTTTCCATCTACTATTTTTTCATACTCATATCCATTATCATTAACTTTTTCTTTTCTTAAGATATAATCCACGATATCTTTAATTTCCTCGTCAGTGTAACCTAGATTTTTTAGAGCATCCTCTATTATTGGATTTACGATGGTCATAAATCCACCACCTGAAAGTTTCTTGTAGATAAAGTGAGAGAAGTATGGCTCAATAGAAGTTGCACCGCAGTCCATTGCAAAGGAGATAGTTCCTGTTGGTGCTACAACGGAAACCTGAGCATTTCTATATCCAAATTTTTCACCAAGGGTTAGGGCATCCTTCCAAACTTTTTTTAGCATATCTGACATCTCTACAGCACCCATTGATTTTAGAAGTCTGTGGTTAACCTTAATTGGTTCATAATGAAGTTCTTCAAAATCATCATTTAAAGCACCAGCCACTCTTCCGTGGTTCCTTATAACTCTTAGCATAGCATTCTTATTAATTTCATACTTTTCAAAAGGACCAACCTTTTCAGCCATACGAGCTGAAGCTGTATAAGAAGCACCAGTAAGGATACCTACAAGGGCAGCAGTAAGGCTTCTTGCTTCTTCTGAATCATAAGCATATCCCATAACCATTAGAAGGGAAGCAAGGTTTGCTATTCCAAGTCCTGTAGTTCTAAATAAGTATGTTTTTCTTGCAATGTCCTCTGTAGGGAATTGACCCCAGTGAACAGAAGATTCAAGCATAAGCTGTAATAAAGATATAAGATGTACATACCCATCTAAATCAAATACCTTATTATCTTTATCATAGAACTTATATATGTTAATTGAAGCTAGGTTACAAGAAGTATCATCTAGGAAAGCATATTCTCCACATGGGTTAGTAGAGTTTAATCTGTTATGCTTTGCACCAAACTGGCCATCTTCTCCGCCTGGGCATGTATGCCATGCGTTGAAGGTATCGTCAAATTGAGGAGCTGGGTCAGCACACTGCCAAGCAGCTTTGTTGAAATCATCCCAAAGCTCATCTACGCGTACTTCTCGGTTAATTCCTTGATCAACTCTTCCCTTTAAAGTAATAGTTGCATCAGGATTTTTAGGAAGATCAGCAACTTTCTCCATGAACTCATCACTGAATCTTATGGAGTTGTTTCCGTTTTGACCAGAAACAGTTTCATAGGCCTCACCTTCGAAGGAAGCATCATAGCCCATTTTACCTAAAGCTCTAACTTTATCTTCCTCAGTAGCCTTCCATTTTATAAACTCAGTAATTTCAGGATGATCTATGTCTAGACATACCATTTTAGCAGCACGTCTTGTAGTTCCACCAGATTTTATTGTACCAGCGTTTCTGTCAAAGCCCTTTAAGAAGCTCATAACTCCAGAAGAACGTCCACCTGCTGATAAGTGTTCATCCTTAGCTCTTAAAGTAGAATAGTTTGTTCCTGAACCAGAACCACCTTTAAATAGTTTTGTCTCTGTTACATACTGTTCAGAGATTGAGTGTGGTCCAAGTAGTTTATCTTCTATAGAAACTATAAAACAAGCTGAAGCTTGAGTTCGAGTGTAGTTATCAACGCTTTCAACTACCTTCTTCAAATTTTCATCATAATAGAAGTGCCCTTGATGCTCTCCACCAATATCATAAGAAAGTTTCAAGCCAGTATTAAACCACTGTGGTGAGTTTGGAGCATACATTTGATTTAAGAAGCAGTATACTAATTCATCATAAAGAATTTTAAAGTCTTCTTCAGTCTCAATTAATCCTTCATCCTTTAAGGATTCACACCAGAAGTTAACCAATCTATGAGCTACCATTTTCAAGCTGTTTTCATACCCAACTTCATTTGGAATCAATGCTCTTTTAAAATATTTTGATGCAATAATATCGCAGGCATTTTGTGAATAGTGGATAGGAAATTCTAGGTCACGCATATCCACAAGGACAGTTCCCTTTTTATAGTCCTTTAAAACTACATCAACCTTTTTCCACTTAAATAAATCATATACAGTTAAAGTTTTATTTTTCTCTAACGCCTTTGTATAAAATCTTTTAATCATTTTATTGTTATTATTCATTATAAAAGCTAATCATATAAGTGTATGATTAGCAATTCACCCCCTAACGGTTGTAGTACTATATATTGTGTTTGAAATTGAAATTGAATACTATATATTGTATTCTAGTATAAAAAAAATTCACATTCAAGTATTGAAATTTGAAAAGAAATGTGATAGAAATATGTAAAATATTACTATATTTTTAAATAAATAAAGTGTGAATTAAATTTGTTATAAAATCATACATAATATTTTATCCAAAGTCTTATATAAATATCATATAAAATCGTAATAAGTAAAAAAATGTAGAAAACAAAATAGAAAAATATTTTAGTATCCATTGGAGAATATAGGTTGTATTTATGATATTATTATGTTATGTAAAATTTAAACAACGCTAAAAATATAAATTTGAATTTATTAAGAGAAGAAATAAAAATAGGTGGTAAAGGAGGAAGTTAAAATGATAAAAACAATAATGGGAAAAACACCAATTGTTCATGAAACTTGTTTTGTGGCAGAAAATGCAACCATAATTGGGGATGTTATCATAGGTGCAAACAGTAATATTTGGTATAGTGCTGTAATAAGAAGTGAAGATCAGCCAACAGTAATAGGCAAGAATACTAATATTCAAGAGAACTCAACGGTACACATAGATCATGAATTTGCAACTACTATTGGTGATGATGTTACCATAGGTCATAATTGCATAATTCATGGTTGTACAGTTGGAAATAACGTATTAGTTGGAATGGGTTCAACAATTTTAAATGGAGCTGAGATAGGTGAAAATACTATAATTGGTGCTGGTAGTCTTATTACTCAAAATAAAAAGATTCCAAGTGGAGTTCTTTGTATGGGAGTACCTGCAAAGGTTGTAAGAGAGCTTACAGAAGAAGAGATAGAGTCAATAAAGATTTCTGCTAAAAATTATGTGCATTTGGGAGAAATATATAAGGAGAGTCAGAAATAATGATAAACATTGATGCAGCTAAAAATCTGCCCATTGAAAATAGATATAAGTATATGATTCTTCTTTTAGAAGGTCAGCTAAGTTCTGAAAAAAATATTTATGCTAATCTTTCTAATGCATCAGCAATAATTTATGCTATAATGGATAATGTAAATTGGAGCGGATTCTACTTTATGAGAGAGGGGCAGCTGGTTTTAGGTCCATTCCAAGGAAAGCCGGCATGTAACAGAATTGAAGTAGGTAAAGGGGTATGCGGTACGGCTGCGGCTGAAAGAACTGTTCAAAGAATTGCTAATGTTCATGAGTTTCCAGGGCATATTGCCTGCGATGGAGCGAGCAATTCTGAAATTGTTATCCCAATCATAAAGGATGGAGAGGTTTATGGGGTACTTGATATAGACAGCTTTGAGTTTAATAATTTTTCAGAGCTTGAAGAGGAGTACCTTGTTAAGTTTGTGGAAAAGCTTAATAAGTACATAGATTGGACTCAGTTATAGGTTTTAAGAACTGGGAATTTAGGATAAGATAATAAATATGCTTATGGAAAATTCTTAGTTTAGATAGGAGAATAATGAATGATAGAATTAGGAAAAATTAATACCCTTAGGGTAGCAAGAAGCTGTGACTTTGGATATTATCTAGATGCACAGGGAAAAAATACTTCTGAGGATATTTTAATACCAAATGGTAATATAATTGGAGAAATTGAAATTGATGATGAAGTAGAAGTATTTATTTATAAGGATTCAATGGATAGACCAGTGGCAACAATGAAGCCAGTCCTTGCACAGGTTGGAGAGCCAGCTTATCTAGAGGTAGTAGATAAGTCTCATATAGGTTCTTTTGTTGGAATAGGTTTAGAAAGAGATGTTCTAGTACCATTTAAGGAAGCTGCTTATGATCTAGAAGTAGGCAAGAAATATTTATTATGTCTATACGTAGATAAAACTAATAGAATAGCTGCTACAACAAGAGTTGATAAATATCTTCATGACACTACTCATTACAATGTAGGAGAAGAAATTGAGGGAACTGTTTACGGAAAGCACCACAATGGAAATCTTCTTATAGCCCTTGAAAATACATTTAGAGGAATCATGTTAAAGAATGAATACTTTGGAAATATTGAAATGGGAGATGTCATTAAAGTAAGAGTTAAGAAGTACTTTGATGATGGAAAGGTTGAAGTTACAGCTAGAAAACCTCGTCTTGATGAAATGGGTGAAACGGAAGAGGTAATAATGAACTACCTTAAGAAAAATGGTGGATCTATGACTTTCAATGATAAAACAAACCCAGATGATATTAAGAAATACTTTAAGTGTAGTAAAAATACCTTTAAGAGATCTTTAGGAGCATTGATGAAAAAAGGCCTTATAGAGCAGGATATAACAGGAACAAGACTTAAATAAAAAAACAGTTAAGCATAAAAATATATGCTTAACTGTTTTTTATAGTAAATTTTAAGAATTCACTAGGTTTCATTTAATAGATTAAAAATAAACCGTCATACTGTTTTTAAAAGCAGTGTGACGGTTATGTTTTATTTATAGAGTTATAATATTGACATATCGCTAGTCAAACATAGGTGGCTCATTAGAAATGCTATAGAGTGCGCCAGGGTTACTATATTCAATTATAACCCATTGTTTTTCTTCTTTAGCTTCAATGATTAAAGAAGAATTTATTTTATCATTAATAGTAACTGTAATAACATGGTTAGTTTTAGTAATATTAAGACTAGAGCTAATAGTAGCTTCATTTTTTCTTTTTGAATTACTATGAAGGCATAACTTCTCATCAAAATAAATTTTCATATTAACAGGCATTGGTTTATAAATATCATCATTAATCATTATAATTAAATTACTATCATTAAAATCTGCTTCTTGAATAACTTCTTCATTGGAAGCAAAAGGGTAAATATCTTTTTTGTCATCATTTTCATAAGGCATAATAACATCTACAGTTTTATCATTTATTAAGCTCAACCATTCATCATGGAAAATATATTCATTATCCAAGGTGACTTCAATTTGAGGAGCAAAAGGATATACAATAGAGTAATAACCGTCTCGAGTAATATCTCCATCAGCATAGTTTTGTGAGTCTAAGGAGCCTTCATAAAGAATTTTTTCACCAGCATAGAATAAAGGCAGAATATATTGATGGTTAATTTTTAGGTCAAATAGTGCAGAGTCTGTGAGAGAGCATCCATTATAGGAATTCTGCTCTACTTTAAAGATATCTCCTGCTTTAATTTTTCCATCATCAAGATATATTTCATCCACCTTTACTTCATATACAATGGTTTTTAGCCAGTTATGAAGTCTTCCATTGGGTTCGAACTTATCACTAAAGGTATCATATTTATAATCCTTATAATAAGCATTAAGGATTGTAACCTTACCCATCCAAGTCATATGACTTAAAAGCTCTTCAGAAAATGGAATAATGTTAAGAGAAGCTGAGGCACTACCACCAGATTGATTATATTTTTCTGCAGGTGTTATACCGTCGGCAAAGTTTAAGGTTCCATAATTAACAGGTTCTTTATTAAGAGCTGTATCTTCAGAAGAAGGATATTTTTCTATATCTAAAAGTTCCGCATTCGAAAATTCATCACCATTTGAGGCAATATCTGATGAAGTATTTTGTTCCTTTATAAAAATAGAAATACCAATGACTAAAGCAAGGGCAGCGAAATGCTAGAAAAAGCTTTAATATATTTAGGTTTGTTACTATTTTTATTTAAAGGTTCTGCTTTTTTAGTAGGAAGGGTGGCTTCAATTTTGTTCCATAAATCAGGAGTGTTGTTCTTTGCCTCCTGCAATAATATTTCCTTTAATTTATCTTCATTAAAATCACTCATGGTGAAACCTCCTTAATTTTTTTAGGGCAGAGTTATACTGCCAGGTTACTGAGCCGAGAGGTTTATTTAGAATTTTACTTATATCTTTAAAAGTAAGATCATTTACAAGATGAAGAATGATAATTTCTCTCTCTGAGACTTTAAGATTAGAAAGTAAGGAATCCATCAATAATTTACCTTGAACTTCACTTTCCATGGAGTTGTAGGATAAGGATTCAGGAATGAAGTTATCAACTAACAACTCCTTACCATCTCGTCTTAAAAAATCTATGGACAAATTATGTGCCAGAGTCATAAGCCATCTTTTGTGGTGACCCTTAAAGTTATAGGTATGGGCTTTACTCCATAGTTTTATAAAAAAGTCAGCGGTAATATCTTCAGCATTCTCTTTATTTTTAACAATAGAAAAAATAAGAGAGTATATTGAAGTTATATATGCTTTATAAATAGTTTCCAATCCCTTTTTATCATTGTTCATAATTAATTTGATGCTAGCTTCAAATTCTTTATTAGTCATTTTCTTCACCTCTCTTACTATATACGTTTTTAAAATATGATTTTTATGGCTAATATAAAAATAAATATAAGATAATGATTTTAGACGAAACTTCTTCTCGTAGTCACTCTAAGGAGTACTCAAAGAGTAAGTTAGAGTAACTAAATTAAAAATTTAGACTCTCACTTAAGTTTGCATTAACCAAATCATAGATGCACTCTGTGGAAGTTCCACTAATCAAATGAAGATTTGGAGTGTCACTTCTGGATGCTCACTTAAAAATTAATGTAATTGTAACAATAATGATTTTTTATTTAAAGTATAATGATAATAAGTTTATGGAATACAGGAGGTAGGGAAAAAACTAAATGATAAGCGCAATAATACCCATAGCCGGTGTAGCAGTGGTTGGAGCAGGTCTATATTATGGAAATAATCATATAGAGATTTCAACATATAATATTTCATCATCAAGGATACCCAAAGCCTTTAATGGCTATAAAATATTACAATTATCAGATCTACATTCCAAAAGTTTTGGAATTGACAATAGAAAATTAATAGAAATTATAGACAAAGAAAAGCCAGACATCATTGTAATGACAGGGGATATGGTAAATTCCTATGACAATGAATTTCATAGCTTTTTAGATTTAGCTGAAAAACTTAAAAGTTATAAGGTTTACTTTGTGGAGGGAAATAATGAAACAAAACTTCCTAAAGAGAAAAATATAGAACTTATGAAGGCCATGAGGGAAGTAGGTATAAAAATCCTTCGTAATAGCAAGATTACCATTGTAAGAGAGGAAAATGTTATAAATATTTATGGTTTATGGTGTGACCTTTGCTATTACAAGGAGATAAAAAGTGATTATAGAAAAGATACTTATTTTCAAAGGAATAATATAGAGAAAGCTTTAGGATATTGTGATAGGAAGAAATTTAATATCCTTTTAGCCCATAACCCTCTTTATTTTGATACCTATGTAAAATGGGGAGCAGATTTAGCTTTATCAGGGCATGTCCATGGTGGGGTAATCAGAATTCCTGGAGTAGGCGGGCTCCTTTCACCAGAAAGAAGGTTCTTTCCAAAGTATAGTGAAGGCCAATATGACATTGAGGGAAGTAAACTTATAGTAAATCGAGGCCTTGGTAGCAAACCACTTTTACCAAGGGTACTTAATAGGCCAGAGATTTCAGTTGTTGTCTTACAAAATGAACATAAATAGAAAAGAATAATGGTTATAGAAAAAGCACTCATTTCCAAGGTAAGGGGCCTCTGTCAAGTAGATAGGTGCTCTTCCAGGAGAAGAGTGCTTTTAATTTATGATTTCAAAAGTCTTCCTCAGTTGCAAATCAAAAGTATTTTATATTTATTTATATTAAGCAACAACAATGTTTTATCGTTTTGCGATAAAAATATATTGACATAAGATATGTGCATGGTAAAATATAATTAAGGAGTGATATAGGTGAAAAATAATTTGTTTAGAAAAGTTCTTTACATAGCATCAGTAATTTGTGTAGTACTAGTAGTTATAGCAATGCTTTTACTTCCAAAGGTAGTAGATTGGTATTTTATTAATATATTAAATGACATAGGAAACCTAAGTAAAGTTGGAGTAATTACATTCTTATATATATCAGCAGTACCATTTTTATTTATAGGAATATCAGTTGTGAAGCTAAGCAAAAGACTTATTACTGGAAAGGTGTTTTATAAAAGTAGCATGAAGGAGCTTAAGGTAATTAATATTTGTGCATTAGTTGATTTTTCAATATTTTTTGTAGGTGGATTTTTTATTTATAAAAATTTACTTTGTTTAGCTGTAATGATGGGGGCTTTAATGGTATTTATAATTTCATCTGTTGTAAGAGAGCTCATTGGAAATGGAATTGAGCTTCAACAGGATGTTGATTTAACAATATAGGAGGGGACATAAATGATAGTTGTAAATTTAGATGTAATGATGGCCAAGAGAAAGATGTCCTCTACTGAACTTTCAGAGAAGCTTGGAATAACCATGGCAAACTTATCCATACTAAAAAATAACAAGGCAAAGGCAATTCGTTTTACTACTTTAGAAGCTATATGTGAAGCTTTAGATTGCCAGCCTGGAGATATTTTAGAGTATAGAAAAGATGAGGAGTAGAAGTTAAATAATCGAAATATTTAAGGTGTTTTATAAGGGATTTCAATGGAGATAAAAATGGTAAACTTTATGTTGAAGTAGAAAAATAGGGATTAAAAATAGAAAGGGGATTTAAAATGGGAATGAAAATGAGTAGTAATATTTTAAAAATGGTTATATTAATCATATTATATTTTTTCTTATTGGGTTTATTTTTTATGAGTTTATCTATACCAGGGAGTTTAATTGATGCTCTTAGGACATCAAATATAGAGGTAATGAGTGTACTAAATATAGTAGCTCAATTAGTTTATTTAGTAAATTATCTATTAGTTGTAAAAATGCTGATTGGAATTATAAAAAGTACATGGGAAACACCTTTTATAGTTAAAAATGTTAAAAGGTTTAAGGTGATGGCATGGTGTTTAACCATCAATGTAGCTTTTGAATGTTTTATGGGATATGGTGCAAGTAAATATGCAAGTATTCAAATCTTCTCAAATGGAAAAGGAGCTTTATCACCAATAATGATTATTGGTATAATAGCTGCACTAATGTGCTTTGTGATGGCAGAGGTATTTGATAAAGCTATAAAGATAAAAGAAGATAATGACTTAACTATATAAAATATCCTTGGGATTTGTATTATTAGGTAGAAGATATTCATTAAAGGATTTTGACAAAACTCAAAAATATCTATGGTCAATTGCAAGTATATAGAATTGAAAATAATGGATTTGAAAGGTTATTTTGAATTTCGTAGGAATATTGAAAAGAGTTTTATATAGTGCTATGATAAAAAGATAGTGAGAAAAAATAACAATTTAATATAGTATTTGGATATTGGTTGTACATTCTACGGTAAAATTAAGTATTAGACATCAATGGATGGTTTAAATGCTTAGATTTATTATGTTTTAAATATGCATAATTAGAGCCTTTACTTCATTGAAGTAAAGGCTCTAATTTATGAAGTTATATTAGTGGAATTTACTTTTATTATTAGAAGTTGTTATTGCAGGATCACCTCTTTTACTTAATTTACAAAGAAGGGTTTTCATAAAGATATTCAAGGATTTATCTGTGATTATCTAGTGGAAGGTGGACTTCTAACAGGACTTGAATATGGCAGTGAATTATAATACGGTAATAGGTATATCTAGTGACGTATATAGGAAGACTTTTAAGAAAACTTTGAACTTAGTGTCTAAAGAATATATACTAGGTATTGGGTGCAGAAAAAATGCATCTAGTGATAAAATTGAATAAGTGTTAAGCAATGTTTAAAAAAATACAAAATATTTCGATGTAACAGCAGCTATTTCAAAAATTAACTGGAGGTGCAGGTTTTGAATATAGTTATGGTTTCCGTTGATCATAAATCTGCGGATATAGAGTCAAGAGAAAAGCTTAGCTTTACCGTAAGTGGAGTAAAGGAAGCATTAATAAATATAAAAAGTAATCCCTTAGTAAGTGGAGCAGTATTAATTTGCACGTGTAATCGTACAGAATTGTATTTGTCTTGTAAAGATGATTGTCACATTGATGCTGTAGATATTTTATGTAAGGAAGCAGAAGTAAATCCAGCAGATATGCTTCATGTGTTTAGAGTGAAGAATAATGAGAACGCTATAAGTCACTTGATGGAGGTTGCTTGTGGTTTAAGGTCCATGATTTTATGTGAGGACCAGATAATCACTCAAGTGAAAAATGCAGCAGTTATTGCAAGAGAAGTAAAAACCATGGATTCTTTATTGGAAACTTTATTTAGATTAGCAGTAACCTGTGCTAAAAAGGCGAAAACTAACATAAAGGTTAGAGCAGTGCCAACATCAGTGGCAGAGAAGGCCGTATGTATGCTAGAGAATAAGTATGGGCTTAAAGATAGGAATATCTTAGTTATTGGAAATGGAGAGATGGGAAGAATATGTTCTTCTAAACTTGTTGAAAAGGGAGCCAATGTAACCATTACCCTTCGTACCTATAAGCATAATATTACAGTGGTACCATCAGGTTGTGACACCATTGCCTATGATAAAAGAGCAGAGTTTTTACAAAAAGCAGATGTGGTTATCAGTGCAACAGCAAGTCCACATTACACTATTACAAAGGAAATGGTAGATGGAAGAAACACAGAGTTAAAGCTTGTTGATTTAGCACTTCCGCGTGATATAGATCCAGCAATTAAAAATACTGAAGTAATAGAATGCTTTAATATTGATAGTTTAGCCCATCATGAAGATTTAGATAATGATGTGGCTATTGAAAAGATAAGAGAAATAATTGAAGATCACAAAGAAGAGTATTATAGATGGTACAAAAACCATTTATGTCAAGATAAGATAAAAGCTATAAAGAAGGTTGTAGCTCAGCGTGTCAGTGGTGGTTTAGATATAGATTATGATGATGAAGTCTATGGAAGGATTATAGAAAAAGCTATTCATAAGACTGTGGATATATGCCTTCGTTCTATGAATAATGAACTATCACCAGAATTTCTAGAAACAATGCAGATGCATATGAGTAAAAAATAGGGGGAAAACATGGTTTTGAAAAATAATGGAGAAGAAAAACAGTGCAATGGATCTAAATTTTTTCCTCTATTTATTGATATAAAGGATAAACTTGTATTGGTAGTAGGTGGTGGAAAAATTGCTGCAAGAAGAGTCAATACACTCCTTAAATTTGGTGTAAGGGTGAGAGTTATTGCACCAGAAATTAATGAAGATCTTAAAGGTCTTAAGGATAAGAATTTAATTGAGGTTATAAGCAGAGATTATTGTTCTCATGATATAGATGGATGCTATTTAGTGGTTGCGGCCACGAATAAGCGTCATGTAAATTGCCTTGTAGGGGCAGATGCTAAAAGGTCAGGTGCCTTTGTCAGTGTTGCAGACTGTAAGGAAGAAAGTAATTTTTATTTTCCAGCTATTTTTGAAGATGAAGGAGTGGTGGGAGGCCTTATTTCAAAAGGTGGAAGTAATCATTCATTGGTAAGAAGAAGGGCTGAGGAAATAAGAAAGTGCTTGCTAAAGGAGGAGAAGGGAAAAGATGAAAAGAAAGATTAAGGTTGGAACTAGAGATAGTAAGCTGGCTATGATTCAGACCTATATGGTTATAGATTCAATAAAGGAGAATCATCCTGACATAGACATTGAAATAGTAGCTTTAAAGACTACAGGAGATAAGATTCTAGATAGAACTTTAGATAAAATAGGTGGTAAAGGTCTCTTTGTAAAAGAGCTTGATGAGGCTCTTATAAATGGAGAAGTTGATTTTACAGTTCATAGCTTTAAAGATATGCCAATGGATGTAAGTGAAGAACTTCCAATTGTGGCTCTTTCAAAGAGAGCTGATTACAGAGACGTTTATATTCTTCCCAAGGGACAGGTTAATGAAGGTGCACCTATAGGGTCAGGTAGTAAAAGAAGAGTCCTTCAGCTTAAGGAGCTTTTTCCAGAAAAAGAATTTGCTCCAATCCGTGGTAATGTAATTACAAGACTTGAGAAGCTTGATAGGGGAGAGTATTCAGCTTTAGTTCTTGCGGCAGCAGGAGTTAAAAGACTTGAGCTTGATGAGAGGATTAATAGATACTTTGAAGTAGATGAGATCCTTCCTTCAGCATGTCAGGGAATCATTGCAGTTCAAGGTAGAAAAGGTGAAGATTATGATTATCTTAAAGCTTTTGATTGTGCAGAGTCTCATATAGTAGCAGCTGCTGAGCGTGGCTTTGTAAAGAAGCTGGATGGAGGCTGTAGTTCACCAATAGCAGCCTTTGCAACGGTTGAAGGTAATGAAGTGCTTCTAAAGGGAATGTACGTCAATGAGAAAACTGGAGAAATCATTAAACAATCAATTCAAGGTGAAATAGCTAAGGCTGAAGAATTAGGTATGGAGTTAGCTACTAGAATAAAGAGGTGTTAAGGATGAATAAAGGCTTTGTGGCCTTAGTTGGAGCAGGTCCAGGAAATAAGGGACTTTTAACCTTAAGAGGAGCTGAACTTTTACAAAGAGCAGATGTTGTTGTATACGATAGATTAGTATCTAAAGATGTTTTAAATCTGATTCCAGAAACTGCAGAAATGATAAATGTAGGTAAGGAAAGCAGCCACCATTTGGTTAAGCAGGAGGATATAAATAAGATATTATTGAAGCAGGCGCAAGAAGGAAAATATGTTGTTCGTCTTAAAGGGGGAGACCCATTCGTATTTGGACGAGGTGGAGAAGAATTAGAGCTTCTTGCTGAAAATAAGGTGGAATTCGAGGTAGTGCCAGGAATAACTTCTGGGATTTCAGCCCTTGCCTATGCAGGTATTCCAATTACTCATAGAGATTTTTGTTCATCTCTTCATATCATAACTGGTCATGCAAGAGAAGGTAGAAATTTAAATATTCCTTTTGAAGAGTTAGTAAGGTTACGTGGAACTCTAGTTTTCTTAATGGGTGTATCATCAATGCCATTTTTGATGGAAGGGTTATTAAAAGCTGGCATGAACCCAGAAACAAAGGCTGCCGTTGTTGAAAATGGAACTCGTCCAAATCAACGAAAAATAGTAGCTACCATTTCAACTTTAGTAGAAGAAGCTGCAAAAGAAAAAATCCATTCGCCAGCGATAATAGCGGTGGGTGAGGTTTGCTCACTTTCAGATTCCTTTGATTGGTTTATGGATAGACCACTATTTGGTCAAAGAGTTATAGTTACACGTCCTAAAAATTCAGCAGGGACTCTTACAGATAGATTAAAAGAACTTGGAGCTGATGTAATAGAGTACCCATGTATTGAAACTGTGGCAATAGATAGTGAAATTCCAGAGATTAAAGATTTTGATGTGATTACTTTTTCAAGCAAAACATCGGTTGAGATTTTTTTCAATAGATTATTTGAAGGTGGAAAAGATGTCAGGGCTTTGGGAAATATAAAGATTGGAGCCGTAGGCACTCAGACAGCTGCAGCGCTTAAAAAGTATGGAATAATAGCAGATTTTGTACCTCGGATATTTGATGGGGCACACTTAGGGATGCTAGTTACTGATTCCTTAGGAAATAATAAAAAGGTATTAGTTTTTAACGCTTTAAAAACTAATGGAGAATTAGAAGCGGTCCTTCAGTCAGCAGAGGTAAACTTTAAGGTAGTACCACTGTATGATACAGTTTATACAAATCCAGATAGTGAGGAAGTAAAATCACAAATTGAAAGTAATGAAGTGAACTGGGTAATGTTCACCAGTGCATCTACTGTTCAGGGTTTTGTGAAGTCTATAGAAGGATTGAATACAAATAAAATAAAAGCTATATGCATAGGAGAGCAGACTTTAAAAACTGCTAAGGAATATGGATTTCAATGTGAGGTTTCTGAAAAAGCAACCATAGATTCTATGCTGGATAAATTAGTAGAGGTATTAAAAGGTTAAGGAAAGGAAGATATTAGTATGTCATTCATCAATGATAATGTAAGACCAAGAAGACTTCGAAGTAGTGAAGTTTTAAGAGATATGGTAAGAGAGGTAAGATTGTCACCTAAATCATTAATATATCCTCTATTTTTAAAAGAGGGAAACAATATAAAATCTGAGATTTCATCTCTTCCAAATAATTTTCACTACAGCCCAGACAGAGTTGGAGAAGCTGTAGAGGAAGCTTTAAAAAATGATGTACGTTCAGTACTTTTATTTGGGATACCAAACCATAAGGATGAAATTGGTTCAGAGTCTTATGCTGAAGAAGGAATAGTTCAGCAAGGTATCAGAAAGATAAAGGAACAATATCCAGAAGTGCAGATTATAACAGATGTATGTATGTGTGAATATACTTCCCATGGACACTGTGGAATTTTAAATAACTGTGGTGTGGATAATGATACAACCCTTGATTATCTTGCAAGAATTGCGCTTTCTCATGTAGAAGCAGGGGCAGATATGGTAGCACCATCAGATATGATGGATGGAAGAATCCATGCCATCAGAACTTTATTAGATAAAAATGGACATATTAATACTCCAATAATGTCTTATGCAGTTAAATATGCATCTTCATTCTATGGTCCATTTAGAGAAGCTGCTGGTTCAGCACCTTCCTTTGGAAATAGAAAGGCATATCAAATGGATTACCATAATAAAAGAGAGGCATTAAAGGAAGCTCTTATAGATGCACAAGAGGGTGCTGATATATTAATGGTTAAGCCAGCACTTTCTTACTTAGATGTAATTAAAGAAGTTAAAGAGAATACTAATCTGCCACTAGCTGCTTATAGCGTAAGTGGAGAATATGCAATGATTAAAGCGGCAGCAGCTCAAGGTTTAATTGATGAGTATGGTGTAATGTGTGAAAGTGCAGTGAGTATTTTCCGTGCAGGAGCAGATATATTAATCAGCTATTATGCAAAGGAGCTTGCACAAGCCATTAAAAAAGGTGATATAGGCTAATTTGATATATATGAAGGGAGGTTTTAGTGGCAGTTTTGGAAATAAACCTAAGAGACCACTAAATATAACAGATGAATAATAAAACAAGTGAAACTCTTTTTGAAAGAGCGAAGAAGGTAATTCCAGGAGGAGTTAATAGCCCAGTAAGAGCATTTAGATCAGTTGGGGCTAATCCTCTTTTTATAGAAAAAGCAAGTGGTTCAAGAATCTATGATGTAGATGGACATGAGTACATTGATTATGTATGTTCTTGGGGACCAATGATATTAGGACATAATCATCCTGAAATTCTAAAAAGCGTATCTGAAGCAATTCAAAAAGGGTTAAGCTATGGAGCACCTACAGCAGGAGAAGTTGAAATTGCAGAGCTTATCAACAAGATGGTACCCAATATAGAAATGGTGAGAATGGTAAACAGCGGAACAGAAGCGGTTATGAGTGCTATTCGTGTTGCTAGAGGATACACAAATAGAAATAAGATAGTAAAATTTGAAGGCTGTTATCATGGACATAGTGATAGCTTATTAGTTAAAGCTGGTTCAGGACTATTAACTGAAGGAGTACCAGACAGCTTAGGAGTACCTAAAAATGCTGCTGAAGATACTCTTACAGCTCAATATAACGATATTACATCTGTAGAAAAGCTGTTTGAAGAAAATAAGGGTGAAATTGCAGCTGTAATAGTAGAGCCAGTAGCTGCTAATATGGGAGTTATAGAACCGCAGGGCACATTCTTAAAGGAGTTAAGAGAGTTATGTACTAAAAATGGAGCCTTATTAATCTTTGATGAAGTTATCACAGGTTTCCGTTTAGCAAAAGGTGGAGCTCAGGAGTTCTTTGGCATAGAAGCAGATTTGGTTACCTATGGAAAAATAATTGGTGGAGGAATGCCTGTTGGAGCTTATGGCGGAAGAAAAGAGATAATGAGCTGTGTTTCACCATTAGGAGGAGTATATCAAGCTGGAACTCTTTCAGGAAATCCCGTTGCTATGGCTGCTGGATTTGCTCAGCTTAAAATGTTAAATGAAAAGCCAGAAATATATGAAACCATAAATAATCTTGCAAAGAAGCTAGCTGACGGTTTAAGAGAAATTGGTGCAAAATACAAGGCACCTATAAGTATAAATGTTGTTGGCTCATTAGTATGTGTTTTCTTTACAGAAGGAGAAGTTACTAATTATACAAAGGCTAAGAGTAGTGATACTGCAGCTTATGCCAAGTACTTCATTAAGATGGAAGAGAAAGGAATATACCTTGCACCAGCTCAATTTGAAGCAATGTTTGTAAGCTTTGCTCATACAGAAGAGGATATAGATAAAACTTTAAAGGCAGCGGAAGAAACGATAAAAGACATGGTAGAGGAAGTTTAAAGTGAAGGGAATTTTAGTTTTAGCACATGGTAGCAGGGAAAAGGAAACAGAATTAATACTTGCGCAAATAATTAAAATGACTCAGGAAAGACTTAAGGATGTAATAATAGAAACTGCTTATCTTCAATTTTCAGATGTAAATTTAGAAAGAGGCTTGGATAAGTTAATAGAAAAAAATGTTACAGAAATAAAGGTTATTCCATACTTCTTGTTTTCAGGAGTTCATATAAGAGAAGGTATTCCTAGAGCAATAGAAGAATACTTAGCTAATAAACCAAATGTAAAAATTACTATGGGAAATACACTAGGAGCTGATCCAAGACTTGCTGATATTTTAGCAGACAGAATCAGGGACGTATTATGAGAAAGCAAGGATTGTTGTTTATACAATAGTCCTTTTTATTTTATTGTTTAAAGCTTAAAGGTAAAGGTAAAAGTAAAAGTAAAAGTAAAAGTAAAAGTAAAAGTGAAAGTAAAAGTGAAAGTGAAAGTGAAATGGAAGCTTAAATAAAAAGTGGGTGCTACCAGCAATATTGCTGGGTAGCACCTACTATATAAAGGGAGTTAATGAAAAAACTTATTAAATATATTGTATTCCTAAGCTTTCAGCAAACTTTTTGAAGCCAGCAATGCCATCTGGAGTTTGTTTAAACACTCCAGCATCTTCAAGAACTCTAACGAATTTATTTCCAACTTCTATTTCAATGAATCGGTCTATATCTAAATTAGAAGTGTATTTTTCTTTAAGCTCCACAGCCCAAGGTCTATGATATTCTTCAACCTTTGAAATGTCAGCTTCACTACCAAGAAGGAAGGTTTTAACGGCTTCAAGCTCATTTTTAAGTCTTCCTGGAAGGATGGCAAGTCCCATAACTTCTATAAGACCTATGTTTTCCTTCTTGATGTGCTGTACATCAGGATGTGGGTGGAAGATTCCATCAGGGAATTCTTCAGAGGTTCTATTGTTTCTTAAAGCTAAGTCTAGAACAAATAGGTCTCCTTCTTTACGGCAGATTGGAGTAATTGCATTATGTGGAGTACCATTGGTTTCTTTAAATATTCCACGCTCTTCATCAGCATAGTTTAGCCAGTTGTCATAGATATATCCGCCACATTCAACTAAGTCTTCTACATTTTTAGCTTTAATTCTTAGAGTAGCAAGAGGCCATTTTAAGCCTTCAACAACTACATCATTGAATTTATCTATTTTAAATTTAAATAAAGCTTCAGCTCTATTCATAGGGAATATATAATTTCCACCTTGATAGTGCTCGTGGGCAAGGATTGAACCACCTACAATTGGAAGTCCAGCATTGGAACCAAGGAAGTAGTGAGGAAAAATCTCGACAAAAGAAGATAATCTCTTGAAGGTTTCCTTGCTAACAAACATTGGTTCATGCTCTTCAAGAAGAACGATGCAATGTTCATTATAGTAAACATAAGGAGAGTATTGCATTCTCCATTTTTTATTATTTATATTTAAAGCAATTGTTCTGTGGTTTGCCCTGTCAGGGTGAGTAACAGTACCGTTATAACCTTCATTTTCAACACATAGCAGGCACTTAGGATAATTAGTGCTTACGTTATGTTTGGAAAGAGCAATTTGCTTTGGGTCTTTTTCAGGCTTTGATAAATTTATTGTTATGTCAATATCTCCATAAACGGACGGTACCTTATAAAAAATATTTTTAGCGATTCTATCCATTCTAATGTAGTTTGAACTTTTACTTAAATTATAGAAGTAGTCAGTTGCAGCTTGTGGAGACTCATTATATAAGTCAAAGAAAGTTTTATTAATAACAGAAGGTTTATCTATAAAACAGTTCATTAAATTACTGCTAAATATATCTTTTGCATATAAATAATCCTCAATAATTCCTTTTTCCACAGCTATAGCTGTTAATTCCTCTAAAGTTTTTGAAAATTCTGTGGATATCTTTTCAGTTTCCTCATAATTTGCGATCTTAAATAAGCTTAAAAGTCTATTTCTAACATAGATTGTATCAAGGGTATCTATAAGCCTATTCTCTATGGAAATTTCAATTAATCTATCTATTAAAGCATATAGTGAATTCATGTCGTACCTCCATACTTTTGAATTTAGTTAATTTTATTTGGACCATCTGAAGTCGAAGCTATATAGAAGGAAGCTTCATATCCTATTAAAGCTTTATATTCATTACCTACATTTTGTATAAACTCTTCGATATATTGATTTTCAACTAAAGCTATAGCGCATCCACCAAAACCAGCGCCTGTCATGCGTGCACCAAGAACTCCTGGCTGCTTTAATGCAGATGAAACTAAGGTATCAAGTTCAATTCCCGTTACTTCATAATCATCCCTTAAAGAATTATGAGAGCTTGTCATAAGTTGTCCGAACATATTTAAGTCGTCATTATTTAAGGCGGTCATAGCTGATTTAACTCTTTCATTTTCAGTTACAGCATGATAAGCTCTTTTTCTTTCGATAGGGTTATTTATAACTGAAGATATTTCATTAAATTCTTCGGTAGAAAGCTCACAAAGAGCAGTAATATTTTTTATAGTTTTAAGCTGAGCAAGAGCAGCTTCACATTCAGTACGTCTTTCGTTATATTTAGAATCTGCAAGCTCTCTTCTTTTATTAGTATTCATTATTATAATACTTTCATTTTTAAAGTTTACAGGAGCATATTTGTAATCTAAAGTATTACAATCTAATAGAGTTGCATTATCCTTCTTACCAAGGGATATTGCAAACTGATCCATAATGCCGCTGTTAACACCGATAAATTCATTTTCAACACGCTTCCCAAGAAGGGCTAATTCAACGTTGCTGATATTAAGCTTAAATAAATCTATAAGGATTTTCCCTACTAACATTTCTAAAGAAGCAGAAGAAGAAAGTCCAGCTCCATTCGGTAGATTTCCATATACTAAAAGGTCAAAGCCAGAGTTAATTTCATGACCAGCTTCCTTCATAAATTTAACTACACCTTTAACATAGTTAGTCCAATTATCATCTTTGTTATATGTTAAAGCATCTAGAGAAATTTCAATTAGGCCTAGGTCCTCAAAATTTAAAGAGTAGGCTCTGATGGTGTTGGTATTATTAAAGATAACAGCACCATAGGTTCCAAGGCTTATGGCACAAGGAAAAACTAAACCTCCATTATAATCCACATGCTCACCTATTAGGTTTACTCTTCCAGGACTGAAAAATACTTTAGCATCATTAGTTTCAAAAATTTCTTGAAATTTAGAAAGCATTTTATTTATCATATTAAATTCACCCCATACATTATTATATTGTTATATGTAGCTATATACTATAAGTTCTTAGAAAAATAGCAATATATTATACATATACCCCTATAATACAATTATAATATTTTAGTAAAAATAATCAATAATTTTACTAAAATAAAATTCTTTGATTTATGTATTGTAAATGGTAAAATATATATATAATTTGGAGAGTGGTAATATTGATTTTAGGGGGAATTTTTCATGGAGATAATAAATAAAAGATTTGAAAATGGTGATAAGTCATTTGAAATATATAACTTGGTAAATGACAATGGGGTTACTGTTGAAATTTTATCTTTAGGTGGAGTTATTACTAAAATTCTTACACCGGATAAAGAAGGAAATTTTAAGAATGTAGTTTTAGAACTTGAAAAAACTGAAGACTACTATGTTAATGATGCATATAGAGGAGCTATAGTAGGAAGAACTGCAGGCAGAATCGGTGGAGGAGTAGTTACCATTGAAGGTAAGAAGTATGATCTAACTAAAAATAGTAATGGTTCAACCCTTCATGGAGGAAAGTTTGGTTTTAGTAAAAAGGTTTGGAACAGTGAGCCTCTTAAGGAAAATAATTTTGTTGGGGTAAAGCTTAATTTAAAATCCTCGGATGGAGAAGAGGGTTATCCAGGCAACGTTGAAATTCAGGTTATATATAAGTTAGATAATGAAAATGGGTTGTTTATGGAGTACAGCGGAACAACAGATGAAACTACTCTGCTTAATCTTACGAATCATAATTATTACAATCTATCAGGAGATGGAGAAAGAAGAATAGAAACTCATACTCTTCAAATTAATAGTGATAAAATTTGTGAGATGGGAGAAGGTTCAATAGTTACTGGAAGACTCCTTGAAGTAGAGGGAACACCCTTTGATTTTAGGGTAGAAAAATCATTAGGACAAGATATAGATGACATAACCAATGATCAGATTGCCAAGGGGTGTGGCTATGATCATATGTGGATGCTAAATAAAGATAGAAAGATTGCAATCACCTTTAAAGATCCTGAATCGGGGAGAGCCATGGATATAGAGACTGATGCACAGTGTGTGGTATGTTACACCATGAATTTTGCAGAGGGAGAGATATTGAGCTGTGGTAAGAAAGCTAGTCCTAGAATGGCATGCTGCTTCGAAACTCAAGCACCTCCAATCGGATTCAATAATGAGTTTGCAGAGATGTCTATTTTAAGACCAGGTGAAAAGTATGAAGCAAAAACTATATTTAGGTTTTATGTGGAAGAATAGATAGAACACAAGCAGTATAAGAGAATATAAAACAATATGAGATAATTTAAAATATTATAGTGTAAAAGTAAAAGGTAAGAGATAAAAGGTTATCAGTAAAAGGGAAATAAATTAGCAGGTAACCTATGAAAGATATAAATTGCTAGAAATAGATAAAGGGGGTGAGAAGATGGCGACTATAAAAGATGTGGCAGCGCTGGCAGGAGTATCAATAACAACGGTTTCAAGGGTGATGAACTTTGATGAGAAAATCAATGTGGCCTCTGAGACAAAAAAGAGGATATTTGAAGCAGCAGAAAAATTAGATTATGGAACTTCTAAACAGAAAAAGCAAAAGGAAAAAAAATTAAACCTAGGCATAGTTAATTGGTACAGTGAAGGCGATGAGATAAAGGATCCGTACTTTTTATCTATTAGAATGGCGGTTGAAGGAAGATGTACTGAAGAAGCAATTAGTTTTTCCTATTTAAACTTAAGATTAGACAATTCTAATAAAAGTATAGATGGAATAATTGCCATCGGAAAATTTGGAGCAGCTGAGGTTGAGAAAATGAAGAAAATATCTGAAAGGATTGTCTTTATAGATTCTTCACCAAATGATTTAGAATTTGATTCTGTTGTTATTGACTATGAGGCTGGTGTAAAAAGATCATTAAACTACCTAAGAGATCTTGGGCACTTTAATATTGGTTACATAGGTGGTCAGGAGTATGTGGAAAATGGTAGTACAAAAATAGATGATCCAAGGCTAGATGCTTATAAGCTATTTATGAGGTCCATAGGTAATTTTGAAGAAAATAACATCTATATAGGCAGATTCTTGCCAGAGGATGGCTATGAACTAATGAAGGAGGTTTTAAAAAAAGAAAAAACTCCGACGGCTTTATTTATAGCAAGTGACCCAATGGCTATTGGAGCTTACAGAGCTCTTTCAGAGGAAGGCTACAAAATTCCAGAGGATATAAGCATTATAGGCTTTGATGATATCTATACTTCTCAATATCTTACTCCTGCATTAACTACAGTGAAGGTTTATACTGACTTTATGGGGAAATTAGCTGTAGATACTTTGATGGAAAGAATAAAAGGAGAGTGGGAGGTATGCAGAAAAATAGTAGTACCTACCAAGCTGGTTATAAGAGAGAGTTGTAGGGAGATTTAGAATAGGAAAAAGTGAACCGTATTACAATTTGATATTTGCATTTAAATATAGTACAATATGGGATTAAATTTAGGAAATCTATAAAGTGACTTTTTCTTTTATGTTAAAAAATATAATAGAAAAAAGAATTCTAAAATTTATGATGTATATTATAAAAATAAAAAAATGACTATTTCTATAATATTAAGTATAATAATTAATTTTTTAGCATTTATAAGGCCTATTTTAGTGATTTTAGGATGTTTAATAATTACAATGATTTGGGTTATACCAAGTAAAAAGGCTGAAAAATGTGATGAATAATTATTTTGTTTTAGGGCTATTGGATGAAATTAATTGAATATTAATTAAGAAAAAGTGCTACTCTTTGCAGGATGGGGCGCTTTTTTCTTTGCTTTTAATCGTTTTTGAATCTATATACAGTATAGGTAAGTAGCATATAATTTAACTAAAAGTCCTATGATAATAAAAAGTAAAATAAAAAGAGATAATATAATAACAAAGTAAAAAATATATCTTGATATGAATATATAAATTTTTTTGCTGGATTTTTAACTACTCCATAATTTACACTAAAAAGAATGATGATATAAAATTTGCATAAATAACTATGTTGAAAAATTGGACAAAATAATATATAGTTATATAGTTGTATAATAAAGAAATAAGAATATAGTAGGGAGAACTAGGAACAGATGATTAATAAAAATGAACCATATATATTAGTTTTAGGTGCATCAGTTTATGATATTTTTGGATTTACATATAATAATTACAAAGCTCATGATTCTAACCCAGGATGTGTAAAAGTATCTTTTGGTGGGGTTTGCAGAAACATAGCAGAAAACATGGCTAAGTTAGGGATTAATACTAAATTAATTTCTATTGTAGGAGATGATGAAAAGGGAAGAAGCATATTAAAGCATGCAGATACAGTTGGACTTGACATGACTGACTCTTTAGTATTACCGGGTGAGTCTACTCCAACTTATATGGCAATCCTTAATGAACATGGTGAAATGGAATCTGCCATAGTTGATATGAATATAACTGATAAAATCACAGAAGAATTTATTGATTCGAAAGCTGAAATAATAAAAAATGCAGAGTATATGGTTTTAGATTCTGATAACCCTGTTATATTAGAATATATATTAACTAAGTATGAAGGATGCACTAAATTCATCCTAGATCCTGTATCTGCAGCAAAGGTTCAGCAGGTAAAACATCTGATAAATAGATTCCACACTATTAAGCCTAATAGGCATGAGGCAGAGTGTTTATGTGGATTTAAGATAGAAAACCATGATGATGTAAAAAAAGCAGGGAAATATTTCTTAGACTTAGGTATAAAGCATGTATTTATCAGCTTGGATGCTGAAGGTATGTACTACAATGATGGAGTTGATGAAGGAATTATAAAAGCTCCAGATGTTCAGGTCGTTAACGTAACAGGTGCTGGAGACTCTTGTGTTGCTGGCCTTGGATATGGATATATGAATAAATTAAGTATAAAAGATACTCTTAAATATGCTATAGCTATGTCTGTAGTTACAATATCTCATGAGGATACAATTTATCCAGAGATGTGTTGCGATGTTGTAGAGCAATATTTAAATGAAATTCAATGGATTGAAAGTTAAGAGATTAAAAGAAAAATAAAAGTAGATTAATTTGTATAAATTAATCTACTTTTAGTTTATTTGGAGAATTTAATTAATTAGTATTTTGGATATTATATCAGATAAAAATGTATTACTTTGTTCGGATAAACAGTTTACGTATTTCATTAACTACTAGTGGAACTATGCTTAAGCAAAGAACAATTCCCCAATCCCTAAGAGTTAATGGGATTACATTAAACAGATTAGCAATTGGTGGAATGTACATTACTGCAAGCTGCAAAATGAAACCTAGAAATATAGCACCTATTAAATACATGTTAGAGAATAACCCAATCTTAAAGATTGATTTAGTTGAACTTCTCATATTTAGAGAATGGATCAATTGAGTTCCACTTAGAACAACAAATGCTATAGTCTGAGCATGCATTAAAGCTTCAGGATTATTAACTACATTAGTTAAAGTTACGCCTATAGCACCATATTTCATTACACCATAGATAAAACCGATTAGGGTTAGGACACCGATTAAAACTCCATTAAATACAAGGGTGAATATAGAACCCTTAAATAGACTATCTTTTGGGTTCCTTGGCTTATTCTTCATTACATCAGGATCACCAGGATCTACCCCTAAGGCAAGCGCTGGGAAGGAGTCTGTAATTAAGTTAACCCAAAGAATATGAGTTGCATTTAATGGTGCAGCCCAACCAAATAGAATACCAAAGAATAAAGTAACTATCTCACCGGCATTACAAGAGATTAAGAATACTACGGCCTTCTTAATATTACTGAAAATGTTTCTTCCTTCTTCTATAGCGGAAACAATGGTTGAGAAGTTATCATCAGTAAGAACCATATCTGAAGCGCCTTTAGCAACGTCAGTTCCAGTGATACCCATAGCAACACCTATATCAGCGGCCTTTAATGATGGAGCATCATTTACACCATCACCAGTCATGGAAACAATATTTCCTTTAGATTTAAAAGCTTTAACAATTCTAACCTTATGCTCAGGAGAAACCCTTGCAAATACACGAAGATAGTCGCAGCTACTAGCTAACTCTGCATCAGACATTTCATCTAGATCTGGACCACTGATAACCTGATTAATGTCAGTTGCAATAGATAATTCTTTTGCTATGGCAAAGGCAGTATTTTTATGGTCTCCAGTAATCATTATTGTTGTAATACCAGATGTTTTACAAGTGCTAATTGAGTCTTTAACCTCTAGTCTAGGAGGATCTATCATACCTACTAATCCAATAAAGGTAAGGTTATTTTCAAAAGTGTCTATATCACCTTCACTGGTTTTAATAATTTTATAAGCAGACCCTAATACTCTTAAGGCTAAGTTAGACATTTCAGTAGCTGCATTCATAAACTTATCTTTGATTTCTTCAGTTAAAGGAACTATTTCACCGTTTATATAAGCAGATTCACAAAGATTTAGAAGATTATCAGTAGCGCCCTTAGTCATTACATAATAAGTGTCTTCATATTTGTTCACTGTGGTCATAAGCTTTCTATCGGAATCAAAAGGTACCTCATTAGCTCTAGCATGGGTTTTCTCTAATTCTTCTTTATAAATTTTATGCATATTACCTAAGTCGAGAAGAGCAATCTCTGTTGGATCACCAGTTTTAGATTTTTCTGTAGAAGTTGCATCATTACAAAGTACAATATTATCTAAAAGAAGTTTTTCGCCAGAGTTATTAATATCTAGATTTTCTGCTGCTTTTAGTTCATTATTAACATAGTATTTTACTACAGTCATTTTATTTTGAGTAAGAGTTCCTGTTTTATCAGAACAAATTATATTTACTGAACCAAGGGTTTCAACAGATGGAAGCTTTCTGATAATGGCATTCTTTTTAATCATTCTTTGCACACCAAGAGCAAGGACAATTGTTACAATAGCTGCAAGACCTTCAGGAATTGCTGCAACTGCAAGACTTATAGAAATCATAAACATATCTGTGATTTCACGGCCTTGAAGGATACCGACAATGAACATAATCGCACATATACCTATAGCCATTATTCCAAGAACCTTACCAAGCTCTTCAAGTTTTTTCTGAAGAGGAGTTAGTTCGTTTTCACCATCATCAAGCATTTTTGCGATTTTACCAATTTCTGTATTCATGCCAGTTGCAACAGCTATACCAGTACCTCTTCCATAGGTTGCTAGAGTGGACATAAATAACATATTTTTTTTATCACCAAGAGATACTTTTTCATCTTTTATTATTAAGGTAGCATCCTTGTCCACAGGAACAGATTCACCAGTTAGGGCTGACTCTTCAACCTTTAGGTTTGCGCTGTCAATTAACCTAATATCACATGGAATAAATCTTCCAGCATCGATTATTACTACATCACCAGGAACAATTTCTTCTGATGGAATTTCTACAAGCTCTCCATTTCGTTTTACGATTGCCTTAGGAGTAGACATTTGTTTTAAGGCATCTAAAGCTTGTTCAGCTTTTGCTTCTTGAATCATTCCAACCGTTGCATTGATAATAATTACAATACCAATTATTATTGCATCATTAAATTCTTTACCAACAAAGATGGAAAGTAAAGCAGCTACAATTAAGATATAAATTAAAATATCATGTAACTGTGAAAGAAATATTTGCAGCTTAGTTTTTCTTTTTTTCCCAGCTAGTTTGTTAAGTCCGTATTTTTCTTGGAGATTCTTTACTTGTTCTGTTGTAAGACCAGTCGCTTCATTTGTGTTAAAGTGTGTCAATACATTTTCTCGTGAGTCATTAAAAAACATTAAATCACCTCGTTAATTTTAGTAGAAAAAATAAAAACGGAAACTTATTTAACCTTTTTTCAAAGAAATAAGTTATATATATAAAATAAAGACCCATATATAGCTGCTGCAAGCTATATATGAGTCTCATCTTTTAATTCAAGACCAGACTAGTACTAGTCATGGTGTTGATCTTGACCTAGAAATTAATTCTAGAAATTACTCCCTCATATAAAGTATGTTAGGTGAATGTCCAAATTTATGATTTAGATTACGTGAAGTTAAGTGAGAGTCTAGAAGTGACACTAAAAATCTTTGATTTTGTAAATGGCACTTCCATAGAGTGTGTCTATGATTTAGCTACTCGAACTTAATCCTTAAGCACTCCTTCGAATAAAATGAGAAGGAGATTCCTTAAATATAATTATATACCTAAAAGTTAATTTAAACAATATGGTTTTAAAAATAATTTTTGGTAAAAGTTAAGAAGGAGCAATATGGTTATTATTAGCCTAAAATAGCTGGAACTATGCCATAAAAGGCAATTCCTAATAGCGCTGCAATTACAATAATTAAAATAGGGTGAAGCTTAGTTTTATATAAAAGGAAACCAATTATTGCACCAATTATAATACTATTAAAATCTCTATATGAATCGAAGCTCATAGTTAAAAACACAGAAATAATTAATCCTACTAAGGCAGGACGCATTCCTTTTAAAGCATTCTCTAATATTTTTGAGTTCTTAAACTTGGCAAAAAAGTAGTTTGCTAAAGAAACCAGAATAAATGAAGTTGTTATAACGCCTAAGGTTGCCACAACACTCCCCCAAAAGCCAGAAGCTTTAAAGCCGACAAAGGTTGCAGAATTAATGGCAATTGGACCTGGAGTCATTTGGGATATTCCTATAATATCCATAAATTCGCTTTGATTAAGCCAGTGGTTATTAGTAACAATCTCCTTTTGTATTAAAGGAAGCATAGCATAGCCTCCACCAAAACCAAATGTACCAATTTTTAAGAAGGCCAAATAAAGTTTTAATAATAGATGCATTATTTTTCAGCCTCCTTTCGATTAATTATAATTCCGTATATGGCTGCAATTAGAATTATATAAACTGGATTTACATCTAAAAATGCATTTAAAATTATCGTGATTATGACTATTATTATATTTGTTGCAGTTTTAGGAAGAACTTTAGCTAAGCTGTTTACTCCAACAAGTATTAATAGGGGAACAGCTGCATTTATTCCATTAAAAATCAATTCAACTATATACATATCTCTAAATTTGCTAAAGGCCATGGCAATTAATAAAATAATAAGAAAGGATGGAAGGGCGACACCTAGTAGGCCTAGAATTCCACCTGCAACACCTCCAATTTTATATCCAATAAAGGTACAGCTATTGACGGCAAGAGCGCCAGGAAAGCTTTGAGAGATGGCAATTATATCAATAAATTCATCTTTAGAAATCCATTTGTTGTTATCCACAACTTCTCTTTCGATGAGTGGAATCATGGCATACCCTCCACCAAAGGTGAAAGAGCCAATCTTAAAGAAGGTTAAAAACATTTTGAATAATTCTTTCATAAATCCTCCAATTCGTATTAAAACCACTGACTTTTTACCATCAGTGGTTAGTTATTAATTTTATAAGAAACCGTTATAGCTTGCGTCAGACGGCATTCTTAAGTCTCCTCTAGGAGAAAGACTTATTGAACCAACCTTAGGGCCATCAGGAAGAGCTGAACGTTTAAATTGTTGAGTAAAGAAACGAGTAATGAATTTGTTAAGCCATTTAGAGATTTCTTCATTAGAGTAGATATCTTTGAAGGCAGCTCTAGCTAATAATTCGATTCTATCCTTTGAAGAGCCATTTTTCATGAAATGGTACAAGAAGAAATCATGAAGCTCGTATGGTCCAACAATATCCTCTGTCTTTTGGGCGATATTTCCGTCTTTATCCTTTGGAAGAAGCTCAGGGCTCACTGGAGTATCAAGAATATCTAGAAGTATTTTTGATATTTCTTTAGTGCTTTCATGCTCTGCAACGTAATCTACTAAGTATCTAACTAAGGTTTTAGGAATTGAACAGTTAACAGAATACATGGACATGTGATCTCCATTATAAGTACACCATCCTAGAGCAAGCTCAGAAAGATCTCCAGTACCAATTACAAGTCCGCCTTCCTTGTTAGCAAGGTTCATTAGAATTTTAGTTCTTTCTCTTGCCTGAACATTTTCATAGGTAACATCATGCTGTTCAACAGGATGGCCGATATCTTCGAAATGCTGAAGTGATGATTTAACTATGTTTATTTCTCTAAGGTCTGTATCTAAATGTCTGCATAGATCTAGAGCATTATTATAGGTTCTATCGGTAGTTCCAAAGCCAGGCATTGTTATAGTAACAATGTTTTTTCTATCCATTTTAAGCATGTCAAAGGTTTTGACAACCACAAGGAGAGCAAGAGTTGAGTCAAGACCTCCAGAAATTCCGATAACAGCCTTCTTCAAGTTTGTATGAGCAAATCTTTTTGCAAGAGCTGCGGTTTGTATATTAAATATTTCTTTAGAACGTTTATCTCTTTCAAGAGGATTTCCAGGTACAAATGGATGCTTATCAATGTATCTGTCAAAGGTTCTTATTGCAGTGCTTTCAAATTTAAAGTTTATTACCTCAATTGGAGCAGGTAATAAGCCTTTACTATCTCTAAAGCTTATGTTCTTTAATCTTTCAGATTTAAGCTTATATATATCTATAATTGCAGTTAGAACCTCGCTTTCACGATTAAATCTTTCATTTTCAGCTAAAACTCCACCATTTTCACTGATTAAAAGGTGTCCACCACAAAGGACATCTGTTGAAGATTCAAATACTCCAGCAGAAGCATAGATATATGAAGCAAGACAGCGTGCACTTTGGTTTTTAATTAAATCTCTTCTGTAATCTGCCTTACTTACCAATTCATTAGAAGCAGATAAATTACAAAGAATATTACAGCCAGCAAGGGCTAAAAAGCTGCTTGGAGGAATTGTTACCCATAGGTCTTCGCATATTTCAACTCCCACACAAACTTCTCCACTTTTAAACATTATGTTTGTTCCAAAAGGAATGTTCTCCTCAAAAGATAGATTTACACGTTTTGAGTGGATATTAATTCCGCTGGAGAACCAACGTTTTTCATAGAACTCAGAGTTATTTGGAAGATAGCTTTTTGGAACTATTCCAAGGATTTTGCCCTTAAATATTACAAAGGCAACATTGTATAAAATATCGTTGTCTTCAAAAGGTGCTCCAACAACTAATAAAATATCTTTGTTTTCAGAGTATGTACAAATAGATTTTATTCCAGCTTCAGTTTTTTTCATTAATCTTTGTTGATAAAATAAATCTGCGCAGGTATAAGAGGTTATAGAAAGTTCAGGGAACACTAAAACTTTAACGTCCTGGTCAACTGCTTTATCAATACATTTTTTTATTTCAGATACATTAAAGTCCACATCAGCTACATTGGTTATAGGACATGCAGCTCCGACCTTTACAAAATTCATTAAAATTCACTCCTTTATATTAAATACGAGTTCTTTTTTTAGGTTTTGATTTATTTGCTTTTGTAATCTTTGAAGAGTTATTTTTTCTCTTTGAGTTATTACTTTTATTATCTGATGATTTATCTGTCATCTTAGAAGTATTTTTTGAAGTAACGGATTTTTTATACCTAGAATGGGTTTTTGTTTTTTTAGTATTACTTGAAGCTGATTTTTCTAAGGAATCAGCAGAGCTTTTTACTATAGGCTTCTTTCGAACAGAATAACCAAAGGATCCTAATGGCGTTGGATTAATGCCGAAGTACTCTCCGTGTGAGTAAGCTAAAAGGTCTGCTTTATCAAAGTGGATTTTTCCTTTTTCATCAATAAGTTTCTCATCCACATGGCATTTAACCACTTCAGCTAAAAATAAATCATGGCTACCTAGAGGAGTAATAGATTTAACAACACATTCAAAGGCAACTGGACATTCATTTATAATGCCGCAGTTAATTTCCTCTCCTTCGCTTAAAGTCAGATTCATATCTTTAAGCTTATCTGTTGTTCTTCCACCACGGACCCCACAGTAATCTACTGCTTTAACAAGATTAGTTGAAGCTAAATTGACTACAAAGGAATTACCTTCTTTTATATATTCATAGGATAAACGCTCAGGGCGTATTGCCACAGTAACCATAGGTGGTTTTGTACATGCTGTACCAACCCATCCTACAGTAAATACGTTATCCTTACCTTCTAAATTTCTACTGGTTATCAGCACCGCGGGTACTGGATTAAGCATAATACTACCCTTAAAAGTAGTTTTAGCCATAATATCACATCACTTTCTAATTTTAGCATATATTCATAATTAATAAAATTCAACCCTTATTTGAAGTTTCACTTAGTAGTATACATTAAAACTTACGTATTTATCAAAGGCTAGTGATTTTCATATGAAAGTAGGAAATGATAAATATATATGAGTGTTTGGACTTGACCCGTAGATTTTACGGGTCAGGTCTATTATTGTGTACTTGAAATGGAGAAGTCTAAAGTTCATGGAAATATTACGAAAAAGTGTTGGTATGAAGTAATTCCAAACAAGTGAAGTTTGATATACAATAGGAATATATAATTTATGTCTTATATTTTTAGTTATATTTCTAATTTTACTTAGGGAGACGATGTTGTTATGGAAAGAAGAAATGACCTACTTATTGATATGGCAGAAGATTTAGGAAGAAGTCTTATGAGGCTTATTCTAGATGATGATAGTGATGATTCTGAAATAATTGTAGTGGAGAATTTAACGGATAAGGATAAGATTCTTATCATCCTAAAGAAGTTAATTGCAGAAAAGAGATATTCAGAAGGCGAAGACCTTTTATTTCAATTTGCAGAAGACAATAAGCATAATTATGTAGAAAGTGTAGGACAGTGGTTTTATAAAGAGCTTTCTTTAAAATCAGAGGTGGAACTTACAGAAGGTGATTTCTCAAGAGCTGAAATTGAACAGGGCTTAAAGGATTTTGAAAAACTTATAAAATAAAAATAGATATTAAATGAGGATGATTGAATTATTAATCATCCTCATTTTTGCTTCTTTCATTTTACAAGTATCCATTTTATGGACTTATGGAGTCCAAAATTTAGGAGGTTAATTTATTAAATAAATTAATATATTTTTCTTCCACTTCATTGAAAGGGACAAATCTAAAATCAGGATGGCTTATTAGATTTTCTGCATCCATATCAAGTTTTTCATCCATGTAATGGATAAACTCTGAAAATAAAAGGGAGTTGTCTACAGAATGGATTTGAGCTAGTTCCTCAGTGGATAGAGCTTGTCCTATAAACTTTGAATAAATTGCATTTTGAAGCACTTCTTCTATATCTAGATAGTTAAGCAGATTCTTCTTTACTGGTCTTGTGATATCTGCAAGATAGGCTTCACTAGCGTCGTGTAAGAGACAGGCTAGGGCAACCTTGTTGCTGTAGCCCCTTGCTAAAGCCTCTTCACAGCAGAAGATACAGTGTTGAGCTACAGAATAAAACTCATGAAAATGGCCATTGGCTCTAGTCATTAGAGATAAAGCATGAGCAATATCTTTAATAAGAATACTATCTGAATCAGGATTTAAGGGGTTAAAACTCATTTTTGAGTAGGTTAATATATTATTAGACATAAAAATCTCTCCTTATAATTTAAAATTTTATAAAAAAAATACCCACTAACCATAAAAATTAAAAATATATAGACTCCACATAGGGAGAAAATATATAATCAACTGATGCGGTAGTTGGTAGAAACATTCAATTTATATAAGCTTTACAATTAAATATTTTAGCACAAAGGATAATTAAAGTAAACATAGTGATAATATAAGGATATAAAAAACCAGCTCAATAGAACTGGTTTTTGCTAAGTTATTTATTAACAAAATATTACATGCCCTTTTTGAATGTTCTTAATAAGCGTAGATAGTGATTAGCCTCACGTAAAGTATGATCTGCTAACAGCGGGATTATTATGGACTTAATATTACATTCTAATATTCCTTGAGTACCTTGTGCTTTAAATTTGCTGATTTCAATAGTTGCATTAAGACTTTCGTTAGTAACTTCAGAGAGTGGAAGTGACTTGTCCATAGCTTCCTTTGATTCCATTACCAATATATCAAACTCATTTGCGAAGTTATTTGCTGTCATTATAAGTTCCTCTTCAGTTGGGTCAAGGAGACCACGAATAAACTTTGAATGTTCAGCCATAATTCTATTCCAAAAAGATTCTTGTTCATAAGCTTCTCGTTCCAAATCTATTTCTTCACCACATTGCAATCTTTGTATCAGCTTAAAATAGAAATTTGCTTCCCTTAAAATATGCTTAATAAGTAAAGGATAATTAACTGTAAATACTTTGCAATCCCTAACATCTGCTAATAATTTTGTTTTAAATTGAGCTAAACCTTTAACCAGATCCATTGCATTTTCATTGAGCTTACGCACCCTATGTTCTAGTTTGTTGTTACAGTTTATTAGCGGAGTGCCAATTAAGTCGTATTCTGACTTAGTTAAGTTGGTAGGAATATCTACTCCTGTAAAATAAGATGATGCTATTTCAGCATCTAATGTAAATGGTGTTACCACTTCACCAGACTTTAATACACTAGGACTAATAGCGCCATCAGAAAGTGAAATAACTTCAGATAGAAGCTTGTCAAATCTCATTCTAAACCTATCTGCTTGTTCTATAAGTTTTGAGTTCTTTGGTGTAAATCCTACTTGTAAAAAAAATGAATGCTCCTTCATGATTCTAGCAAAAAAAAGATGCAGCTCTAAGGATTGTCTTATAAATTGTACACTAGATAGCATCGATTACCTCTCTTATATATAGTAATTATTACTATCATTGTATTAGTTATATTTAAAAATGTTACTTAGTATTATCAAAGTTATAAATGTAAATCATATTCATCTGATATTAGGGAGACATAGTTACATTACTTATTGCTATATTGAAGAAAAAATATTTATAAACATAAGTAGAAAAATTTGTATACGTCCTCATTGAACTAAGTATTGACATGAGAGAGCTATAAGCTTAATCTATTATGGGATTAATCATGTACAACCTATAAGAGAACATCCCAACCTATGTTCTCAAGGGGACGTGTGATTTGGTTAAAGCGAACTTACTCCTTTGAATGAATATGAAAAGGGGTTTCCTTAAGTGAGATTCCAAATCTTTGATTTGGTTAAAGCGAACTTACTCCTTTGAATGAATATGAAAAGGAGTTTCCTTAAGTAAGATTCCAAATCTTTGATTTGGTTAAAGCGAACTTACTCCTTTGAATGAATATGAAAAGGAGTTTCCTTATAAAATTAAAAAGGGGGATAAAAAAATGGAAGGAACCATGAATATAAACAAGAAAGCATCCTTATTTATGCTTACATGGCCTATTTTTATAGAGTTAGTGCTACAGATTCTTGTAAATAATGTGGATCAGATAATGATTAGCAGGGTTTCGGAAAATGCAGTAGCAGCCATAGGAAATGTAAATCAAATAATGAATGTATTAGTAATAACTTTTAGTGTGGTGACTATGGCAGCTACCATATTAGTATCACAGTATTTAGGGTCCCAGAGGTATAATAAAGTTTCAGAAATATATTCTGTAGCAGTATTTTCGAATTTAGCCTTTAGCATAATTATAAGTATTTTTTTATTTTTATTTAGTGATAGTATATTTGCTTTAATAAAGCTTCCTGCGGAGCTTTTAGTAGATGCAAAATTATATATGAACATTATAGGTGGAGGAATATTTCTTCAAGGAATTTTTATGACCTATGCAGCTATATTTAGAAGCAATGGACTTATGAAGCAGGGAATGTATATTTCAGCTTTAGTTAATATGATTAATATTGTTGGTAATTTTATTTTAATATATGGAATGTTTGGACTTCCAAAGCTAGGAATCGCGGGGGCTGCTATTTCCAGTGTGGCAAGCAGGCTCATTGGTGTTATGGTAATTATATATATGTTTAAAAAGAAGATTAAGGGAAATGTATCACTAAGGTATATGTTCCCATTTCCTAAAGCTACATTTAGAAGACTTATGATGATTGGTCTTCCAGCAGGAGGAGAGTCAATTTCTTATAATGCATCTCAAATGGTTATTTTAACCTTTGTAAATATGCTGGGGACAAATATTGTAAAGGTCAGGTCTTATGTAACAATTCTTGCATGGTTTACATATATGTTTGCTTCTGCAGTATCACAAGCAAATCAAATTAGAGTAGGATATTTAATGGGTGCCGGTGAAGAGGAAGAAGCTTCTAAAATGGTTTTAGATACTTTAAAGCCTGCAGTTATATCTTCAATAATAATAGCTGCATTGCTATTTTTATTCAGTGATAGTTTAATAGGAATATTTACATCTAATAAAGAAATTTTACAGTTAGGTAAACTAGTATTATTTATTGATATCTTTTTAGAGATTGGAAGAGCATTTAATATGGTTCTTGTAAGAGGAATGCAGGCAGCGGGAGATATTAAGTTTCCAATTTCAATTGGAATATTATCCATGTGGATTATAGCAACCTTTTTATCCTATATTTTTGGAATAGGCCTTGGTTGGGGTATTGCTGGAGTTTGGATTGCTATGATGCTAGATGAATGTATAAGAGCGGTGATATTTTATATTAGATGGAAAAAAGGAACATGGAGAAATAGAGCTTTAATTTAAAGGATTAGAATATAAATGGACAGTGGCTTAAGCTTACTGTCCATTTTGTTTAGTGCGCCCGGAATGGGTGTAATTTTAAGGGTGAAAGCCACTAACACGATATAGTAGTTTAAGAGAAGATATGCTAAGTTTTGTCAAGATAAAAATAATTATAATTTTAGAATAGAAAAGTTGTATCACAAAAAGACCATCATTCTGATAGTCTCCAAATTTTTAGTATTTATTTCACATGGGTCTAAGGTAATAAATATAAAACACATAAAATTCTTCAAACTAGGCAATGGAAAAAAGAGGAAAATAAAAGCGGTTATAGAATACTTATATTATTAAACAATGGCTTAGTACTGTTTAGTTAATAAATTAGATCTTTAGGAATAGTTGTTAAATTGATATAAAATATAGTTGCAATAAAGGATCGGGATAGAATTTTTATTGCAACTATTTTTATATAATAAATAATTTTAAAAGTGGGTTTAGTAGGAGAGAAATAAATATGATATTATTGAGAACAAATAATTTAACTAAAAATTATGGTGCTAAAGAAACTTTGGTTAAAGCATTAAAGCCAACTAACATTGAAGTGGTACAAGGTGAGTTTATAGCTATTGTTGGACCTAGCGGTTCAGGTAAGAGTACATTACTTCACCTTTTAGCTGGGCTTGATAAGCCATCTTCAGGACAAGTATTTATAAAGGAGAAAGATATTTATGCTATGAGTGAAAAGGAAATTTCAAGATATAGAAGAAGAAATATAGGATTTATATTTCAAGCATTTAACTTGCTACCTATTCTTTCAGCAGAGGAGAATATAAAATTACCTGTACTGATGGATGGAAGGAGTGTAGATGAAGAATATATAGCAGAACTTATGGATGTTCTTGATATAAATGAAAGACGAAGACATCTTCCAGGTGAGTTATCGGGTGGCCAACAGCAAAGAGTATCAATAGCAAGAGCTTTGGCTAATAAACCAACAATAATATTTGCAGATGAGCCTACAGGAAATTTAGATAGTAAGAATAGTAAAGAGGTATTAGAACTTTTAAAGAAAACTATAAAAATTTATAATCAAACATTGATAATGATTACACATGATAATAGTATAGCAGCTATGGCAGATAGAATTATAACTATTTCAGATGGAATAATTACTGATGACAAGAAGGTGAAGTAGTGAGGAGTTTTTGGGGAATAATACCAAAGTATATTATAAAAAACAAGAAAAGAGTTATGGCTATAGCAGTAGGAATAATTTTGTCTATAACTTTAATTATGTCATTAGCTATAATGAAGGAATCTTTTATTAAGGCTTTAATTCAGAATCAAAAGAATTGGTTAGGTGCATATTATGATATCATAATTAATACATCAGATAATAAAAATTTAGATAAACTGAAAGAAGATGAAGTTGTAAGTGACTTGGCGGCAATATTACCACTTGGAAGTTTGGAGCTAGAAAATACAAAGTATTCTATTGATATTAAGGGATATGATGATAATATTACTAACTTTATGAATGTTAAGTTTAAAGAAGGGCGTAAACCTAATTTGGATAATGAAATAGCTTTAGAACAATGGATCTTAGATTATCTTCCTAAGGAGTATAACATAGGAGATAAAATTAAGCTTAAACATAAGTTGGAATATATATCAAAAGAGGAAACGGAGGAAGTAGAGAATGAATTCACACTAGTTGGTATATTTGAATATAATTCACTTTTAACAGATAATAGTCCATCGGCAATTGGATGGGTAACTAGAGAATTTGCTGAGAAGCAATTGGAAAATAAAAAAGTAACATATGATGGATTTATAAATTTAAACTCTCGGCATTCAATAAATGATGGAACTTTACTTTTAAATAACAATAGTAAATATTCTAACATTCACTTCAGAGCTAATAATGAGAAAATAATATTATTGAGAGGAGTGAAAACTCTAAATTTTGTATGTTATATTTTATTTATTATTTTTGGAGTGGTTGTAAGTATAAATATTTATAACATATTTGCAGTATCTGTGATGGAAAGAAAAAAGCAATTCGGAATTCTGAGGGCACTAGGAGCATCACCAAACAAAATAAAGGCTTTAGTGATGATAGAAGGAATAATTATTGGTATGGTTTTTATACCCATAGGAATAATTATTGGTAATACAGTTATAAAATTAATGATGATATACCTAAATTATGAGAAATTATCTAGTTTGCTAGCTATGCCAAAAGTAGGGGTTATAGGTTCATTTATTATAGGATTGTTTGCAGTTATTATAGGAACTTATTTTCCATCAAAGAAAGCAGCTAAGGTATCTCCAATGGAAGCTATAAATGAAAATGATAATATAAATTTAAAGAAAGATAAGATTTCAATTGATAATTTTAAAATCGGTAGTAAAAAGGTTAAATTTTCAAACATAATTGCAGTTACAAATATAAGAAGAAATAAGAAGAAGTTTATAACTTCAATAATATCTTTGAGTATGACAATATTGCTACTTATATCGGCATGTTATTTGATAAAACAAGCAGACCCAACTGTAAAATTTAAAAATAGTTATGGAGATGCCGATTTTAAAATTACATCTAATAATAATGCAGGATTAAGCGTACAGGATATAGATAAAGTAAGCGATGTAGAGGGAGTAAGTATTATTTCAAAAGTTAAATCTCAAATAGTAAATGTATATGTAGATAAAGAAATGGTAACTTCAGATGGCTTAAGTTATTTAAAGGCAAAAGGTAAAGAAAGTGAAACTAAAAGAGATGAATTTGAAAAAGGAATATATAATTTTGACACTATGCTCTATGCCTATGACAAAAGTACTTTAGAAAATACTAAGAATAAAGTGATTGAAGGAAGTTTAGATAACTTAAATAATGAAACTACATTAGCTATTGCTCAAAATTTAAACAACTATAATTATACCAATGTAAAAGTAGGTGATAAGATAGAGATATATTTTGAGAAATATGATGAGAATGGTGAAAAAATAGGTGCTAGTAGTCAAGAATTTAAGGTAGGGGCATTGATTGATGATACAAGATTTCAAATTCCAGATGGACGTATTAGCATTTCGGTTATTATTAGTGATGAGATAGCAACTAAATATTTAGATATGAATGGATATAACTTAATTGATATGTCAATCGATGATGGTGTGAAGTATGAGGAAGCATATAGCAACTTAAAAGTAGATTTGAAAAAAATAAGAGAAGCCAATATAAAATCTTTTAATGAAGAGTATAAAGAAATTAAAAGTCAAAATACTCAGCTAAGTTTTATATTGTATAGCTTCATATTTATAGTAGCTACTGTAAGTATGATTAATTTAATAAATATTATGAAGATGAACGTTATAATGAGGAGTAGAGAGATAGGAGTTTTAAGAGCTATAGGTTTTGGTCATGATGAAGTAAAACAAATGCTTATAGTTGAAGGTATTTTATATGGTGTTCTAGCAAGTATTTTAGGATGTTCATTGGGAACCTTAGTAACTTACTTTATAGATTTAATATCAAAAAATTCAACATGGACTTTTCCTAGTATAATGATATTAATTATAAGTACGATAACTATTATAGTTACAACTATATCATCTGTGATTTCGGGTAGACAATTATTTAGATCAACCATAGTGGATTCTATTAGAAGTGTTGAATGATTAATAGTAAAAGTAGTATATGAATAATTCGATTTTTCAGATGTCTTTCCACACATTCGTATAGATGTTATAGGAAATAAGAGATAAACGTATGCTTAATAAAATATTTAAGAGGTTTTAAGAGCCATCCTTATGCTAAGAAATCTAGTTATTTAGCATGAGGGTGGTATTTTGGCATTAAGGTGAAAAAAAGGAACATGGAGAAATAGAGCTTTAATATAAATATAAAGTAAAAAATGGACAGAAGCTTAGTGCTACTGACCATTTTGTTTATTCAACTATACTATATTCAAAGCATTCAAAAAGTAATTTAGTTCCAACTCTTATCCCTTCAGGAAGTAAAGCAATGGCAACTCTATTTTCATTGTTGTTTTCATCTTTTAGGACTGCATAATCTCCATCAAAAGATATAACTACATAATTTATTGGTATCATTTTTAACACTCCTTAAAATCCACTAATAAAAATATTATATAATTTAGTATGTAATAAAGTAAATAAAATAGAAGAATTTATTAAAAAGAAAAATATGAGTGGGTAACATATGTTACATACTTTTGAGATGTATATTTATATAATTATAATAAAGATAAAGAAGTGTTAATTATTAATTGCTAAGGGGGAGAGTTTAAGTATGAAAAGAAATATTATAAAAATACATGAAGAAAAGTGTAATGGATGTGGATTATGTGTTACAGCCTGCCATGAAAGAGCTATAGAATTAATTGATGGTAAAGCAAAGCTTGTAAGTGATATATATTGTGATGGATTGGGGGACTGTCTTCCTAATTGTCCTACAGGTGCAATAGAAATGATTGAGAGAGAAGCAGAAGAATATGATGACGATGCAGTACAAGCTAGAATAAAGGAATTAGAAAATGGAGAAGTAGCTGCTCCTAAAAAGGATTTAGAGAAAATGCCATGTGGATGTCCAGGGACTATGGCAAAATCCATTGGGAGACCAAAGACAAGTTTACTTAATCTAACGGTTAAAGAAACAACTAAAGTTAAAGAAGAAGTTTCAAATGAAAATCCTTCAGAATTAATGCAATGGCCAGTGCAGTTAAAGCTGATAAATACTTCAGCACCATATTTAAAAGGTGCACATATTTTAATAGCTGCTGATTGTACTGCTTATGCCTATGGAAATTTCCATCAGGAATTTATGAAGGATAAAATAACAGTAATAGGCTGTCCAAAACTTGATGACAATAAGTTTTATGAGGAAAAACTTGCTGAAATTTTAAGAAATAATGAAATAAAAAGTATAACTGTAGTTCGTATGGAGGTTCCATGCTGCTCCGGAATTGTAACAGCAGTTAAGGGAGCAATGCTGAAATCAGGAGTTATCGTAAACTATAAGGAAGTTATTGTAAGCACAGCAGGAGAAATTATACAGTAAAAAAAGAGACTAAATCACACATTGTGGTTTAGTCTCTTTTTAGATTATGGCGTAATGAGGAAAGAGGAAATGCAGTTGTAAATGAAATTATAGATAATGGTGGATCGGCTATGTTTATTCAAGCTGATGTAAGCAAGGAAGATCAGGTTGTTAATTTATTTCAAGAATGTGAATAGAAATTAGCAACAGTGATTGATTGTTATCTTAATTACTAAAAGAGAATATCACCATTTTCATCAATATAAAACCATTTTTCATTCTTTTGGAGAGTGTGAAATTATTTCTGTAAATAGCTTTCTATGATAATTATTTTAAAGGGCATGGAGGTCATGAGGTGACCCCATGCCTTGATTTTAATATAATAGTAAATAATTTGCATGTCAAGAACACCC
>JARKVD010000004.1 GCA_029851835.1 Clostridium sp. | reverse complement strand
AAAAAATATATACTGTTTCTATAATAAATTAAATTTAAAGAGGTAATCATGAAAAAATCTAATATTAAGGAATTAACAATGATCGGTTTATGTGCTGCACTAATGGCAGTGTTCTCTCAAATCTCAATTCCACTTCCTTCAGGAGTTCCAATAACACTTCAACCTTTTGCTGTGGTGTTAATAAGTGTGCTTCTAGAGGAAAAGCTTGGAACTCTTTCTATTTTAATCTTTATTTTTATTGGAGCTATTGGCATGCCTGTGTTCGCCAACTTCAACTCTGGTTTTAGTGCAATTATAGGTCCTACTGGCGGATTCTTGACCGGCTTTCTAATTATGGCTTTCATTATAGGAGCTTTTTCTAAAAGTAAAAATAAAAAACTTATATTCACAGGTGCATATCTAGGTTTGCTTACTAACTATATAGTTGGAGTTCTTCAATTAAGCTTTGTTCTTAATGTAAATATTCCTGAGGCTCTTATTATTGGCTGTTATCCTTATATACTTAAAGATTTAATATTGACAGCTGTTGCTGTTGTAATTGCTTTAAAAATTAAGCCAATCATAAAAAAAGAGTTTACTAAGGTTATTAAAGCTTAGCCACTTCTCTTATAACTAAAAACTAATAATAATAATTTCCCATTTCTTAATACTATTAAAATATCCAGCTTATATAAATTTAAGCTGGATATTTTATTTAAAGAGCTTGCAGTTAAATAAAATGTAATCCTTATGAAACCAATTGTTTATATAAATATAACATTTCAACTCATCATATGCCCTTAACACCTATAGATGAATAGTGTATAATGATATATTATTATTAATGAAAGAGGGATGAACGTTGGATGATCCTCCGTTATGTCATAGCATATGGCATATTAAGTTTTTAGCTTTTTATAACAGACCACCCATTAGATTTAGACCGTGAAATTTTAGTTATATTTACTATAATGTTTAAATTTATTGGAGGTTATAAAATGACTACAAATACTTTTACTCAAATATTGGTTTTAGTCTTGCTAATATTAATGTCAGCATACTTTTCTGCAACTGAAACAGCATTTTCTTCTTTTAATAAAATTAAGTTGAAAAACTTAGCTGCAAGTGGAAATAAGAAAGCAGCTCTTGTTTTATCCTTAGCTAAAGATTATGACAAGCTACTTTCCACTATTTTAATTGGTAACAATATAGTTAATATTGCTTCAGCTTCAATGGCAACCGCTATTTTTGTATTTCATTTTGGAGATATTGGAATTACACTATCCACCATTGTTATGACAATTCTAGTTTTAATATTTGGTGAAATTTCGCCTAAAAGTATTGCCAAAGATGCACCTGATAGCTTTGCAATGTTTTCTGCTCCTATTCTAAGATGTTTTGTTTTAATTCTCTCTCCACTCAACTTCCTATTTATGATTTGGAAAAAGCTTCTTTCTAAAATATTCAAAGTTACTGACAATAATGTCATTACCGATGATGAACTACTAACAATTGTAGATGAAGCCCAAGCTGAGGGTGGAATAGATGAAACTGAAGGAGAACTAATAAAAAATGCCATAGAATTTAACGACTTGGATGCGGAAGATATATTTAAACCAAGGGTAGACGTTATTGCAATTCCTATTACAGCTCCTAAAGATGTGATAGATAAAACTTTCATGAAAACTGGTTATTCAAGGTTGCCAGTTTATGAAGATACCATAGATAATATAATTGGCATACTTCATCTTAAAGATTTTTATAATAAAATCATGAATAGCGATAAAAATATTGCCAATATATTAAAAACTCCAACCTTTATTACTCCTAATATGAAAATACCAAAAATTTTAACTTTACTAAAACAAAACAAATCGCATCTTGCTATAATTACAGATGAATTTGGTGGTACTGTTGGAATTTTAACTTTAGAAGACATCCTTGAGGAATTAGTTGGAGACATCTGGGATGAGCACGATGAAATAATAGAAGATTTTATCAAAATTGAAGATAATAAATATAGAATTATGGGGAATGCATCCCTTGAAAAAATGTTTGAGCTTTTCTCAATCAATCTTAACTCAGAGATTAACACTGTAAGTGGGTGGGTAATTGAGATGCTTAATGACTTTCCTAAAAAAGATGACACTTTTTCTTTTGAACACCTAGATATAATAATTTCTAAAGTCAACAATAGACGTGTAGTAGAAATAATCGTAAATATAAATGAAATGGAAAATACAAACTTAAAGGGAGCCTAGAATTACTAGGCTCCCTTTTCAAATTTATATTTATTTGATTGGTTTATACAATTCCAATACATTCTTAAACTTATACTCATTATATTCCCATTTTATAACTATTGACAACAATATAATTATAGCCACTGCTATTAATGCATACAAAAACCATAATGGATATATTTTTTTAACAAACACTATTTGGCAAGAAAAAAGTCCTAAGTATATTAAAAGTCCATATCTAAAACCACTTTTAATTCTTGATAATATATACTTCTTTATGCCTGCTTTCCTAGTCTCTTTCCATTGTCTATAAAACCCTAAATTACTTATCATGAAACCCACTTCCTTAGATAACATATTATAGAATTAAATGTAATATTTTATATATTTCAAATTAATTATAACATAAAATTTACTATTTCAATATATATCAAAATTTAATTTTTGATTTTTATGTTAGATTCCTTGGCAATATTTTTATATATTTTGTCAGGAAATTTTCCTCATTACACGCCCTATAATATGCTTCCCCAAAAGTACTAGAATAATTCAGAAATATAAAGTGAGCCTAACTACTTAGACTCACTTTATGTTATATTATGAAGTTATATTTAAAATATTATTTATACTTGGTTATTAACAATTTACTATCTATAAAACTCTTGAGTTGCATATACCTTATTTCCTATTTTATATACCCCTACTCCTATACTCTCAAAATTAGTTGATAATATATTCGCTCTGTGGCCTGAAGAGTTCATCCAATTAGTCATAAACTGCTTAGCTAATTCTGTAGCATTTGTGTTTCCACCTATATATGCAATGTTCTCACCCCAAGCTCTATAAGAAACTCCATCAGCCTTCATTTGAGTTGTTATTAGATTTCCGCTTAAATCCTCATGGCTAAAGTAATTTTTATCTCCCATATCTTGAGATTTAATTCTTGCATACTTTTCCATAGTTGAATTATAAGATAACTGTTTTACTCCAGCTTTCTCTCTTTCTTCATTTACTATCTTAAAGATAGCTTGTTCAACTTCAGCCATAAACTTGTCATTTACAACTGTATCATCATTTCCATTACCAGGTATATTTTCAATATCTCCGTCTACTGGTGGTACTACATCTGTATTATCATCTGATGGCGGTGCTACTTCTGGTGGTGCTATCTCTGTATCATTCTCCACTGGTGGCACTACTTCTGGTGGTGTTACCTCTGTATCATCCTCAACCGGTGGTACTATCTCTGTATTATCATCTGATGGTGGTACTACCTCTGTGTCACATCCATTTCCAATAGATGGCCTGCATGGTCTTCCTGGCCTATTAGGTCTCCCAGGTTTTCCTGGTCTATTAGGTTTTATACAAGTAAATTTTCTTAAAATATCACTTTTGCAATCATTGTCTTGTTCTTGACATATAACCTTTTTTACAATATTTGCTTTACTTGCAGAGTCAGCTCCTTGAGCTTGTACTCCTCCTAATACTGTTGTTCCTAATAAAGTTGCTAATGTTAATGCTATTACTTTCGATTTCATTTCCATTCCTCCTATTTTTTGGACTAAAAACTTGTCCATATTTTCGATAGTAATGTACTTTTACGTCTACATCGTGACTCCTTAGTTATAACATACAATTAGGTCTAAATTATTAGGAGATTAATTCCAAGCCTTTAGTGGTTCCCCCTATATATGAAAAAATAACTATAATAAACTTAATATACCACTAAAGAAATAAGGCTATCACTAGCTTAGTTATACTTTAACAAATATACCCTTGGTTAAAATTACCACGAATAAATTTACAAAATTCATGTAATACATATAATTTATTTAAGCTTATGCATAAACAAGAGCCACACCTTTAAAATCCTTAGATGTAGCTCTTGCTTATAGTAAATATATTATTGTAAAACTTCTTGCACTCTACCAACTACTCCATCTTCAATCATAACTTTTATACCCCTTGGATGTACCGCTGAATTAGTTAAAATCCTTTTAACTACTCCTTCAGTTAACTTTCCAGTACGTTGGTCTTCCTTCTTTACAACCATAACTCTTGTTCCTATTTTTATATCTGCTCTTCTAGTTCCATCCATAGTATAAATACTCCCTATTTATTTAAACAAATCTCCTAAAGCTGCAAATGGATTATCCTTAGCTGCTTCCTTTTCGGCCTCTTTCTCTAACTTTTTCATATAGTTCTTAACATCTCTCTTATCAACCTTACCACCTTTTTCAAAACGCTTTTTAAATTGAGATGCTTTCTCTCTAAAGTTACAGTTTGCACCTGGACATACATATATCTGACCTTCACCATGTCCCTTAATCATTAATTTCTTTTTACACTCTGGACATCTTGCATTTGTAGTTCTACTTACACTTTCTCTGTGACCACATTCTCTATCCTGACATACATTCATAATTCCAGTTTTAGTTTTTACTTCAAGCATGTACTTGCCACACTCTGGACATTTCGAACCCGTTAAATTGTCATGAACAAATTTACTTTCAGTTCCCTTAACATCATCCACTAATTCTGTAGCATATGCTCTCATGGCATCAATGAACTTTCTATCATTTAGTTTTCCCTTGCTTATATCTTCAAGCTGACTTTCCCAATCTGCTGTTAAAAGGGGTGATTTCAGCTCTGTAGGAACAAGTTCAATAAGCTGTTTTCCTTTTGATGTTGGAACTATTTCCTTACCTCTTTTTTCAATAACAAAAGAGTTAAATAATTTTTCTATTATATCCGCTCTTGTTGCAACTGTTCCAAGTCCCCCTGTTTCATTTAGAGTTTTCGCAGCATCCTTTCCAACCTTCACATATTTATGAGGATTTTCCATAGCTGAAAGTAGTGTTCCTTCATTAAATCTTGCTGGTGGTTTTGTTTGTCCTTTATTTGAGTTAACTGAAATAATTACTAGTTTATCTCCCTTTTTAATCATTGGAAGAACTTGATCTTTAACATCCTCGTCCTCTCCAGCATCATCTACATCTTCTTTGTCATATACTGCTTTCCATCCTTTAGACTTTATAACCTTCCCTTTAGCGATGAACTTCTCTCCACTAATTTCTGCAGTTATATTAGTTTGTAAATACTCAAATGATGGCATTAAAACACTTAAAAATCTCTTTACCACTAAATCATAAATATTTCTTTCCTCCAAGGAAAAATGCATAAAGTTAGGACTTTCCTCTGTTGGAATTATAGCATGGTGATCTGAAACCTTGCTATTATCCACAAAACTCTTAGAAGCCACTATTTTATTCTTTAAAATTGAAACTGCCGCTGCTCTATAATTTCCAACAGAAACAGCCTTTAATCTATCTGGAATAGTTCCAACAACATCTGTACTTATATATCTTGAATCTGTTCTTGGATAAGTTAAAACCTTATGATTTTCATATAATCTCTGCATTATAGATAAAGTCTGTTTTGCAGAGTATCCCCAAATTCTATTTGCATCTCTTTGTAACTCTGTTAAATCATAAAGAGCTGGTGCAGGTTTTTTCTTTAAACTTTCAGATACTTCTACAACCTCACAGCTACTTCCCTTAATTTTTCCAAGAATTTTGTTTGCTGTATCTTCATTAAATATTCTCTGATTATTGTTTTTATCAACCCACTGAAGTGAAAACTCCTTTGCTTTAGCAGATATAGTGTAGTAATCTGATGGTACGAAATTCTTTATCTCGTCCTCTCTTTGGACAATCATTGCAAGGGTTGGTGACTGAACTCTTCCCGCTGAAAGCTGAGCATTATATTTACAGGTTAATGCTCGAGTTACATTAAGACCAACAAGCCAATCAGCCTCTGCTCTGCATACAGCTGCCTTATACAAATTCTCATAAGCTGTACCTGATTTAAGATTCTTAAATCCATCAAGAATTGCTTTATCTGTCTGTGAAGAAATCCATAATCTCTTTAATGGCTTCTTAACTCCAGCTTTTTCTATTATCCATCTTGCCACTAGCTCACCTTCACGACCTGCGTCAGTGGCAATAACTATTTCATCTATATCACTTCTTAAAAGTTGCTTTTTAACCTCATAAAACTGCTTTTGAGTCTTCTTTAAAACAGTAAGCTTCATATGTTTAGGCAGCATTGGAAGTGTCTCCATTGCCCACTTTTTATATTTTGCATCATAGTCCTCTGGATCTTGAAGTCCTACTAAATGACCTAATGCCCAAGTTACAATATACTTACTTCCTTCTATATAAGCTCCTTTATTTTGATTACATTTTAAGACCTTTGCTAAATCCCTTCCCACAGAAGGTTTTTCTGCTAAAACTAATACTTTTCCCATTACTTACTTCCTCTCTCTAGAAACTACTATCTATCTACTTATTTATTAATCTAATATTATCTTTGTATTATACCATACTTTTCACTTAGTTCTCTTACTACTTATTGCAATAACTAGCATTTATCAAACTACAAAATATAAGCAGGATAAAGTTAAATATCCTGCTTCTAATGATTTTTAATTTTACTTCAAATTTTCACCAAAAGTTTTCCTTAAGTTTTCCAAAATTCATTCTATGAAAATAAAATTTATTCCTCAATAAACTCCATTAATTCTTTATTGAATTTATCTTTCTCATCATAGAATACTCCATGACCACTAAATTTAAATGGTATAAGTTTCGAATTTTTAATAAGTTGATTCTGTACCTTTGCTAAATCAAATAAAACAACTTTATCATGGATTCCATGAAGGATTAAGGTCGGAACTCTTATAGACTCTAAATCTGCAAATAAATCTTCCTTTAACCAAGTCTTTGCAATGGCTGCTGTTGCCCATCCAGATGCTTGTAACCCTAAACTAAAAAACCATTGAGAAAATGGCTCAGTTATATATTGATAAAAAAATATATCTCCAAAGTCACTTAGCATTTTAGGACGATCTTTATATGTTCCTTCAATAATATTAGTTACTACCTCCTCATTTACTCCATAAGGAAAGTTCTTACTATTTGTAAGTCTAGGTGCCGCTGCAGAAATAAGAACTAATTTTGATACTCCACAACCTTTATGACGACCCATATATCTTACAGCTATACCTCCACCTGTTGAATGTCCAGCTAGAGTGAAGTCTTTTAACTTTAATGCGTCCACTACACATTTAACATCATCTGATAATCTATCATAGTCATAGCCTTTATATGGCTTATCAGAATCTCCATAGCCTCTCATGTCCACCCCAATACATCTATATCCATACTTTGGAAGTTCATTGAACTGATACTCAAATAGTTTATGGCTGCCAGGCCATCCATGCAACCATAATATGGTCTTTTTCCCTTCAGGATTAAGGTCTTCTACATAAACTTTCACATCAGATTCAACTTTAACATAATACCCCATCTATACCTCCATCAATCTATATAAATCTAGTAATAGATTATTCATAAAAGTAGATTTCGTGATTGATACTTAGGGATATTCATTAGAAACCTCTTCTAATCCCTCTAAATTATTTAATGCATCATTATATTTACAATCGGTTTTGCTACATATCATAATCTAAGAAAATCATATAATTTTCTAAAAAAAGACAAGTAGAACTTAACCTACTTGTCTTAAGAATTTAATTTGTTATTTTATTATACATTATATCCCTTTGGATTCTGACTTTGCCATCTCCAAGAGTCTTCACACATTTCATCTAATTCTTTTTCAGCCTTCCAGCCTAAATCTTCATTAGCATGCTTAGGATCAGCATAGCATGTTGCTATATCTCCTGGTCTTCTATCAACAATTTTATAAGGAATTTCTCTTTCACTAGCCTTTGAAAAAGCATTAACTACATCAAGAACACTGTAACCATTACCTGTTCCTAGGTTGTAAGTTACAAGTCCTGGATTTCCTTCTAGTTTTTCTATTGCCTTTAAGTGACCCTTAGCTAAGTCCACAACGTGGATATAATCCCTAACTCCTGTTCCATCATGAGTATTATAGTCATCTCCAAATACACTTAACTCCTTAAGCTCACCTATAGCAACTTTTGTGATGTAAGGCATTAAGTTGTTTGGTATTCCACATGGGTCTTCTCCTATAGTTCCGCTTTTGTGTGCTCCAACTGGGTTGAAGTATCTTAATAAAGCTATATTCCAAGTATTATCAGAAACATATAAATCTCTTAAGATTTCTTCTATCATAAGCTTAGTTCTTCCATAAGGATTTGTTGCTGAAAGTGGAGAATCCTCTGTTATTGGAATTATTTTAGCATCACCATAAACTGTTGCAGATGAACTAAATACGAAGTTTTTAACTCCAAACTTTCTCATTACTTCTAAAAGTACAAGTGTACTTCCTATATTATTGTGGTAATATTCAAGTGGTTTTGCCACTGACTCACCCACAGCCTTATAACCTGCAAAGTGAATAACTGAATCTATTTCATTTTCTTCAAATATCTTCTCTAACTTCTCTTTATCTAGAACATCACAATTATAGAACTTTGGCTCTATTCCTGTTATAGCTTTAATTCTGTCCTTAACTAACTCTTTACTATTATATAAATTATCTACTATTATTACGTCTTTACCTATGCTTTGTAACTCAACTACTGTATGACTTCCTATATAACCCATTCCTCCGGTTACTAATACTGCCATAATATCAACTCCATTCCTTATTCAATATCGTTTTTATTATATATTATTATACCATAATAGTATAGTCAAAAAACAAAGACTATTCACAATCTATATACCTATCTTGTGAATAATCTTAGCTATCTAGCTACCACCTTAACTCTTTAGTCAACTTTTCTAAGGTTCCTTCTATCCCCTCATTATTAATTGTATAAATTCTTTTTTCACATGAATACATTTCATCTAATTCCCCACTTGTTCACCTAACCTGCCGAAGGTTTTAGTTAATATATATAACTTATCTGCTAAAGCCTTTGTAAAATACTCTTTTTTCACACGCCAACGCCAATTAGTTCCAATTGTTGATGGAAGGTTCATTCTTGATGAATTATCTAACCCTAAAATGTCTTGTAATTGAATAATGGTTGATTTAGCCTTGGTTCCATATAAGGTTCTTATTATTCCCCAATTTAAGCCTTCCTCTTCAGTTAAATTCATATATCTAGTAGCTAATTTCTTTTCTTTTATATCCGCATTTTCCCACCATCCGATAAATGTATCATTATCATGGGTGCCAATATAAGCAATACTGTTTTCATTTATTTTATATGGAATAAATTCTGAATCTCCATCTGCACCAAAAGCAAAAAGTAGAATTTTCATTCCTGGGAATCCCACTTCCTCCATTAGCTCATATACATCTTCAGTAAGAAATCCTAAATCTTCTGCTATTATATCTACATTAGCTAATTGTTCCTTCACTAATTTGAACAGTTCACTTCCATAAGCCTTTTTCCATTCTCCAACTCTAGCATTTTTAGCTCCATAATTAATAGCATAAAAAGACGCAAAGGCTCTAAAGTGATCAACCCTTACAATGTCATATAATTTAGCTGCACCCTTAATTCTATTTATCCACCATTTAAAATTTTCCTTTTTTAGAGCCTCCCAATCATACAGCGGATTTCCCCATAATTGTCCATCATCACTAAATGCATCTGGAGGACATCCTGATACTTTAATGGGTATTCGCTTCTCATCAAGCATAAAAATTTCCGGATTTGCCCATGCATCTGAACTATCTTCTGCCACATATATTGGAATATCTCCAATAATTTTTATATTGTTATCATTAGCATATTCTTTTAAATTGGTCCACTGCTCATAAAATAAATACTGTATATATATATGAAAATTAATCCTGTCAAAAAGATTCTTCTTATATGCTGCTACTGCTTGTGGTTTTCTAAGCCTAATATCCTCATCCCATTCTATAAAAGACTTCATATTAAACCGCTCTTTTACAGCCATAAATAAACTGTAATCATCAAGCCAGTATTCATTTTCTTTTATGAATTTATTTACCTGGCGTTTATCTCTTTCCCATCCTCTTTCATATGCCAAATAAAGTACCTTATATCTATTATTATATATTGTTGCATAATCTATATCAGTATCACTATTTCCCCAATAATAACAGCTATACTCATCTTCCAATAAAAGCCCATCTTCTGCTAGTAAATCAAAGTCAATAAAATATGGATTTCCAGCATAAGTAGATGGCGACTGATACGGTGAGTCTCCATAACTTGTTGGACCTATTGGGAGTATCTGCCACAAGCATTGTCCTGATGCTTTTAAGAAATCTACAAATTCATAAGCCTCTTCCCCAAAGGTTCCTATGCCGTATTTAGATGGCAGGGATGATATATGCAGCAATATTCCACTTCTCCTCATTACTTTTCCCCCTATCTAATTACTTAATACACTTTTTTCCCTTGTACTTTTTTAATATTCCATATTTCTTTAGCATATTGATCTATAGTCCTATCGCTTGAGAAGATTCCACCATTAGCTGTATTAATCAAACACTTCCTAGCAAATTCATAACTATCCTCATAATCATTTATAACTTGTAACTTTGTAGCTACATAATCTTCAAAGTCTAGAAGCAAATAATAGTGATCAGCCCTATGCCAACTGGCTCCTTTTAGAATTGAATCATGAAGCTCCTTAAATATTCCTGTTCTCCCATCCTCAAAGGTTCCATCAATTAGGGTATCTAGCACTCTCTTTATTCTTGGATTTTTATTATATATTTCTATAGGATCATAAGAATTTTTTATTCTCTCAATATCTTCTACCCTTGCACCAAAGATATAATTATTCTCAAAGCCTGCTTCTCTTACAATTTCAACATTAGCTCCATCATAAGTACCTAAGGTTACTGCACCATTGAGCATAAACTTCATGTTTCCTGTACCTGATGCCTCTGTTCCTGCAGTAGAAATCTGCTCTGAAATATCAGCAGCACATACTAATTTTTCAGCATAAGAAACATTATAATTTTGAACAAATACAACCTTCAGCCTATCATTAACTGTTTCATCATTATTTATAAGGTCTGCTATTTCATTTATAAACTTAATGATTCCCTTAGCTCTATCATAGCCTGGTGCGGATTTAGCTCCAAATATAAATGCTGTTGGTTTAAATTCTTCTAATTCTCCGTCTTTCAATCTAAAGTAGATATCTAAAATTGATAGTGCATTAAGAAATTGTCTTTTATACTCATGAAGTCTTTTTATTTGAATATCAAAAATGAAATCTGGATTAATTTTAATTCCTTCATGCTTTTCAATATAGGCTGAAAGTTGCCTCTTATTTTCGCTCTTTATTTTCATAAATCTATCTAAAACTTTTCTGTCATCCTTAAAATCTTCTAAGCCTTTCAATAAATCTAAATTAGTAACCCATCTATCACTACCTAAAAGGCGTGAAATCATTTTTCCATATTTAGGGTTACATAGTGCTAGCCATCTTCTTTGCGTTATACCATTGGTTTTATTTTGGAATGACTCTGGACGAACTTCATGCCATTCCTTCAATGTTGATGTTTTTAAAATTTCAGTGTGAATCTCTGCAACACCATTAATATAAGTAGAACCATAAATAGCAAGGTTAGCCATATGAATAGTATCATCCTTAATTATTTTAAAAACTTCAATATTCTCTTTAAATTTCCCACCCTTTTCAGTATAACTTTTTACCAGATCATCATTAATTAACTCAATTATTTCATATACTCTAGGAATAACCTTCTTATATAAATCACAGTTCCATTTCTCTAAAGCTTCCTGCATTACAGTATGATTTGTATAATTAAAGGTTTCCTTAGATAACTCTAAAGCTGTTAAAAAATCAACCTTATATTCATCCACCAATATACGTATCAATTCAGGTATTGCAACTGTTGGATGAGTATCATTAAGTTGAATTGCATATCTCTCAGAGAAATTATTAAAATTCTTACCAAATCTAGCTACATGTTTCCTAATAATATCCTGTATAGATGCACTACAGAAGAAATACTGTTGCTTAATTCGAAGAATTTTACCTTCTTCATTTGAATCATTTGGATATAAAACCCTTGATATATCTTCTGCTCGATTTTTTTCTTCTAAAGCTTTAATATACTCTTGGCTATTGAAAGCTTTAAAATCAAACTCTTCTATTGGTTCTGCCTGCCAAAGCCTTAAGGTGTTAATATTTTTTGTATCATATCCTATAATAGGCATATCATATGGAACAGCTCTAACCTTTTGGTCTGCAAATTCGATTATTACCTCTTCATCCAACTTGGCACATGACCAAGGATCACCATGTTTAGTCCAATTATCAGCCTCTTCTACTTGCATTCCATCCTCAAATTTCTGTTTAAACAATCCATATTTATATCTAATACCATATCCATTTAAAGGATAATTTTGTGTAACTGCTGAATCTAAAAAGCATGCTGCAAGTCTACCTAGCCCACCATTTCCAAGGGCTGCATCCTCTATTTCTTCAAAAGCATTTATATCAAAGCCGTGTTCTTTTAAAGCTTCTGTCACATCATTAATAATTCCCATGGCAAGAAGATTATTAAATATTGCTCTACCAACTAAAAACTCAGCTGAGAAATAAAATGCCTGCTTTTTTCTCCAATGCTTTTCTTCACTTTTTTTCCAACTTTCATTAATATCACCCATTAAAGTTTTGGAAAGAGCATTATGCATTTCATATACAGTTGCCGTGGAAATAGTCTTCTGATATTCCATCTTTAAATATTCATTTAAAAAATATCTAAATTTATCTTTATTAAAATTAATTGACTGTAGCATTGTATTCCCCTCCCGCTACTTGATAATTGCTGTTGATGTTGGTGGTAAATTTAAAACATTATCCTTAAGAACTACCTTACCCTCAGCTGCAGTTAGGTATCCGCGTATCTCAGAATAATTAAAATCTTCTTTTGCAAAATCAATTTTTATTTCTTCATCTGATAAATTATGAACTACATAAATCTTAGAATCTTCATATTCACAGCTATACATACAAATGGAGTCGTTACCAACATCTATTGCTGTTACTATACCTCTTGCAACCTCTGGATTCATATTTTTTAACTTAATTGCTCTTCTATAAAAATTTAATAGTGATTCTTCATCTTTATCCTGCTCTAAAACTCCAGCACTAATACTATTATTATCCGAAGTAGCTCCAGCAGAAGCATTTGGGATTCCTGCCTTATTATCTACTGACCATACCATAGGAAGTCTTTTATTTTCGTCCTTACCAGAACCAGTCATACCAATCTCTTCACCGTAGTATATAAATGAGTTTCCTGGCATCATCAAATATAAACTAGCAGCCATTTTCTCCTTTGGTAAATCTCTCATTAAGAAGCCAGCACTTCTTCCCATATCATGGTTAGAGAGAAAGGTCGCATCAATGGCATTTTCATTAATACTTTTTATAGCTTTCTGCCAAACTTCAATCCTCTTTGCAAAACCTACTCCACTTTTATTTCTAATTGTATTAACTAGAAGTCCATTACTGTCACCATAAGGAAAGTTAAAGAAACTATCTATTCCACTTTTATAATAGTTTTCAATGGAACCTGCATCAGTCCAAGCTTCTCCAACTATATACGCATCTTCCTTATAGTTTTTCGTTATAGTATTAATCCTATTTAAAGCTTCAACATTTTTAGAAACGTTTCCGGTATAGTACGAAGTTACCGCATCTAATCTAAATCCTGATACCCCTTTATCAATCCAGAACTTACTAATCTTCTCAACTTCTTTCCAGACCTCTTCATTATCAAGATTTAAATCAGGCATTTGATCCCAAAATACCCCTTCATAGTACCAGCCGTTAGGCATTCCAACTGAATGATAGCCTGAAAGCTTCTCCTGACTAAAATTATAGTATTTTACATACTTATTATGCTCTCTGCATAGCTCACTATAAGAGCACATTTCCTTACCACAAGGTGCAACTGTTAAACTTTTTTTAGCTGAAAGAAACCATGGATGCTGCGATGAAGTATGATTTAAAACTAAATCTATAATTAAATCAATTCCTCTTCCATTACATTCTTTTATCAGTTTTTCAAAATCCTCCATAGTTCCGTACTGTGGATCTATTTCAAAATAGTCTGTAACATCATATTTATGATATGTTGGTGATGGCATAATTGGCATAAGCCATATTCCATCAATTCCAAGGTCTTTATCACTCTTGCCATCACCGTCATTTAAGTAATCTAGCTTTTTAATAATTCCATTTATATCTCCAATACCATTTCCATTACTGTCATAAAATGAACCAACAAAAATCTCATAATAGTTTCTATAACTATCGCCTATTGATTTTACTTCATCACTCTTTGAACAGCCACTTATCATAGACATAACTACGATTAATACTGCTATAACAGCTTTTTTCATAACACACCCCTATTTAAAATTTAAAATTAAGTTATATACATCCTATCCTTTTACAGAGCCACCTGTTACACCTTCAACATAGTTTTTTTGCATTTTTATAAATAATATAGTTATTGGTATCGCTATCAAAACTGCCCCTGCACAGAACTGCGTGAAATATTTATAAAGATTTTCTCTGGATAGCATTTGGTATAAACCAAGGGCAATAGTATAATTTTGATAATTATCCTTCATAATTACACTTGCAAAAATAAAATCTACCCATGGTGCCATGAATGCCATTAGTACTGTATACGTAATTATTGGTTTAGACATTGGTAGTGTTATCTTCCAAAATATCGTATTCTTTGATGCACCATCAAGCATTGCCGCTTCATCTAAAGAACGTGGTATTGTGTCAAAAAATCCTTTTGCAATATAATACTGAAGTCCTGCTCCACCTGAATATACAAGAACTAATGATAATAATGACTGCTGTAATCCAAAAGCCTTCAATATATGATATACAGCTATCATCGACATAAACCCTGGAAACATTCCCAAAACTAATGCTATATTCATCAATGGCTTTCTCATTTTAAATCTTAGTCTACTTAAGGTATAGCTGATTGCAAGTATAAAAAAACTTGATAGAATACAACTAAATACAGCTACAATAAAAGTGTTTAAATACCATCTTGGATAATTAAACAACTGTGTTTCTGTAAATAACTTAATATAATTATTTAAGGTATATCCCTTTGGCAATATATATGTTGTAAAGGCTCCTGACTCTTCTCTAAAAGATATTAAAAGAAGCCATAAAAGAGGTATAAGCCAAATAATCCCTAAAACAGCTAAAATAACATATACTATTCCATTGGTTAGTTTTGTTCTATTCTTCTTTAATTTTCTTTTTTTCTCTTTAACATTTTTATTAACTTTTAAGCCATTTTCTATCATTGGAACGTCTCCTCCTTTTTAACTGAAGCTGACATATTATAGGTTAAAAGTGATAGAACAGCACAAGTAACAAATATAATAATTCCTATAGTAGAAGCTAAGCTATAATTCTGTTCATTAACTGTAAGCTTATATAGCCATGTTACCAGTAAATCTGTTTCTCCTGCTTGGAAGTAATTAAGACTTGCAGGTCCTCCACCTGTTAACAAATAAATGACGTTAAAGTTATTTATATTTCCAATAAATTGTGTAATTAAATAAGGTGTTGTTACAAATAGCATATACGGAAGTGTTATTTTAAAGAAAGTTGTCACAGGACTTGCTCCATCAATTTTTGCACTTTCATATATATCCTCTGGAATATTCATTAGGATTCCTGAAGTTATAAGCATACTATAAGGAATACCAACCCACATATTAACTATAATTACAACTATCTTTGCAATTTTACCATTAGTTAAAAAATTTATTGGAGACATTCCTAAATACCCCAACAATACATTTACAGGCCCTGAATCATGAAGCATCTTCGACATCAATAATAAGGTTACAAACTGTGGTACTGCTATAGTTAAAACAAATAATGTTCTCCAAAATCCTTTCCCCTTAATTCCTTTCTTGTTAATAAGCAACGCTAAAATCATACCTAATAAATAATTGCTAAAAGTAGCACAGGTAGCCCAAATCATTGTCCAAATAAATAAACTACTAAAAGTATTAGACTTTAGTGGATTATCCCAAAATACATCCTTAAAATTCTGAATCCCTACCCATGTAAATAAATTACCTGGTGGCTGATGAGTTTTATCAAAATTAGTAAAAGCTATTAGTATCATAAATATTAATGGTAGTACTGTGAAACATATTGTTCCAACCATTGGCAATGTTAATAAAGTCTTATGATAATTTTCATTCAATAGGCTTTTTAGATCCTCTTTAAATGTTTTTGGTTTCTTACCTTCTCTTCTTAGTAATTCACATTTATACCCAGCCGTTATACTTGCAACATAAACACCAATAAAAGCTAGTGTAACAAAAATTGTAACTACACTAAAAAGTAAAATAAGCATTGAATTATCGCCAGTTTTGTTTAAATAGATTTGAAGCCCTTCATCCCATACTTGTCTCTGAGCACTAGTACCCAAGGTTGTTATATCCTTTAAATAACCCCATCCAAAGGTAACCATATAAACTATATAACAAAGCTGTGTAGCAAAATATAAAAAGCCTTTAATTATTTGACCTCTTAAAAAGCATCCAATCCCCATGATAAGAAAGCTTAACTTTGTAACTATACTTCCTTTTCCAAAAATCTTAAAAAAATTAATAAATCCTATATATATACCCTTCAATCCACTTTTACATAAATTAAAGAAACCTTTTATCAAATTCTTTTTTTTCGGTATTTTTTCCGTTTCCATAAATACCCCCATCAAAATTATTTCCAAAAATATCATTGCTCTAATGTTATAGAAAAACAGCTAGAAGTAATTCCAGCCGTTTCTCTATGAATATATTTATTAATATTTAAATCCTATATCAATGAACTTTAACCAATTAATTTATTGGCAGATTTGCTCCACCATTGCATCTAACTGTTCTTTTATTGATTTAGAGTAGTCCTTAGCTTCCATAGCTGTACCAAATGCCTCCGCAGGTGTCCAATAAGCTCCCAAAACTTCTTTTTGTGATGTAGCATATTGCTCTTGTAAAGCAAGTGCAGCTAAAGGAATATTATCTCCAACTTCTGAACTTTCAGAAATCTTAATATTTGAAGGTCCCATAGCTCTCTTTTCAAATCTTAAAGCTTGGCTTTCTTCCTTTGTTAGCCATTCAGCAAGATCCATAGCATCTACTGGATATTTTGTCTGACTGTTTACACCAACTAATTTATATCCAGCAAAACTTCCCATTTGAACCTGCTTTCCATCTACTGTGAAAGTAGGAAGCTTAGTAGCAGCAAAATTATCACCTAATTTTTCTTTTATAGCATCAGCTGTCCAAGTACCAGATACTCCAGCTACTATGTTATCACCAAAGCCACCAGTTAAAACTGCATCATCACCAGTTAAAAATGCAGGATCTGCAGTAAATGCCTTTATAGCTTCTCCAACCTTAACGCCTGCTTCGTTGTTAAAATCACAAGTTTGCTTTCCATTACCATCTATTCCTAATTTTCCACCTGCTCCTAGGAAGAAGGAGGCAATATACCATCCATTAGATACATCCATAAACATTTTTTTGCCAGCCTTATTAGCAGCTGATAAAATACCGTCTAAGGTTTTAGCATCTTCCTCATTTATTACACTTTTATCATAATATAAGAAATAACCATTATCGGCAGTCATTGGATATCCATATAATTTACCATCTTTTGTAGCTGCATCAACAGAACCTGGTAGATTTTCTGCAATTATAGCATCTTTATTTCTTGTAACTTCATATAACCCTCCAGCACCAACCAAGTCGTATAATTGGTCATTTGCAAATGCAAATACATCAGCAGCAGCTGCTGGATCTTCAAGATACTTAGTCTTCGCATCAGGTTCTCCTACAACTCCCAGTTCAATAGTGTACTCTTTATCTGGATTCGCAGCCTTAAAAGACTCTACTAGTTCCCCAATTAATTGTTGGTCTTCCTGTGATCCCCAAACTTTTAAAGCAACTTTTTCTTTTTCTGATGGAGTCTCTGCAGATGGTTTATCATCGGTTTTATCTTTTCCTTCTGAATCATCCTTTGAACCACATCCTACAAATAATGAACATGCCATTACTGTTGATAGGAGTATAGACATAATTTTTCTTGATTTTTTTAACATGAAACTTCCCCCTATTTTTAAATGTAATATATTTTAACACCTTTGTAAGATGTTAATGGCTCTTTACTTAAGTTAGATATTTATAAATTCAGCTTAATTTCATTCTCTACAAAGTAAAAAATAAAATTATTATCTTATATAACAACATTTCGGAATCGTTTCCAAAACAAAGATTAAAATCACACTTTTTATTCAAAGCACTTTAGTATAACTAATTCTTTTGTATGAAATTAATAATATCTTTATTATATAATATATATTTTACCATTAATTTCCTTTTATTTCAATAACTTTTATTCTTTTGTTTAAATTTTATAATTTATACGATCCAAGTTTAAAATTCTTAAAACTGACAATACTTTATTTGAGGTGATTTTATGAGACTATATGAAATTTGTATTTTATTAATACTTCTAATTTTATTAATTAAAAGTATCTCCCCTTTAGTTATGATGTTCGTAAAGTACAACGATGAAAAACTAAAATTTAATATAAAGGTAAAAAAAGAAAGTATCCAAAAAATGTCCTCTCTTGAATTTGAGGGTTTCTGTAAATGGCTTTTTGAAGAAGATCCTAACTTTAAAAATATAGAACTAACACCTTCTTTTTATGATGGCGATGTAGATTTAATACTCACCACCTTAGAAGATGAGCAGATATATGTTGAATGTAAAAGATATAATTTAATTGAAGCTCATGATGGAGGAAAATTAGTAACTAAAGAAGACTTAGACTTTACAATAGGACGTGAAATATGCCAAAAACTAGTTGGAGCTATGGTTGCTAACAATATCAAAACCGGATATATCATCACAACAGGAAGTATTCACGCCAATGCCCTTGAGTACATGAACAAACTTAAAGCTAATAGCAATATCAACTTGCAATTTTTTACTATGACCGATATTGTTGAAATCATAGAGTGTCGTAAAGAGAAAAAAGAATATTCTTTAGCCTTAGAAATATAAAACTAAGCTATCCCCCATATAATTCCTTTATTTAACTCCTTATTTTATTAAAGCCAACAGATTCTAAATGAAATTAGTCTCTGTTGGCTTTAATTTCTTAAATGCTAAATTAATTTAGAATAAATTCCTAAATAAAATTTACTCCTACCTTCTTATTAGAACTTTAATCTATGTTCATTAGCGTACCTTGCTTATCTTATTTAAATTATAGTTTGAAGAACGGTTCCAACTAATATTCCAGCGTAATTTCCTAAGACATAACCCCAAACACCCGATACCATTACAGGTACAATTAAGCCATTCCATCCTTTAGCTATAGCCATGGCCACAGCAGTTGTTGGTCCTCCTATGCATGCGTTAGATGCAAGAAGCAACTCATCTAACTTACACTTCATTATTTTTCCTATACCTAATGTCACAATTAAATGAATTACAACTGCTGATATACAAAATAATAATATAAATGCTCCATTTTTAATTATCTCTGAAATAGATGCTGGCACTCCAATAACTACAAAGAATAAATATATCAAAAACGTTCCAATTTCTTCTGCTCCATTAATTTCCTCTAATTGCTTAGAAAAAATAGTAGCAACTAAAAGCATTAATGTAGTCATTATTAAATACATGTTTCCAAATATAGACTTCAACATCTTTGTTAATACATTAGTCTCTGGGACTACTGAACCTATAAAAGAAGAAATTAAATTTGATGCACAAGCTACAGAAAATGCTATTGCTAAAGATATAGCTATATCCTTTAAAGAGATCTCTTTCTTAGACCAATAATTAGCTGAGCTTCTTTCTTCATTATTATTTTCAGTTGACATTCCCCATTTTTTAAATAACTTCATAGATGGAATAGACATTACAATGAAGAAATATACTACCATCACTAAATTATCTGCCACTATAGTTGCATTTGTAATATTCTCTGGCGTTGAAAAACTTGAAGTCATTGCAACAAAATTTACTCCTCCACCAATATAACTGCCTGTCATCATTCCTGCAATTTCTGCTACGTGCGGTATTACCGATGCAAATAAAAACGCTGAAATAAATGTTCCCATAATTGTTCCTAAAGCCGAAATATGAAATATTCCAAACATTTTTCCACTTTCTCTTCTTATTTTCTTTAAATCTGCCTTTAATAATAAAAGTGGTATAGCTACTGGAACTACATAATTCCATACGGTATCATACACGGGACTATCCGTTGGTATAACTTTTAAATTTGCTAATGCAATTGCAGCAATTAAAGCTATTATTGCTCCTGTTATCTTTGCAGCCCATTTATATTTTTGTTCAAGAACTATACTTATTGCTGCTATTCCTATTAAAATTGTCCATAATACCCAGGTATCGTCTGGACTAATGAATGAATTCATATTTATGCCTCCTAATTTCTCTTAATCTCATGTACTTAATCATACTACTTCTTAATGAATACTTACAGTACCACTAGGTTCCAAAAATCACTTATAACTGGTCCACTTGCAAATAAAAAGCCTTCGCTGAAATAAAAATTTTTCACGAACGCTTTTAATTATAGATACTATATATTTTTTATCCCATTACCCACTTTTCAAAAAAGTCCCAATCAGCCACTGTGCCATCTGCATTTAAAACTCCTAAATATTCACCATCATTTTTTCCAGTGTTATAAATGGCCTTAGCACAAATCTCCTTCTCCGTTATACCAGCAAGTTTACAATATTCCTGCATCATATGCTCACCAACTCCCATATTTTCAGCAACATATCCTACTAAATATATAGATGCACAGTTTGCCCCAATGTCATCACCATAAGTAGATAACACATTTATTTGTAGAATCTCGGGCCAATATTTCTCTTCAAATTCTTTAAGCATAACTAAAACCGCATCTATTTTATATGCATCACAACAGCTCTTCTCATATCTTTTCAGTCTAGAAATATTCCAATTTCTTTCCTTAAGATGTGTAAGTACATCCTTTAAACTACAGGCACTAGGTATAACCTTTCTATTTATATTTCTCCCCCTTAAAACATCTTTTAATTCTATTTCATGTTCTATATTTAAAATATCCTTTTGAACATCTACTTTCCTTTTTATTGTTAACTCATGCTTCCTTTTCTTTTTCGCCATAATTATCCTCCTTAACATAATCATAATTCCCCTTACCATTTTCTAGTAATTCAACATTTATACTCGTTGTCCTTTAAATTTCAGAGAAATAAAAAAACAAAGATTCATTTATTATTCGCCTTTGCCTTCCACTAGTAAAGATGGATAGACATAATCTGAATCTTTGCCTTTAAAAATTATGATTTATTACTTAGAACTAAAATATCAATTGTTGAAATACTAAATAATATCCTATCTTAAATAATATATCTTTCGACTAATCCCTTGCTTTCTAAACAAACAAGACAACCATGGCTTATCTTCATTAAAAAACTTATAAATCAGGAGTAAGTCATTCTCATTTAATTCTTCAAAGTATAAAACCTACAGTAAAACTTTTTTTGTTTCACTATAGGTTTTTCACCTAAATATTATAATAGGTTTATACCATTTTCTCTACATGCCGTAACAATCTTTTCATCCCATACTGAAGCTTGAACTTCACCTATATGAGCTTTATTCAAGAAATACATACACACTCTCGATTGTCCAATTCCTCCACCTACTGTATAAGGAAGCTTTCCTTTTAAAAGTGCTTTGTGAAAATATAACTCTCTTCTATCTTCTGCGCCAGATAATTTTAGTTGTCTTTCTAAGGCTTCTTCATTAACTCTAATCCCCATAGAAGAGATTTCCATAGATGTATTTAAGATTGGATACCAAAAATGAATATCTCCATTTAAATTCCAATCATCATAATCTGGACTTCTCCCATCATGCTTCTCTCCTGATTTAAGAGCATCTCCAATTTTCATTATAAATACTGCTCCATGCTCTCTACAAATTTCCTGTTCTCTTTCCCTTGGATTTAAATCTGGATATTTATCCTCAAGTTCCTGTGCTGTAATAAAGAAAATATCTTGAGGAAGCTTGTGTCCTGTAGTTGTAACCTCGTTATTTACAAATGACTCTGTAATTCTAAACACACCATAAATAGATCTAACTATTGACTTAAGATATGCTTCATTTCTTTCATCTTGGCTGATAACCTTTTCCCATCCCCATTGATCAACATATATAGAATGAAGATTATCCATTGTATCATCTTTTTTTATTATATGCATATCAGTATATAATCCTTGTCCTTCACAAAATCCATATCTATGAAGACTCATAATTCTCCATTTGGCTAAGGATTGAATTATCTCAACATCTTTGCCTGCCGCTGATGCTCTAAAAACTATAGGCCTTTCATAACCAGTCATATTATCATTTAATCCACTACTTGAATCTACAAATAAAGGGGCTGATACCCTTGTTAAATTTAATGCTTTAAATAGTTCTTTCTCAAAAAAATCCTTTATTTTTTTTATATGTATTTCTGTTTCTATTAATGTGCCCTGACTTCTATATCCTTCAGGGATAATTACGTCGCTCATTTGCATTTTATTGTCCTCCATCCACTTAAGATATATAAATTTCTAACAATTATACTTTTAAAGAAACAAAGTGTCAAGGGAATTCATATAATTATTATTCTACATTATAAAATTTTTAGTCATAACTTTTATCCTCACTAATATAATTTATGGAAAGGAGAGATAAAAAATGGGTAAACAACGAAGAGGTAAAATAATCAAAAAAATTGCAGGCTGGAGAGGACCTTGTCCTATTTGCGGCAGACCTCGTGTAAAATTAGTGTGGACTAAAAAAAATGATGATGGCAAAGTTATAAATATATGTAAACTTTGTTATTCTAAAATTAATGCTTAAAAAATAAATTGTTACTTTCTTAAAATATCTATAAGTGAGTGTCCAAATCTATGATTTGGCATACACAAACTTAAGTGAGAGCCTAAATCTTTAAATTAGTCACTCGAACTTACTCTTCGAGCACTCCTTTGAATGGATATGAAAAGGAGTTGCATATTAAATGGCTTACTACTAAGTAAATTCATAGGGTAAGCCATTTTTCATATACTTATTGATTTTCTGGAATAACTATAAGATTAATATGATCTCCACTTTTTAGTTTTATTGTGATTTTTTTATTATTCCATTGAGTTTCTATTGTTGAATCAGCTTCCTCCTCCGACTTCAGAGGTTCTCCATACTCCTTGGTAAATGTAGAAACCAGACTTTCATAGGCTGCCGTGGAATCTTCTTGTGGATAAAAAACAACAGAAATTTCATTTAATTTATTTTCAGTAAACCTATATGTAGTTCTTCCTTCAAAACCACCATATTTACATGCAATATAGGTAATATATTCTTCCTCATTTAACTCTTTTATAGAATCATCATAGTTACTTTCTAACCTCACAATATCTTCCCTAGACATTCCAAATTTAGCACCTCGCAGAAGTTCCTTTACATCTTTTTTTAAGGTAATTCCTGAAGATGACATGAGTCCCATAGATATTTTAAACTCTTTATCCGCTGATAAAATAAATACTGCACTAGCCGATGATAACCCAATCATTGTAGTAGTAATTACAGTAATAACTATTTTTTTCGTAATACCTTTATAATCTAATACTCTTTTTTCACCTGGTTTGCTTATTATTGTATTGTCATCTAGATACCCATTTTCTAGATTGTTTTGATACTTACAATACGAGCAACAACTTTCATTATCCTTCATTTTTTTCCCACACTTCATACATCTTATAGTCTGTATTGTCATCACCCTCTTTAATATATCGAATTTGCTTAGGAATATTTACCAGTATTCATATTTTTATTATATCCTATTTTTTCCTTTTACAAAGGAAGAAATTTTCCTTTTTATTTGACATAATCTACTTAAGGTGCACACAATTCCACTATATAATCTAAATTAATACATGTTTTCTTTTATAAATTAATCAATTACATAAAAATAGCTGTCCATTGTATAATTTACATGGACAGCTTTCCTCTTTACTTGCTCTTTTTATATTCTTTTCTTATTGGATAAATTAATTGTAAAATTAGTGTTTTTAATATAAATAGTAAAGCTTTTATTTAAGTTACATTAATGGAGCAAATCCTCTTAAAATTGCTTGCCCTAACCCAATAAGTAATCCTCGATTACAATCTTCAATTGTGATTTCTTTACTCTTAGCTATAGTTTCTAAAGCATCTACTTTAATATCATTTATAGCAGAAGTTTTATACATAAATACTCCACACTCAAAGTGAAGGTATAAACTTCTGTAGTCCATATTGATTGTACCTACCGTAGCAATTTCGTCATCACACACGAAGCTCTTAGCATGAATAAACCCAGGAGTATATTCATAAATTTTCACTCCAGCCTTTATTAACTGGCTGTAATAAGATTGTGTTAATCTAAACACTGTCTTTTTATCTGGAATTCCAGGAGTTACAATTCTAACATCTACCCCTCTTTTAGCTGCCAAGCATAATGCTGTTGTCATTTCATTATCAATAATTAAGTATGGTGTAAATATATAAACATATCGCTTTGCACTATTAAGTATATTCATATAAACACTTTCACCAACAATCTCTCCATCCAGTGGAGAATCACCATAAGGCTGTACAAATCCATCTGAATTAAATATCTCTTTTTTATTTACATATGGTCTAAATACTTCGTAATCATCATCAGTCTTTCTATAAGCATTCCACATTTGTAAAAACATTAGGGTGAAATTCCAAACCGCTTCCCCCTTAACCATAATTCCTGTATCCTTCCAATGTCCAAATCTAACCTTTTTATTAATATATTCATCAGCTAAATTTATTCCTCCACTAAAGGCCGTATGTCCATCGATTACCGTTATTTTTCTATGATCTCTATTGTTCATAGCTACAGAGAATATTGGTACAAATGGATTAAAAGCTATACACTTTATTCCTCTTTCTTCCATCTGCTTATGATATCCGTAAGGTAGTAGAGTTAAGCATCCTACATCATCATACATAAGTCTAACGTCTACTCCTGCCTTTGCTTTTTCTTCTAAAATCTGAAGAATACTGTTCCACATATGACCTTCTTCAATAATAAAATACTCCATAAATATAAAGTGCCTTGCTTTTTTTAACTCTTCAAGTAAAATCTCATAGCTTTCCTCTCCAATTTTATGATATTGAACCTCTGTATTCTTATGAATTGGAAAACCTGCTGAATTCGCTATATAATATGCTTGTCCAGCAACGTGTTCATCTAGATTTCTTACTTCCTCCAGCACTTCTTTATCTTGCTTTAAGAAATGTCTAGTCTCATTGATTACCTTAGCTAGCTTTTCTCGCATTGTCTTAGATGGCTTTTTAGTACCAAAAGCTAGATATAATAAGCCTCCAAGAATAGGAAACGCTAATATTGGTATTATCCACGCAATTTTATATGCTGGATTTTCAGGTTTATTTATAATCCAAATTATGGCTATCCAACTTAGCATAGCACATGCAAGAGAAATCTGCATTGAATAACTACTAAATCTGGCTAAAACTCCAATAAACCAAGCTACTTGTATAGCAAGAATGATTCCTACAATCACCATTCTACTCAACAAAAACTTTAATAATTTCACTTAATCGCCTCCATGATTTCACCTGTGAAAGTAATATTATCACTTTAAGTATTCTATCCTATATACCTTTTTTATTCAACTGCTTATGCTAGTAAAATCCCCTCAGAGTACTCTTCTTCATTATAATAGCGCTAATCCCCTTAATGTTATACTGATTTAATATTAAAAAGATTAGTTTCCACCTTTACTATTTCACTAACATGAAAAATTAACGCGTATAATTATTAAGTACTATTTCAAAAAGAAAATATAACCATATCTTAGTTCAATGGTTATATTTTAACTTTATACTAAAAACTTCTTAAATTTAATCCATGAGTAAAACCTTTAATAGTTTTTCATTATTAACTTTTAACTCTTTTTCTTCTCTTTATATGCTTCGCTTAACATATTCAGGTAATGAAAATATTTTTTCTTCTCTTGAGGGGTTAAGTATCCCTTTATTTCTTCTTTTGTTAAAAGCTTCATGATTTCATTTACTATAGATTCCGTAATATTTACTACATTACTGACTGCCAAAACCTCTTCATAATTATTCATACTTTTATCCATAGTTTTTATCCTTCCTTAGTTTTTTTGTTATAAACCCTTAAGAATAATCTCTACTATAGGATTGACATTTTAATGTACACATAATCATATATTTTTTAGCTTTATAATTTAAATTTATCTATAAAATATTAATTCAAATAAAATAGAAGAACAATAATTATTTTATTTTTCAATCTCCTAAATCACCATGTGTCCCCTTCGTTACACTGGGATATCCTTATCCTAATCTATACCAGATAGTCTTAGGTACTTTACACTTAATATTACGTCATGCTAAGCGCTCAAGAAAAAGAACTTCTTTCAAAATAGAAGTTCTTTTCACATTATAATTATAGGTTATACTCATTAAAACTTCCTGATGATGCGCATTCTACAGCTGCTTCACTTCCAGCCTCTATCTTACCAATACATATCTCTCCAGTTTTACTTGTTATAACTTTAATAAAGGCTTCTGCAATATCTGGATCAAATTGAGTTCCACTACACTTACGCAGTTCCTCTACCCCTTCTTCATAACTCTTACGCTTATTGTAAGGTCTGTTAGATGTCATTGCATCAAAACTATCGACTACAGTTAAAACTCTTGCTAAATAAGGTATTTCTTCTCCCTTAAGATTATGTGGATATCCTTTACCATCAAATCTTTCATGATGAAATTGAATAAGTGGAATTACATCTTTTAAGGATTCAACCGGTTTAATAATTTCAACGCCATTATTAGGATGTTGCTTTAATTCTTCCCACTCATCATTAGTTAACTTCATCTTCTTCACTAATATGTCTCTTGCAATATTAATCTTTCCAATATCATGCATATAAGCTCCATAAATTAACGTTGCTTTTTCTTTTTCTGAAAGCCCTAACTCATCCGCTAAAAGTCTACTATATATAACAACTCTTTCAACATGTCCATAAGTATATCTATCTTTTGCATTAATAACACTAATTAAAGTTTTTATAGATGCAACAAGCTCAATATCTTTTTCATCGCTTATATTTTGTTTTATATCATCTAAAATTGAAGTATACGCTTCAACTCTATTTTTATTAAAGAATTTTGCCCTATATAATGCATCATCTGCACTTTTAATTAGTTCCATATCATCCTTAGCCTTTTCTGGGAACACTGAAATTCCAAAAGATGCTGTAATTTTTCCATTAGGCTGATTCTCTTCACCTTCAAAATAAGTGGTTTCAATCTTTACTCTAAGCTTTTCAGCAACATCCATTGCAACATTATCGCTAGTGTCTGGAAGAATTATTGCAAACTCTTCTCCTCCATATCTAGCCACGATATCTCCAGTTCTAACATTATCTCTAATAACTGTAGCCATCTCTCTTAAAATAGTGTCACCTTTTTGATGCCCATAAAGGTCATTATAATGTTTAAAATAATCTATATCAATAAAAATCATGGACACAGGTTTGTTATCCACTTTTCCTTGCATAATTTTCTTTCTTAATTCATCATGGAAATACCTATGATTATACACACCTGTAAGTCCATCTATATTCACTTGATTTTCTAGTTGCTTAATATGTTCACTTTCAATTTTTACGTAAAAACCTAACGGCCATGCTGTTAAAACAAAAATACCTGCTAAAATCAAATCAGTTTGAAAATATAAATTTACCTTTACATTAGGAACCATTAAAAGATCCATAGCTAATATAATTGCTGAAGATATAAATGAAACTATAACCCCTTTTTTCATTCCAGATTGGATTGTGGTAGTTATTATAATAAACAAATATAAAAATTTATACTCACTTTCATACGCTCCACACACATATATTACTATGGTGAAAATTATAATAAATAAAGAAACCTCAAGATTCTTTATCATATTTCCGTGATTATTTTTCAACTTACTATTAGATGAAAATGTCCACATAAAATAAATCAGAATAAGTATAAACATAGGTAGCGCAAATGTAAGCATTGTATAATATGTTTGGGCTGTATCGACAACTCCCAAACCATCACCAAATATATATTTAAACATTATTATGCCTACAAATAATAATGAAGACAACTTTACAACTGAAACAATTTCACTGATTTGCTTTTCTTTATTCTTTTCCACTCTTCTCATCATAATCCCTCATAGTGTAATGGAACTGGATTTCTCCAGTTCCATTTCATAAATTATTCGTCTCTTAAGCATTGAGGCTCTTCTGGTTGATAGAAGCTTACCCAGCATGCAGATGTTGCTAATACAGATGCAACTAAAGTAGCTACTGAAGCAACAGTCATTAATAATCTCTTTTTCATAAAATCCCCTCCTTCAATTAAAATTTATTTAAATAAAGCATCTAATTTACCTAATACTATATGTCCAATTTTTGTTAGTGAAAATATCTGCCACAGCAAACCTATATGAATGCATCCTGAGTACACCAATAAATCTACTTTTTGCGTTGCATAATAGCATATAATATTTCCTATTACAATTACTAGATATACAATTAGAATTAGTATAGAGCTTTTCTTTAACCTTTTTCGTTTTGTATCAGTTCTAATTGGTTTTGATGGACTATCTACTGGTGCAAGCTTGTACACTATAATGAATGACCATATAAAAATTAGTGTACTTATTACAATAATAGCATTCACATTTAAATTTATGTTTTTTATTACTATTGCCATACCAACACTTAAAACTGTACCTACAAAAGCACATATCCCTGGTGAACTGGCATGAGCTCCACCTGCATTCTTCCTTAAAATACTAATGGTTAATGTTATAATTAAAGCCTCAATTAAAACATTGAACAAAGCCCCAAAAACTATAACAAATCCTACTGACAGTGCAGTGTGCATTATAGCAAAAATGCCATAATTTACAACAGATTTTTTATTTTCATCTAATTCCAACTCTTTTGTTATACTATTTGAAATTTTATTACTTATTTTTTCTACACTAAACATACTTCAATTTATTTTCCTTCTTCATTTTATAGTAATATAAACACACTATTAGTATTAAACCTAATAATGAAGGTAATGTATATAAAGTTTTTAATCTTGGATCCGTAACAATAGCATCTAATTTATCTGCAACTGTTATTCGTAAAAACATTACATTTACACCTTCTAAAATAAATAACAATATAGGTGTAATTATAGAGGATTTTATTGCTTTAATCGTATCAATCTTATTAATATGTATAACAATAACTGTCAATACTATAATATTTAGTATAGTATGTACTCCATAGTTTATAGGTAATAACCTAATAGCAAAAACACAAATACTTAGAATAATTGACGATAAAAAATATTTATTCCAATCAACTTTAGTCTTTGAAAATGCGTACGATGCAAATATCAGCATAAATACCTCTGGTATCGTTCTTACTATTAATTCAAATGCTGATAACTTTAACATGTAATTTCCCCCTCTGCTGTCACTGTATTTGCTTTCTTTATAGCATTATAAATTATTAAAAACACAAACACTCTTATAAGTACGTCTCCAATACTTAAAACACTGTACCCCAAATCTATAAAATCAGTTAATATCTTCAAATTTGTTTCTGCAGTGCCTAATACATGTATGTCATCAACAATAGAAAACATATCTTTACTTGTATATCCTGTTAAATAAGACAATGTTGGATAAACTGGCATAGAGCCATTATTAGCTTTAATTGCTAAATCGTTTAACAAACCTCCGCCAATCATAAATACAGACCCAATAATTGCACTGCTATAAATTTCATATTTATACACTAAACATAAATATATTGCCAAATAAAAGCTTTTAGACATAGCTAAATAACCTACCGCAGAATAATCACCTGAAAAAATCATAACTTGTACAACACAATTAATGATTTCCATAACTATGATAGGATAAACAGCCCAGCTTTTAAATATAGGTTTAATATCGTATCCTTTTATTTTGGCCACTAAAAAGGCTATTAATATGGTCTCTATCATATTTCCTCCCAGCAAGTCAACTAAAACTTTGTATAATCTTTCTATGTAATTCTGGATTTTTTTTCTATAACATACATTATACTATCCATTCCATTATTTTTCCATATAAATTAGTTATATTTTAAAATAAAAAAACAAAAGGTATCATAGATTGACACCTTTTATATATAAATTTGTAATTAATTAACCACATAACTAAGTTGTTTTGTCATTTATATTGCTATTTCTTCTTCTATTACTTAAACTGGGAACTTTCTCATCAGATATAACTGGAGAAGTAGTATTATCTATTGTTGTCGTAGAGCTTTCTGTACTTTTATTCTGTTGATTATCATCACCTGTTTGAACATCTATAATAACATTTTTCTTCTTTCCATTTATAATCTCCGGAATCTGAATATTTCCAATGGCTATATCATATCCACCACACAAAACAGTTGAAATTAAAAACGAATTTATAATTAATAAATATACACTTCCTAAGGCTAAATCAAATGTTCCCGTGACGTATTTTACTATAAAAAGGTGAATCACGGCTAATAAGAATGTATAAATCCTAGTAGGAATCTTTTTTATAAATGGTAATTCTTTAGTACTATAAACCATTAGTTCTACCCCAACAATAGTACCAGCGAAGCCAGCCAAAAAGTCCATATTAAGAAAATTATTAATTTCCATGTATACCCTCCTTATATTACTATACTATTATAAATGCAGTACAATTGGAATTGATACACAATTTAACTTATTTCTTCATCCTAATTTCAATGAAATTATATAATTTTCTCATCTTACATTATATGAACTATTGCATGTCCACTATACCAAGCTAAAAAAGAATCCTTGATATTAATAGTTAACTTAATCAAGGATTCTTTTTTATAATAATCTCTTATAAACTTTTAAAAATTTATAGCACTAGACCAACTACAGCTCCTGTTAATAAATTTACTGCTGTTGCAACTATAAGGGCTTTCACCCCAAGTTTTGCCACTACATTAATCTTATTTGGTGCTACTGCTGAGTATCCTCCAATTAGTATCCCGATACTTCCAATACCTGCAAAACCACAAAGTGCAGTTGTTATCATAGCCTTTGTATTAGCTGTAAGCATAGCAAACTGTGGTAATCCAAAAGCAACAGCTTCATTAGTAACAAGCTTTGTAGCTAATATTTCTGATGCTAATTTAAGCTCCTCTGATGGAACTCCCATTAAAACAGCTAATGGTTTGAATATTATTCCAAGCATAGATTGAAGTGTTACTCCTGGTGCAAAAATTCCTATGAAGTTATTTATCATTGCAACTAAAGATAAGAATACAATTAATGCTACTGCTATTCCAATTACACCTTTAAATCCAGCCATTGCATAGTTCATCATTGTTTCGATAACATTAACACCCTTATCATCTTCAATTTCAATTTTACCAGCATCATACTCCGTAGGCATTATTATTTGAGTTAAAACAAAAGTGCTAAACACAGTCAATGGCATTGATACTATAATCCATTCCATTGATGCTCCATAGGATGTATATAATCCAACTACTGATGCACTAATTGATGTCATGCCACCTACAAGAGTTGCAAAGATAACTGAATCCTTAGCATTAGGAAGATATGACTTAGTTACAAATAGGCTTTCTGACTGCCCTAAGAACATATTAGCTACACCATTTACTGCAACCAAAGTATCTACCTTTAAAACTCTTGCTACAAGCTTCCCTACTATTGAAATAAACTTTTGTAAAACATTAAAATGAAATAATATTCCCATTAGTGCACTTATAAATACTATTGGAAGTAATGCATTTATGAAAAACACATAGTTTTCTGTTATACCTCCAAATACAAAGTTTATTCCCTCTGTAGATTGATTGATAACCCATGTAAAGCCGTTAGCTAACCACTCTATTCCTTTCCATAAAGGTGTTTTTATAAGCAAAATTGCTAATAAAATTTGTCCAAAGAAGGCTACAAGTACACTTCTCCATTGAATATTTTTCTTCTCTGTTGAAAATAGATATGCTACACCAATACATATTACCATACCTATAATTGAAAATAGTTTCTCCATATTTTTTTCAACCCTTTCATCTTTCGTAAAATAAATTAATATAGCCTTACCCATGTTAACACACAGATAAGGCCTATACAATAAATATACTTTTTATTTAAATGTTAAGAATTCAAAGAACTTAACACCAATAAATTATTTTCTAAAGTCTTTTTAACATCAATAACTCTTTGGTTCAATGAGCCTCTAAGAGTAAGGGATAAATTTCTACTTTGGAGTTGAAATGGGCCATCTATAAGTATGTCAACATACTTTAGTATTTCCCTTTGCTTTTCATTAAATTCCTCAAATACATAGCCTGACCAAAGATATATTTTTTTATTTGGATACATATTTTTAAATTCTCTACAAAGCTCCAATACCCCATCTATATTTTCAGGACAAAGCGGCTCACCACCAAGCACAGCTAAATTTCTTTTAACCTGATTCTTATCTACATTTTCTAAAACATATTTAAGATTTTCATCAGTAAATTCATCTCCACCTTCAAAATTCCAAGTTTCTGCATTGAAGCATCCTTCACAGTGATGTGGACATCCTTGAGTCCATACAGACATAGTTATTCCAATTCCATTAGCAACATCATTATCCTTTATCTTAGCATACCTCATACTTTTCCTCCTTAAGTTAGTGTCCAGAAGTGAGACTCCAACTCTTCGATCTTGTTAGTCGAACTTACTCATTCGATTTAATATGAGAATGGGTTTTCTTAATTATAAGTGAAGCACCCTTTGTCCTATCTCTTGAGTACGACCTTTGCCCCACATATTAGAGCCTATATATCCACAAGTTCTTCTCATAACCTGCATTTCATTTTTATCTTTATTTCCACAGTTTGGACAATACCACTCTAAACCTTCATCAAGTTTAATTTCTCCTGTATATCCACATTTATAGCATACATCTGGTTTAGTATTAATCTCTGCATATTGAATATTATGATAGATATAGTTAATTATCTGTTCAACAGCCTCTAAGTTTTTACTCATATCTGGAACCTCAACATAGCTTATGCATCCACCTAAGCTTATATTGTGAAACTGACTCTCGAATTTTAGCTTGCTAAATGCATCTATCTCTTCACTAACATGAACATGGTATGAGTTCGTATAATACATTCTATCTGTTACATTCTTAATCTCCCCAAATTTCTGCTTATCAATTCTGCAGAACCTTGAAGTTAAGCTTTCACCTGGTGTTCCATATAAGCCAAAACCTAATCCTGTCTCAGCCTTCCACTTCTGGCATGTATTATTTAAATGATTCATTACCTTAAGAGCAAATTCTTCTCCCTCTTTAGTTGTATGGGAAACTCCTAACATTGCTTGAGTCATTTCATACACACCAACATATCCTAAAGATAAAGTTGAGTAACCATCTTTTAATAACTCATCTATTTTTTCCCCTTTTTTAAGTCTCGCTATTCCACCATGTTGCCAGTGTATTGGGGATACATCTGAAGTTGTTCCTAATAAAAGATTATGCCTAACTAATAAAGCTTCTTTACAAAGCTGTAATCTTTCTTCAAGAATTTCCCAGAACTTATTCATATCTTTATCTGCAGTTAACGCAACTTGAACTAAGTTTAAAGAAATAACACCTTGATTAAACCTTCCGTACCACTTATAATTTCCATTTTCATCTTTCCATGGACTTAAGTGAGATCTACATCCCATTGGAGGGAAAGTATTACCTTCATAGTTCATTCTCATAATTTTAGCTGATTGATAATCTGGGACTAATCTTTTAGTATTACACTGAGCCGCAAGCCTTGTTATATAATCGTATTTTCCACCCTCTAGACAGTTATGTTCATCCAATAAATAAACAAGCTTAGGAAATTCTTCTCCTATTGACTGCCCTTTATAGTTTTTCATCCCCTCAAGCCTTTGAAGAATCATTTCTTCACAAATTAAAGCCATCTCTCTTTCATACTCACTACCTTCTTCAATTTCAAGGTAAATTGTTGAGAATGGAGCTTGACCATTACTTGTGTGTAATGTAGAAAGCTGGTATCTAATAGTCTGAATACCTGACTTCAGTTCTTCTATCATTCTTTCTTCTGCTAATTCACGAGCCATTTCTTCAGAGTACTTTTTCTTATATCTATTATAATATTTGTCATAAGACACCCTTAAAAAAGGTGCTATATGTTTAATTGTTATTGTATTTCCACCATATTGACCGCTGGCAATCTGAGCAATTATCTGTGTTACAATGGTGCAAGCTGTTCCAAAAGACTTTGGACTTTCTACTAGTTTATTATTTATAACTGTCCCATTAGTAAGCATATCTTCTAAATTAATAAGCATGCAGTTATGAATTGGCTGCATTGCATAATCCATATCATGATAGTGCAATACCCCTTCATCATGAGCATGTACAATATGTGCTGGTATTAATTTTCTTCTTGATATATCCTTTGATACTTCACCTGCAACTAAATCTCTTTGCGTTGATGCTAATACTCCATTTTTATTAGAGTTTTCATTTAATACGTCTTCGTTACTTTTATCTAAAAGTCCTAGTATGCTGTCATCTGTTGTGTTTATTTCTCTTTTAAAGGATTGTACCGCTCTATATCCTTCATAAGCTCTTGCTGTTAGTTCTTGTTTATATGTAATTAATGTTTTATATACCATTTCTTCTACCTGGTATACAGTAGGTGAAGTTGTATTTTTCTTACAAATACCTTCTATGTCTTCAGCAATTTTCTTTGCAATTTCTGGCTCATAAATCCCGCTTCCATTTTTCATAGCCTTTAGTATTGCATGCTCAATCTTATCTTTATCAAACTCAACAATACTGCCGTTTCTCTTAATAATCTTTAATTCTCTAAGCATAAAATATCCTCCTAGCACAACCTAGAATACCATATCTAGTATCATAACGACTATTCTATACCACATATAGTATATTATCAATGTTTTTGCACATTATTTTCTTAAGTTTATTTTCTAAAATCCATTGACTTTTTTTGAACAGCTTTATATATTAGTGATTTCAACGCTTTGCAATTTTACATTTTTACCCATGCATTTCATTTATAAATTGTAAATATATATAATTTTGTGTAAATTAAGAAAGAAAACTTAAACTTACTGATAAAAAAAATCGCACCATTATATGATACGACTTTTTTTCAATTACCTTAAATTTATTTCAATTTTATCCACATTAGGAGATAACTGAATTTGTTTTACCCCAGCTTTATTAAACATATATTTAGATGCTTTTATTGAATCAGTATCAGCATATTTATCACTTAAATAATATACTTCTTTAATTCCTGATTGTATAATATTTCTTGCACACTCATGGCAAGGAAATAGATTAACATATATTCTACATCCTTCTAAAGACTTTCCTCTTGCATTTAAAATTGCGTTCTGCTCCGCATGTACTACATATGGATATTTAGTTTCTAAAAACTCTCCGTCCCTAGCCCATGGAAAATCTTCATCACTACATCCATTTATAAAACCATTATATCCTATGGAAATAATTCTATTATTGACATCTACTATACAAGCTCCAACCTGTGTAGATGGATCTTTGCTCCTCATACCTGAAAGTATAGAAATACTCATAAAATAATCATTCCATGAGATATAGTCTTCTCGTTTCTTCATAAGCTTCTCCTCCCCTTAATTTAACAATTCAATAGATTAATTAAATTATAACTAAATATATAACAATTATACAATAAAATATCATGAATTTTATAAAACCACTTTTTATTGTAATCTAGCTCTTAATAAAAGAACTATTACAGCCTTTTGCTCATACCATGCAATATTAAAGGCAATCGGCAATTCATTAATATCCTCTAGTCCAAATACTTCTTTAAGCTTTAATGCTATTAATGCTAATGAGTATGAATCATTACATTGTCCAGCATCCAATACTCTAGGAATTCCCCCTATATCTCCTAAATCAAGTTTATTATATTTATACTTTGCACAACCTGCTGTTAAAATTACCGTATCCTTTGGTAATGCTTTTGCAAAATCAGTATAATATTCTCTTTTCTTTTGTCTACCATCACACCCAGCCATAACAAAAAACTTCTTTATAGCTCCAGCTTTAACGGCTTCTACAATTTTATCAGCTAAAGCTAATACCTGATTATGTGCAACCCCCCCAATGATTTCTCCTCTTTCAATTTCTATGGGAGCTTCACACTTCTTAGCCATCTCAATTATAGCAAAAAAATCTTTTTTTCCATCACCATTTGCTTCTATATGTGTACATCCTGTATATCCAGCTGCTCCAGTAGTAAATATTTTATCATTATATGACTCTCTAGGAGGCACTATACAATTGGTAGTCATTAAAATAGGTCCTCTAAAGCTTTCAAATTCTTCTGTTTGCTTCCACCATGCATTTCCATAGTTTCCTGCAAAATGAGAATACTTCTTAAAAGCTGGGTAATAGTGCGCTGGAAGCATCTCTGAATGAGTATATACATCTACACCTGTACCTTCTGTTTGAATTAACAATTGCTCTAAATCCCTTAAATCATGACCAGATACTAAAATTCCAGGTTTTATTCCTACACCAATATTAACTTTAGTTATTTCAGGATGTCCATAACTCTCAGTATTTGCTTTATCTAGAAGCGCCATACCTTTTGCACCCGCTTCTCCAACTTCTAAGGTAAGGGCTATATACTCATCAAAGGTCATAGTGTCATCTATTGTAGATGCTAATGCTCTCTGCATAAATTCACATAACTCTTCATCCTCATATCCTAAAGCATTAGCATGTTTTATATATGCTGCTAATCCTTTTAATCCATAGGTTATCATTTCTCTTAAACTTCTAATATCCTCATTAGCTGTAGATAAAACCCCAACATTGCTAGCTTTTCTATTAAATTCTTCTTTTTCTATTGCAGTCCATATTGCAATTGAAGACAATCTACTTCTATCTGTTAAATCATTAATCAATTGATCCTTTAATTTTAAAGTTTCTTCAATCATTTTATAAAAAACTTCATCATCAAAGTTTGCATTGGTTATAGTGGCAAACAGATTCATTGTAACCGCTTTATTTATTGTTGAAAAGACCTTTATTCCTTGTGTTCTTGCTGCTGTAGCAACCTCTGCTAATCCTCTTGTTGTGTATATTAATAAGTCTTGAAGCTTAGCAAGTTCAGGAGTCTTTCCGCAAACTCCTCTTATGGTGCAACCTGTACATCCTGCAGATTCTTGACATTGAAAACAAAACATCTTATTTTCCATATTTAATCTCTCCTTCACACTGAAAAGTTGTATATTCTCTATACCCTAATATTAAAGAAAAAAAGTCCGAAACTCTGTAACACCTGTTACGACTTTCGAACTTCTTCTTATTCCATCATTTCAGCTTCTAGTGCTTCTAAATTTAATATATCTATGGTACTTCTATCAAATGCTATATATCCTAATTCCCTTAAATTAATTAACTCTCTAGACAATGATGGTCTAGGAATCCCTAATTCTGCTGCAATAACCTCTTTATTCTCTTTTAAAATAATATGTGATATCTTTCCATCCTTGCTTTTAACTAGAATATAATTAATTACTTTTTGTCTTATAGATTTAAATGAAATATTCTTTATTTTTGAATTTAAAATCATTATTTTATTGCTTAATAAGCTTAAGAAATTATTTAAAACAACCTCATTCCTACTAAAAACCTTTAATATTTCATCTCTATTTATATATAAAATTTCACAATCTGTTACAGCCGCAACCGTAGCTGGATATGCTGATGTACTAGCAAAAAGAATGGCCTCTCCAAAAACATCACCTCTACAAAACCTAGATAAAACTATAGTTTTACCACTTGAATACAGCCTTTGGATTTCTACCTCACCTTTTATTATAACTCCTAAGGTTGTACAAGGCTCATCTTCATGAGCAATAATCTGTCCTTTTTTATACTTAAGCCTTCTATATACCATTGCTTCAACTATAATTTCTAATTCTTTCTTATTAATTTCTTTAAAAAGAAAATTTTCACTTAGAGTTTCAACTATCTCTTGCACAACATTCACCTACTCTTATCTATATTAATACAATAATACTATAACTCTAAGATATATTAAATAAAAAGGAAGCTCATAGTAAAAATAAATTTCTTTTTACTATAAACTTCCTAAAAGTTGCTCAATTGAACAATTTGAAAAGTAAGTTTCTTATTAGAAGACTAATTATTCCTCAAAACTTGCACAATAAGTTTCTGAATATATATTAGCTGGTCCTCCAGAAACTTGTATAGAATCTAAATTGCAAAGCTTATTTTTATTATAAATACATTCGGTAGCTTTGCAAGTTAATGCAGTACAGTTTTTGCCACCTGATAAAGAATTGGTGAGAGTACTATATAATCTTGAATCTAGGAAAGAGCCACAACAAGTTTCTTCATCTACTGAAACTCCTTCTCCAACTATGTTTACACGGTCTGCATAGCAGGTTCCTGAATTATTATGAGAACAATTAGTTACATCACAAGTTATCTTTTGCATGTATAACACTCCTTTAAATATGTTTTTATTTACTAAAATATCTATCTAATAGACCTTTAAATGCTCTTCCATGTCTTGCTTCATCTTTGCACATCTCGTGAACTGTATCATGGATAGCATCTAAATTATTCTGCTTAGCTAAGCCTGCTAGTTTTTTCTTGCCTTCACAAGCCCCATATTCTGCTTCTACTCTTGCTTGAAGATTAGCTTTTGTATCGGCCATAACAACTTCACCTAAAATTTCTGCAAATTTTGATGCGTGCTCCGCTTCTTCATAAGCGATACGAGTATATGCTTCTGCAACCTCTGGGAATCCTTCTCTATCCGCTTGACGTGCCATAGCTAAATACATTCCGACTTCTGTACACTCACCCATAAAATTTGCTCTTAATCCTTCAATTATTTCATTATCTACACCTTCACTTATTCCTATTCTATGTTCATCTGCCCAAGCAAGTTCTTCCTCCATTTCCTTAAACTTTTCTGGACCTACTCCACATATAGGACAAACCTTAGGGGGAGTATCTCCCTCATGTATGTATCCGCAAACTGTACAAATCCATTTCTTCATATCTTTCTTCCTCCAATACTCTCCAAGCGGAGCTTTAATTCAATTTAATTAAAGTATATGCAATACTTTTATTTTTATAAGCAAAATTTCACAAATTTTAATTACAGTTTAATAAAAGCTATAGACTCCTTTTGTAAAATAATGCATATTAGTAGTATAATCCAATTTTTTTACTGGAATGACTTAAGGGTAGAGTCCCACCTTCCCAAGGTGGGAGCTGCGGGTTCGAACCCCGTTTTCCGCTCCAAATAAAGGAAGGTTGAAGAAATTATTCTTCAACCTTCCTTTATTTTATTCAACTATGAATAGCTATATGATCATAGCAATCACTGTACCTATACCCACATATATCTTTCACTTTTCACTTGCTTCAACTAGCTTTTATAATTTACTCCATGAATATTAGAAATAGTTTTATATTTAATTAAAATACTCCAATGATATCTATATAAATAAATTTAAGCCTGAATCTTCTGTAGCTCCAAGATAAGAAGCTACTCCACCAATCTCAACTCCATGAATAAATTCTTCTTTTTTAATTCCCATCAAATCCATACTCATTGAGCAAGCAACAACCTTTACCCCCATGTTGATTGCATTTTCAATTAAAACCTCTAAACTATCTACATTGTTATCCTTCATTATCTTTTTAATCATTGCAGAACCCATTCCCATCATATTCATCTGAGAAAGTGGAAGCTCTCCTGAATGTCCTGGAAGCATAGCATCAAACATCTTTTCCATAGCTTTCTTTTGAACCTTTGGCTTATCTTTTTTCTTAAGAATATTTAATCCCCAGAAGGTAAAGAACATTGTAACTTCTTTTCCCATTGTTGCTGCACCAGTTGCAATAATAAATGATGCAATTGCTTTATCTAAGTCTCCACTGAAAACTACCATGGTTGCACCATTTTTATCTACAGATAATTTCTCATCAGCTCCACAACAATTTGTTGCTGTTATATTATTTTTATCTCCCTTCTTTATAAATGCTTGAAATACTTTATTCTCATTAGTTTCACCATTTACAAGAGTATTACCTGTTTTTTCACACCAGCTTCGTATATCCTTGACAAACCCTGGATCACTTGCACAAACCTTTAGAATTTCTCCCTCCTTCATTTTATTAATCTCTTCATAAACTTTCCTTATTGGACCTGGACATTGTAATCCACATACATCTATTATTACATTTGCTTTTATATCTTGCATATTAATATGCCCAACACTCATAACAGCTGCTTCAGCTCTTCCAACTTCTTTAATACTCTGTTGATTTTCCAGACTCTTTATCGCCCTTTTTACAGATAAGTAAGTCTTAACTCCACCATCTATATTAAAACACTCAAAGCCATTAGCTTCTAATATCCTACATGCTAAATATCCTCTTAATCCTACTTTGCAAGTAACATATACTTTCTTATTCTTAGGAATTTCCTTCAGTCTCTTTCTTAATTGTCCTAAAGGTATATTTACTGAATCTGGTATTCCTCCTGTAGTTAATTCCGCTTCCTCTCTTACATCTAAAATTATAGATGTTTCTCTATCTATTTTATCTACTTCATTCCACTGAATAATTCTAACTAATCCATCCATAATATTTGTAGCATAATATCCCATCATATTAACTGGATCCTTTGCTGAATTATACGGTGGAGCATAACAAGGCTCTACATCTTGCAAATCCGCTACTTTTAAACCGGCTTTTATTGCTACGGCAATCATATCTATACGCTTTTCAACTCCATCTAAGCCAACTCCTTGGGCACCATAGATAGCTCCACTTTTAGGATTAAACAAAAGCTTATATGAAATTGGACTTGAATAAGGATAATAACCTGCATGAGAATTTGGATGAATATGAATTGCTTTATAATCTAATCCTAATCTCTTTAATATTTTTTCATTATTACCCGTTGTTGCAACTGTATAATCAAAAACCTTTGCTACAGATGAGCCCAGAGTTCCTTTATATTCTGTTTTTCTTCCTGAAATATTATCGGCAACAATTCTTCCCTGCCTATTAGCTGGCCAAGCTAATGGAATCATTACTGGCTGTTTATTAACAAAATCCTGGATTTCTACGGCATCTCCAAGGGCATAAATACTCGGATCTGAAGTTCGCATATACTTATCTACTACAATAGCTCCTCTTTCATTAAGTTTTAATCCCGCATCCTTAGCAATTGATGTCTCTGGTTTAACTCCTATGGATAAAATAATCATATCTGTGGTTACTTCCCTACCACTATTTAAAACTACTTTATGGCCATTACTTTTCAAGACTGCTACACCATCATTCAAAATCAATTCAACCTTTTTTTCTAATAGATGCTCATGTATAATACTAGCCATTTCCTCATCTAAAGGAGCCATTACCTGATTACTAGCTTCAACTAAGGTTACTTTTACTCCTCTTTTGTGAAGATTTTCTGCCATCTCAAGACCAATGAACCCTCCACCAATTACAGTCACATGATTAATCTCATTAGTATCTAAATAACTCTTTATCTTATCTGTATCCGGTATATTCCTTAAAGTAAATAAATTATCAGCATCATCTATACCTTTAATTGGTGGCTTTATTGGCTGAGCACCTGGTGATAAAACTAAAACATCATAACCTTCCTCATATATCTCTCCAGTCAAATGATTTTTAGTTTCAATTTTTTTGTTATCTCTATCTATTTTAATTACTTCACTAAAATTTCTAATATCCATATTAAACTTTTTAGACATTTGCTCCACGGTTTGAACTAGTAAATTCTCTCTTTCCTTTATTACTCCCCCAATATAATATGGGAGCCCACAGTTAGCAAAAGAGATATATTCTCCTTTTTCAAACATTACTATATCAATATCTTCATTTAATCTTCTTAATCTAGCCGCTGTTGATGCTCCCCCAGCAACTCCTCCAACAATAAGAACCTTTTTATTATTGATACTCATATCCCCTTCTCCTTTTCAAACACATAATTCGGTACTTTATTTAAAATTCTTTTTTATAGTTTAATTATAAAATATAATTATATACTTTTCTGTGATTTCATCACATATAATTATATCTTTCATAGATTTTCTCTAATTAGTTCATAAAAAATAAGAAGGATGAATAAATTCACCCTTCTTATTTTTGAATATGCAAATCCATCTGTGGATATGGTATACTTATTTTTTCTTCATCAAATCTTATTTTTACCTGTTCTAAAAGATTATAATGCACCTTCCAATAATCAGGAGTTTTACACCAAACCCTCACTATAAAATTTACTGAACTGGCTGCATGCTCAGATAAAGCCACAAAAGGTGCTGGCTCCTTTATTATTAATGGTTCATTTGAAATTATATCCTCCAGAACCCTCTTGACTCTTAAAACATCTTCCTCGTACCCTACTCCAAAAGTTAAGTCAACCCTTCTAGTTTCCTTAGCTGAATAATTTACTACAGTGCCATTAGATAAATTCCCATTAGGTATAAGAATCTCTTTATTATCAGCACTTAGGATATGAGTATAAAACATTCCAATCTTCTCAACAGTTCCTGACTGACCCGCGCCCTCAATATAGTCTCCTACATTAAAAGGTCTCATAAAAAGTATTATTACACCACCTGCAAAATTTGATAAACTACCTTGAAGTGCTAAACCAACAGCAAGTCCCGCAGAGGCAAAAATAGCAGCAATACTAGTTGCTTCTCCTCCAACATATCCAACAATATACATTACTAAGATTATTTTCAAAACAATAGCTACAAAACTATCTAGAAAGCTTTGCAAGGTACGATCTATATTTTTTTTGTCCATCATAGAATTCATAACTTTAACGATTCTACCAATAAGCTTCCATCCTATGGATAAGACTATAAGACCTATAACAAGCTTTATTCCGTTTGTTGTAATCCAATTTATTAGTCTAGTTACTAAAACATCAAAAGTCATTCTATTCTCTCCTTCCAAATATAAAATTTTATAATATAACTCAAATACATATTACCACAATGTATTATAAACAATTCATATATATATTTCAAATTTATTATACAATAATTTTATTGTTCCATTGTAAAGTCTTGTCTATTAATACTATAATTTTATTAGAACAACTATAAAGACGAGGAGGTATAATATGAATGAGACACTAAAAACACTTTACACAAGACGCAGCATCAGGGAATTTACCAATGAACAAATCCCCGATGAAGATTTAGCTTTAATTTTACATGCAGCAGCTTATGCCCCTAGTGGCAGGAATAGGCAGACATGGAATTTTACTGTGCTCCAAAACCCAACTCTACTGAAGGAACTCGCCACTGATATTAAGTTAGAACTGAATATGAAAAGAGATTTTCAATACAATTTTTATGGTGCTCCCACTTTAATAATTGTTTCTTCTGATAGAAACAGTAAAACTGGGAATCTTGATTGTGCAGCTGCCCTTGAGAATATCCTTATTGCTGCAACCTCACTAAATATTGGTTCTTGCTGGATAAATCAGCTTAATAACGTTTGTGACACTCCCAAAATCAGAACTCTTCTTGATTCCCTTCAAATTCCTAAGGAACACATAGTATGGGGATGTGCAGCCCTTGGCTACAGTGCTAAAACCCCTACAGCGCCTCCAAGAAAAAAAGGCATTATTAAAATAATAAAATAAAAAATAAATCACATGTAGGTTCATGTTACATGTGATTTACTTTTATCTATATATTTATTTTATCTTATCCCAAAATCTTTTAATTTTTTCTATATCATTAGTTTTTCTTTTTATTGGAATGGCATTAAATACCACATCCTTATATCTCCTTCTTGAACTATCACTTACCCTTGGGTCTAAAATAGCTACAATACCTTTATCATCCTGCTTTCTAATAAGTCTTCCAACGCCTTGTCTAAGCTTAACTATCATTAAAGGAACACTTACCTCCATCAAGAAATCCTCACAATTATTTCTCTTATACTCTATTATAGGATCGGGTACTGGAAATGGCAGTTTAAAAATTATAACATTGGATAAGGCCTTTCCAGGAACATCAATCCCTTCCCAGAAGGTTCCTGTTGCTAAAAGAACTGAATTCTCATTTTCCTTAAACTGATGTAAAAGTTCATCCTGCGAAGAGGATTCCCTTTGTCTCAAAAGTCTATATCCAATATTTCTTTCTTTAAGAATATCATAAACAGCTTTTAAATCACTTTTTGCCGTAAATAATATTAATGCTCTTCCCTCAGTAATTCTAATAAGCTTTTCGATTTCATCTGCCCCTGCTTTTATAAAAAGTTTACGTTCCTTAACTGGGTGTGGCATATTTTCTGCATAATAGATCATTGCATTTTTATTATATGGAAAAGGTGATTCCTTTGGTGGTGACAAAAAACCGTTCTTTACTGGGAAACCAGTACTTCTTATAAAATACTCATAAATCTCCTCTTCGCTGCCATCTTGTTTATCTGCAATGGTAGCAGAAGTTAGGATTGTTGTTTTCAACTTATCAAAATATAGAGATTTAATTTCACTATTCATATTTTTAGGGCATGCAAATATTCTAATATTTCTATTCCTTTCCAGCCAAAATAGATAATTACTTTTTGGTGTGTTCATTTCTTTAAAAAACCCTCTTAAGTTATCTATTTCATCCATAATATCATCTGGAATATAGTTATCTTCATTTCTCTTCAAAGTATTATATATATACTTTACAATTCCTTCAGCCTTTCCTATAGGGCCTCTAATATCATAAAGGTTAACAAAAAACTTCTCCATATCCTCTGGATTGTCACTTTTCTGAAGCTGATGGTTAATTTGACTATCTAGCTCATTAAATACAGGATTTAGCAAAAACATGAGCTCTTTAATCTTCTCATAGATATGCTCCCTTAAAACTGAATCATTAATCCCATTCTTACCTTCCATCATAATATTTCTTATTTTTTCCTTAGTAAAGCTTTCAATAAGTGATGCTCTAACTTTTTCCTCTAAATTATGAGCCTCATCAATAACAATTAAATCAACATCAGGATTTAAGAGACCTCGCTGTCCCCTTCTAAGTTTTTGAAGATGTACTGTCAACAAGTCTTGATTACACAGTATTATCCCTTCTGTAGTAAGCATATCTTTTCTCAGTTCCATAAATCTACAACTCTTAAAATGCTTACATTTGCTGTGATCGGTCATTTCAACATTAACACTGCTCCAAAGTTCTTCACCTATATCCATTGAAATATATCTTCTATCTACTTTTCCCCCATATATATATCTATATAGAGTTTCTACATCTTCATCTAACCCTTTCTGAACCTTAGGTTTTAAAACTTCATCAGCTCTTCTTTTACATGCAAAGTGAGTCATTCCTTTTGCTAAAACCACCTCTGGTCTATAGTTTATATAGAATGAAACTCTTTTAATATCTTCTATTAGCTGCTCTTGTAATGCTATAGTTGACGTGGCAATGATAACAGGTTTATGAAAAATCTTATTATAATATAATAGTGGAACTATGTAGGCATAAGACTTTCCAATACCAACTCCCGCTTCAATAACTGTATGCTGTCTTTCTGAAATTGCATTACAAATATCTAAAGCCATATCTTCTTGTCCTTCTCGCTCTTCAAATCCAAGTCTAGGGAGCTTCTCCATAAAAAAATTCCATACAAAAGCTTCTATCTCTTGTTCTTTTGTTAAATCCCTAGGCTTTATACTTCTATTTTCATCAGTAAACCAAAACATCTCTTCTCCTTATATTCTATATTATTGCCTTTTCTCTTTATATTTTAACATGCTTCATTATAGATGTAATTCCATCTAAAAATCTAGTTAAATAATTTACATCATCACTCTCCTGAAGTGAAATTTGTGTTCTTTGAACCATGCCTACATTATCGGTTATAATATTATCTACTCCAAGTTTAATAACATTTTCAGCTTTCTTTTTATCATTTATGGTCCATACATGAACTTCCTTATCTAAAGCATGCATAGTATAAATAAGCTCCTCTTTTGCCATTTCATATTCAACTGAAATAAAATCTACATTCATTTTAGAAAAATCACCTATGCCAAAGGTTACTATAAGCCCCACATCTATCAAAGGATTAATCTCTTTTACCTTTAGCAGACTTTCATAGCTTTGAGATGAAATTATTACTTGATCCTCAAGGCCATATTCAGTCACCATATTAGCTACTAACTCTGCTAACTTATCCTTCTTTTTTCTGGGCTTTAGTTCTATGTTTAGTTTAATATTATCCTTTGATAACTGAAGCACCTCTTCCAATGCTGGAATAGTTTCTCCTTTATACTTATCACTAAACTTTGAACCTATATCAATTTGCTGCACCTCAGCAAGAGTAAGCTTCTTAATAGATTTATTAGAGCCAGTAAATCTTCTTAATGTATTATCATGAAATAAGACAACATAATCATCTAGTGTTGTCATAACATCTATCTCTACATAATCAGACCCTTCAATAATTGCTTCTACAACAGCCGAAATACTATTTTCAGGAGCCTTTAGTGAGCTCCCCCTATGTGCTGTTATTTGAACCTCCTTATCAACAACCTTATTAAAGACAATAGACATTCCTCTACTACCTGTAGTAAATACAAACACTACTAAAACTGCAATCATCCATCTTTTCCCATATTTCTTTGCTAAACTAAAACATTTCTTACTTTCTATATATTCTTGTGCTGAAAACCTCCTCTCCTTAACATAATAAAATTTATACTTATAATATATCTCTACCAAGAATGAAAAAAATATTGGTAGTGATATGATAGAAATAATAACATATCCAATGAAAAACACAATTAAACTTGAATTACTTATAATCTCCTGAATCATTAAACTACCTTCAGTTAATGTAATAAAAAACAATCCAGCTCCAACACAGCCTCCTAATAAAAATATCTTCAATCCATAATTCACTATTACCCAGAAAAAAATATACCCGAAAATTTTCATATGATTTCTTCTATATAATATGTGGCTATGCTTAAATGCTACTTTTAGTGAAACATCTTCAATAACCAATGATGGTATTACTAATATCCATCTTACAAAAATTATAACAAATAGTATAACTCCTATTACAAGCATTAACTGCCATCCTGAATGCTTCGAAAGCTGATACTTCACATAATCCGGAATAGATAACCTTCTTATTAAAGCAGTAAATAACCCAACCCCTGCTAATGGACCTACTATTGTAGAAATAGCAATAATTCCAACCAAATATATATTAGGAAGTTTTTTGAATAGCTTTATTGAACTTACTATACCTTCAATTATACTTGCTCGTTTTTTATCATGTGACTTTTTTGATATATAGGTCAATACACTTATTTCTATAAATACTGCTATGAAAGCAATAATAAGCACTATTGCCATATAAAATATTCCTTGATAACTCAATCCAAACTTAATAATCTGTTTATTAGTTATATTATCTACGCCCATTTTATTTAAAAATCTATTTAAAATATGATAATTAATTGGTACAAAAATAAACCAAACAACTAGTTTATATAGCATTTCAAAAACTAAAGATATTTTTAAATTGAAAAGAAAATTATTAATAGATTGATTTGCTATGTTCGTTTTATACTTGTTCATATAATACACCCCCATAATATTAGCTAGAAGGTATAAAAGAATTTTATTTATCTATCTTTCAACTGTTCTAAAATATAACCATACCCCTCTTCTATTATTTTATTCTTAGGTATGAATTTTAATGATGCTGAATTTATACAATATCTAAGTCCACCAAGCTCTTCTGGTCCATCACAAAATACATGTCCTAAATGAGCGTCTCCTGTCTTGCTTCTAACTTCTGTTCTAACCATTCCATGACTCTTATCCACTTTTTCTTTTATGACCTCTCTATTAATAGGTCTTGAAAAGGCTGGCCATCCACATCCTGAGTTAAATTTATCCTTTGAAGAAAACAGCGGTTCTCCCGTTGTTATATCCACATATATACCTTCTTGAAAATTGTCATTATATTCATTAATGTATGGTCTTTCCGTACCATTTTCTTGTGTAACCCAATACTGCTCCTTCGATAAAATTTCATTTAACTCTTCTTTTGATTTCTTAATATACTTTCGTTGCATATATGTCTCCTCCACATTCTTCCTATTTATTTTATTATATCCACTTTATATAAAACCTTCAATTTAAGAATAAAACAGCTTTAGAGTATATACTCTAAAGCTATTTTAAAATTATTATACCCATTAACTTAAGAAAAAAATAATAGAACTGTTTTTATAGATTCATTCCTTTATTACTACACTAGTTTACTTTCATATTCAATATTTTATGTGAAAAATATTACCATTTATTGAAATAATATTTGCACATATAAGAAAAGATATTCTAAGTAATCTTAGAATATCTTTCATTTTTAATAATATTATTTATTAATTTCTGCTTCAAGCATTTCTAAAAGTGCATCAAATCTATCTATTGTATCCTCAAGTGGTTTTGGTGTAGTCATATCTACTCCTGCAGCTTTAAGGATTTCTATTGGATAATCACTACATCCTGCTTTTAGGAAGCCCTTATATTTTTCTACTGATTCTCCACCACCAGTTAAAATTTTGTTATAGAAAGAGTTTGCTGCCGCAAATCCAGTTACATATTGGTAAACATAGAAATCTCTATAGAAGTGTGGAATCCTAGCCCATTCAATATCTATTTCATTATCAACGACCATTGTTTTACCAAAATATTTTACGTTTAATTCATGATATATAGCATTTAAATCATCACTTGATAGAGCTTCCCCAGCTTCCATCTTCTCATGAACTATTAACTCAAACTCTGCAAACATTGTTTGTCTAAATACTGTAGTTCTAATTCCTTCTAACTGCTGATTTATTAAATACAATCTCTTTAATTTTTCATCCTCATTCTTTATTAAATAGTCCATTAGAAGACACTCATTAGTAGTTGAAGCAACCTCAGCACAGAATAATACATAATCCGCATAGGTGAATGATTGATTTTTTCTTGAATAATATGAATGAATACTGTGACCCATCTCATGAATCAAGGTAGATACATCGCTAACTTGATTATTATAGTTTAATAAAATATAAGGCATTGAAGTATAGCTTCCGCTTGAATATGCTCCACCTCTCTTGCCTTTGTTTGGATATACATCAATCCACCCTTCTTTAACACCTTCAGTGAATATATTAATATATTCTTCACCCATAGGCTTTAAAGCTTCCTCGCAAAGCTTAACTCCTTCTTCAAATGGAATATTAAATTTAGGCGTATCAATAATTGGCACATATAAATCATACATATGCATTTCATTTACACCAAGAAGTTTTTTCTTTAAATCTACATATCTATGAAGTGAATCAATTCTATTATTAATGGTATTAACTACATTTTTATATACTTCTACTGGAATCTTGTTTGGCTTTAATGATGCTTCTAAACAAGATTCATATTTTCTTATCTTAGACTCAAAAATGTTATTTTTAACTGAAGCAGTATAAGCTGTAGAAATTGTATTTTCAAACTTCTTATAAGTTCCAAATAAAGCTTTAAATGCTTCTTTTCTGACCCTTCTATCCTTACTGGTTATAAAAGTACTGTAGTTTGAATCAGTTAATTCAACCTCTACTCCATCTTCATTTTTGATCTTAGAGAATGTCATATCTGCATTGGTAAACATAGTATATATGTTACTTGGAGCACTTAAACAGTCACTTACCTGTGCTAAAATATTTTCTTCAGCAGCACTTAAAACATGTGGTTTACCATCAAATATATTTTTAATATATTTTTCATAATGCTTTAAGCCTTCTGTTTCATCAATAGACTTTTGCACTTCAACTTCATCTAAGGATAAAAGCTCTGGTAAAAAGAAAGATGCAATTCCACTGAATTCTGCACCAAAAGCAGCTATTTTGTCCATCATGACTTGATATTTGGAATTAGACTTATCCTCATCACTTTTTAAATGAGCATATACCATTAAATTTTCATATAGGCCAAGTAGTTCTTCATAAGTTACAAGATAATTTAAAAGTTCACTCCCTATGTGAAGATTCCCTTTAAATTTTAACAAATCGGAAACATGACCCTTTATTGCCTTAAAATCCTCTTCCCAGATTTCATCGGATGAATACATTCTGTCAACCTTCCACTTATACTTTTCATCAATCTCATCACGAGTTTTAATTTTATCCATCATAACATACCTCCATTTTAAAATATAAAATTTAGAATCCTGTTTGAATTCCTTTGAAATTTCCTTTTTTTATTCACATTAAACCCTTATCTAAATTTTCTAATCTTACTTTAACTATTTAATTTTCTCTTTTGCTTTACCGCTAACCTTGGGTTTCTTTCTGCACTTCACATTCTGAATTACTACTTCCCTGACTCTTTCTTTAATATATGTATTTCTTGCCATATCTTCATAGTCAAAATTGCAGCTGTTCATAAGTGCTATAAAGGTTACTTTTTTCTTGCTTTTCTTTAATCTGTTCACTGCTTTTTCGATTTTTTCATTTATAACTTTTAGCTGCTTTTGAAACTCTATCTCTTTAAGAATGTAAGTCCTTAATTCTGGATATTTATATACTGCAATATTAGTAACGTCTGCTTCCTTAGCTACATTAGCAAACACAAGACGTTTGCCATTATTTATTATGTCCTGGATTGCAGAATCTATTGATTTTTTATACTGTTCTACTACACTATCTTCTTCATAACAGCCATTCCCATCATAATAAAAACCCTCAGCTTTAGTTATATAGTTTTCCATTTCAAGTCCCTCATTACTTTTGTATATTAATTTTCTTTTGCTCACAAAAATCTTTTACCCCTGCAACTTTACCCTAAGGAGTACAATTCTTAAATTAATGAAAATCTCTAATTTTCACTTTATCAATATTATATCATAATGACAAAATTCTTTAAATATACCTCACTGTTATATCATTCCAAGTATAAATAAACACAATAAAACAGCATCAATTTTTACAAATTGATGCTGTTTTATTGTGTTATTAATTTTGCTTAAAATGTTGTAACAAAAGTATCTTACCTATGTTATAATTTTAACATTCCTTTCTAATTATGTAAATAGTTTTTTAAAAATAATATTATTTCTTTAGTTAAACTGTTAACTCAACTCACTATTATCCCTTACATCTTCGATTACATCCCCATCTTGCTTGCTTTGTATTTTTTTTAACTATCTTTTCCCTTGAAAAATTATAAGTGAAGAAATACCTATAAATATATCTTCACCTATAATTTAAATTCAAATATTAATTTTAAATAAGTATCTTAAACAAACCAAATATCCTATTTATTTTTCTCTTTATGATTTGCCAACCAATCACTTACATATGTGATTATTACAGATAATAACAATATGAAAACCCCTAAAAACAACATCCATCTATTGTCATTTACAGGACATACCCCAGGTGGTAGTGCTGATTTAACTTTATATATCCTGTAGTAGCCGAGTGCTCCAATAAATATTCCTAAATAAAATAACCAATTGGATATCTTATTCCAACTAATTTTTCTCATTTACTAATTCCTCAATCTTTGTGTTTAAAGTTTTAGCATCAATTTTTCCAACCATATCTTGTATTATATAACCATCTTTATTTATGAAAATAGTCCTCGGAATTCCAGAAACTCTAAATTCCCTTGCTACCTCCTGATCAATATCTAAAAGTAATTTCATTGTATAATTATTGTTCTTCATATACTGCATAGCACTTTCTTTTGTTTCATTCCTGCCATCTGTCATATTTATCATTAAAATTTTAACTTGATCCTCACTGAAATTTTCTGATGCTTCTTGGAAATATGGCATTTCATCTTTACAATATCCACACCATGTAGCCCAAAAATTTAACACCACTGGTGTTCCTGCATAATCAGATAACTTTACTGGATTCATATTTTCATCATACACTGTAAAGTCAGGTGCCTTTAGTTTCTCATTTTCATCTGAATTACCCCCACCATTCTCTAAAGATATATTATTACTTGAATTATCAGTTCTATCTTTATAATCCTTTGTTAAACCATTATATGCTACATACACCAAACCTAAAAATACAGCAAATCCTGCTATTCCTACGATTAATTTTTTATCTCTCATAACTCCTCCTATGAACTCAATATTGATAAAATTCTATTTAGATAGCCTGTCATCATGGCTATACCAATTACTATAAGTATTATTCCAGATATAAAGTTTATGGTTTTATAATTTTTCTTTATAAAATCCATGGTTTCCTTCAATTGCCCTATAAGAACTGCAGAAATTATAAATGGAATTCCTAGTCCTATACTATATACAAGTAGCATAGAAGCTCCCTTAACTACACTTTGACTATTTGCTGCAATCATTAAAGCTGAACCAAGAAATGTACCTACGCAAGGTGTCCATCCCACAGCAAATACCATACCAAACACCATAGCTGATAAAAACCTAAATGGATTTACTTCCACATTCATTTTATAAGACCTTTCTAAAAATCCTATCTTAAATAAACCTATATAATTAAGACCAAAAATAACTATTATTGTTCCTCCAACTACATTAAGAATATTATAATACTCTCTGATAAAATTCCCCAGCGTTCCTGCCACAGTACCAAGTAATGTAAATACAATTGTAAATCCTATAACAAATCCAATAGAATTTTTTAAGGTATTCCCCTTATTTGCTTCATTCTCATAATCTCCTCCAGCAAAATAAGAAATATATATTGGCAGCATTGGTAAAATGCATGGTGATATAAAAGTTATAATTCCTTCTAAAAATAGCAGTATATATTCCATATGAACCTCCTTTGATTTTATTTATAAATTTTATTAATTAAAACTTATTATTAGTTTTAGCGTTATAGGTATAATATAACAATTTGGATAGCACTTATCAATAAATACCTTTTTAGTAACCTGTAAACATTTTAAGTACAAATTCATAAAAACTCTGTTTATTTGAACCTAATTTATATATAAATAATACACTAATAATAAATGCTTATTGGAGGAGTATTATGTTAAAAAAAAGCACATGTTCTGTTAATCTTTTTCCTGCAATGGTTAACACCAAAAACGGCACTCTATATGGATATATAAACTCAACTGGAAATTTTATTATTAAACCTCAATATACTCAAGCCATGGACTTTAACGAAAGCGGAACTGCCATAATAGGCAAAGGTGGCTTATGGGGACTTATAGACTCAACGGGTAGATATATAGTTAAACCTACATATAATTCCATCAATAACTTTGTGGAAGGAATAGCTGTATTTACACAAGCTACATCAATGGGAATAATGGATGAATCAGGAAGTGTTATACCAACTAAACCTTATAACTTCATTAGTGATTTTAGTGATGGTCTTGCAGTAGTTTCTATGAGTAAGGATGATGGAACAATACTTTATGGATATATAGATAAAAAAGGTACCGAAGTTATTCCATTAACCTTTAGTCAAGCTACTCCATTCAAAGATGGTTATGCCTTAATTCAAACTGTAAAAGGAAACTATGAAATTATAGACAAAACCGGAAGAGTAAAAACTATATTTCCTTATAAGTCTATGGGAAATTTTAATGATAACTTCCTCACATTTTCTAAAGCTCCCAACGGATTACAGGGCTATGTAGACATTAATGGATATGTTGTGATCCCTCCTAAATATACTATGGCATCCCCTGTAGAAGATGGTTATATAATTGCTAGCACCTCTACTAATTACATTGGTAAATATGGTGTTGTAAATATATTAAATTCACTTATATACCCTTATGTTTATAACAACATTCAATACTTAACCCTTAACCGCTTCGCTCTTGGAATCCCAAGAAGTGATAGCAGCTTATTCATGAATAACCTATACGCTTTAGGTAATGAAAAAGGTATGATTTTAACCAGTTTCACCTTTAAAAATATTGGAAAATATAATAAAGATATAGCTTCTGCCTCAGATTTAAAATATACTTTTTTCATTGACCAAAATGGAAGAAGAGTTAAATCCCTCCCTATAGTAGAAGGTACTGGTACTATCTCAATAAAATGCGGCATAGTATATGCCGATACAGACTATTGGCCAATGTACTTACAAGCAAATGGAACTATTATTTATGAACCAAACTATACTATTCCTCTTGATGACAAGTATTCTGCTTTAAAGGTAAAATATAAACCCAATGTTAACTACTTAATATATTATCCTCAAGTACAAGGTATAACACCTCCGAATATTCAAGTATTGATAAATACGAAATTACGTAATCTATCAGATTTAGAAAAAATAAATGAAACTGACATTTTAGATTATGATAGATATGGAGATTTCACTGTATTATTCTTTGAAAAAAATCTATTCATCCCAGAAATAAATATTTACAACTATCCATTTGGTGCTGCTCATGGGTTAACCACAAGAAAAACCCCTAACATAAACTTAAAGACTGGTGAATTCTATACCCTAAGTGATTTATTTAAAACTGATAATTACTGGACTAAATATATTAATGACATTATTACAAATATGATTAAAACGGATCCTCAATATGAATATGTTTATCCTGGCAGTTTTAAAGGTATTACCGAAAACCAAGGATTTCACGTAGATAAAAACAATCTATATATCTATTTTACACCTTACGAAATCGCACCTTATTCTGCTGGCTTTGTAACTTTTAAGATTCCATTCAGTGAAATTAACGGCTTAATCAATAAGCAAGGCTCTTTTTATCAATCCTTTAACTAAATGAACAAACTCCTTAGTTTTTCTAAGGAGTTTGTTCATTTATATAGCTATTAACTTTGTAATGCAAGCTCTTCCGCTTCTTCCTGAGGTAAGGGTTTAGAAAATAAATATCCCTGTATAAAATCTATTCCCATTCCCTCTAATATAATTAATTCGTCATATTTTTCTACACCCTCAGCTACGACCTTTAGACCAAGAGAATGTGTGATTTCAATAATTAATCCTATTAATTTTATATACTCAGAACCATTACTCATATTGGTAATAAAACTTTTATCAATTTTAACATGAGAAAGCGGAAGTTTCACAAGATAATTCAATGAAGAATACCCCGTCCCAAAATCATCTAAAGCAACCTTCATTCCTAAATCCTTTAAAGCATTAATTTTCACAAGGTTTTCATCTAAATTTTCAAGAAGAACAGTTTCTGTAATTTCCACACCAATGATTTCAGGAGATACTCCTACTTCATCAATGTTTCTTTTTATTTTTGCAACAAAGTCATCTTCCATTATCTGAAGTGCGGAAACATTTATTGACACTACAATTTTATCTTTACGTCCTTCATTTATTTTTTTTGCAAATTTAAAGGACTCAACCATAACAAATTCTTCTATAATATTCATAATTTTAAACTTTTCAATAGTCCTAATAATATCAATTACAGGCATATGCTTATATTTATCATTATTCCATCTGAAAAGTGCCTCAAAGCCAATCAATACTTGATTTCCGTTTATCTTATTTTTCCCATACTGTGGTTGGAAATAAACCTTAACTTCATTATTATTTATGCATTCCCTTAAGGCTATTTCAATCTCTAAATTAAACTTTCTATCAATTTCTAATTCCTCTGTATACATTATGTATTGATTCTTACCTTGTTCCTTTGCCTTATATAAAGCTAAAAATCCTTTAGTTAATATATTTTCAATATCTTCATTATGTTCACAGTTTTTAACAACCCCAATACTTCCCGATAAAATATTTACCTTATCTTCATGAATAAACTCAGTGTTAGTTGCCTTAAGTACTCCTTTTATCTTATTTATTAAGATTTCATCAGAAACCGCATCCTCAAAGATAATTACGAACTCATCTCCACCGGTTCTTGCAACAAATGCATCATTACAAGCTTCTTTAATTCTTTGTGAGATTTCAACTAAAGCTTCATCACCATACCAATGCCCTAAACTGTCATTTAACCTTTTAAAATTATCTAAATCTACAAATAAAATTGTTATACATTTATTTTTATCTTGTAAACTATTGTTTATATATTCATAAAGGCTTCTTCTATTGTTTAACCCAGTTAATTGATCTGTATATGCAAGTCTTTCTATATTTTCTTGATATTTTCTTAATTTAGTTATATCTCTTATTAAAACAACAATTCCTATAACTCGTTGAAACTCATCAACTATCGGCTCCTTATGAACCTCCATAATCCTATATTTATCATTAATTTTTATTTTTCTCTCAAAAATCTTACCACTCTTAGTAGAAATTACTTCTCTATCTTCTTTCTTAAATAACTCGTAGAATTCATTGTTTAAAGCCTTGCTACCATCATTTCCTATAACCTGTTCCTTCGTTATCCCATAATATTCAAGAATTTTTGTGTTTACATTAATAATTTTACCAGTTGTGTCCTTTACACATACTCCAAATGGAATGTTTTCGAGAATTATATCTAAACCTGCTTCTATTTGCTTAAATTCAGTTATATCTGATGCAATACCTATTGTTCCACTAACATGGTGATTTTTATCTATTATTGGGGCTTTACAGATACAAAATTGTTTTTCTCCAAGATCCGCTGGAACCACTATCTCCATGGCCATCTGTCTTTTCTCTTTCATGACTTTATTATCGTACTGTACATACAGATTGCTATTTTCTCCTCCCCATATATAGCTATCGTCAGTCCCCTTAATTTCATCTTCACTTTTTCCAGATATCTCTTCAAACTCTTTATTAACATAAAGATATTTATTTTCTTCATCTTTTAACCAAGTAATATAAGGTATATTATTCATTAAAGCCTTAAGTTGAACAGTTTTTAATCTACATCTGTTTTTGTTAGTAATGCATTGATACACACTTTTTATTCTTATGTAAACCTCTTCAATTCTATACGGACTAAATATAAAATCATTAATTTCCAATTCAACTAATTTTCTCAGCTCTACCTTATCATCATATTTGATAATTCCAATAATTTCAGCTGACTCTAGGTTTTCCTTCATCTTCACCAACTTAACTCTTTCTCTCTGCAAATTAATTGAACCTTCATCTAAAATTATTATACTAGGGTTAATCTCATTACTATCTGTCAAAGCTGATAAACTATTTACAGTAATAATATGAGCTTCATCTTCATTATCTCTAAAAATTTTTTTCAAATTTTCTTCTATTTCTATATCTCTGCTTAATACTAAAACTGTTAAGTCATTTATTTTCAAATAAAATCCCCCCAATTAACATACCTTTATAGTATACCTAATCTGACAAGATTTTCATAGCATTTTTCATAGTATTATCTTGAATTGCATTTTCTTCATTATTGTTAATTATATTAAAAATAACACGTCAAAATTTATATACATTCTAATTTTGACGTGTCACTATAATTATTTTAATTTATTTCTCAAAACTTCTATTTCTTTTCTTTGTGCTTGAATGGTATTTTTGTACTGTTCCTCTTTCGATGTCCATTCTTTACTCAAGTTATTTATAAGGGAAGCCATCTCATCTGCACTACCAACAAGTCTATTAAATAACATAAGGTTAGATTTTAATATATCTGGTATCTCATGATGTGAATATCTTAACCTGTGATCTATCTCTCCATAACCTTCTTCAAATATAGTTCTTACCTGAATCTCTGCTATGGTAGACTCATTATGAGTAAAATTTAGTTCAACTAAATAATGTACTGATCTATATCCTGATACTCTTTCCTTTACTTCAATATTAAGTTCATGAAACGCTTCTGTATTATCTCCATCTCTTACATTAGCTGTAATCTCAATAACCTTCCAAGTCTTTGTTATAAATTCATGTATATCTCTCCATTGATCCTTGAAAATATGTAAAACCCTTATTCCTATTAAATCATTTATTTCATCCTTATAGTTATCAACTGTAAAATTAAAATCACTGCCATACTTTTTTCTTCTATCTGCTGTTTTCCTAATCACTTTCTCAACAAGTCTATCAGGTTCTTTAAGCCTAGATTTAACAGAATGAACATTCTCACTAGAACGTAATATATTGGCTATAAAATTTGCTTGATTCTCATAAGAATTAATGCATGAAATATAATCTTCATAGATTTCTTTAAGGTTTTCCTGGGTAATATTACTTTCCACTATAATTTCCTTTGTAAATGGATATTTAAGTAGAAACTCATCCATATCAAAATGCTTTTTCATCTGTGCTCATCCTTCCGTAAGTGACTGTCCAAATCTATGATCTGGCTTGTAAGAACTTACTCCTTCGAATATATATAAGAAGGAGTCCCTTAACATTATATATTATTTCAACGAATTTTCACAATAAGTAAGCCTCCAAATCTATGATTTGGCTAGGCGAACTTAAGTAAGAATCTAAAAGTGATGCTCCAAATCTTTGATTTGGCCAGCAGAACTTTCACTGCGTGCATCTTTGATTTAGTCATTCGAACTTACTCAGTAGAGCACTCCTTTGAATGCATATGAGAAGGAGTTTCCTTAATCATACTAACTATATATTCAACTGCTTTCTTTTATAAAAAAGACCTCTATAAGACAAATGGTTACCATCATGGTTACCATCATAGTTACTACCGATAAAACAGATAAAATCCATAAAAGTAATCATAATCTGAAATTTTATTGCAATAAGTGGTGATGTTCCTGCTAATATAATCTAAGATATAAGTATAGAAATTAAAATTAAAACTGATGTTCTAACTGATAACACAAATTTAACTTGTAAAAAAACAAAGCTACTAAGATTATTCTCCTAGTAGCTTAATTTCAAATTATTATTTTACTATTTTATTATAGCAGCTCTCATTTTGTCAGTAGCCTCTTGTAGGTCTTTCTGCCATTGTTCAACAGTCTTATCTCCACTCATTATAGAGTCGATAGTTCCACACCATACTGCTTTGTAATCTAAGCCTTCAACAGCTTCAGTTCCTACAAAGTTACCTATTACTGGAAGTGTTCCATTTTGGTATACTTCATATAATTCTACTTGAAGTGGATCTAAATGTTTAGAAGCTATTTCTAATCCATTTTTTACTGGTACTACTGCTTTACCTTTTTCAGCCATTATGTCAAGTGCTTCATCACTGTACATATAAGCCATGAATTTCTTAGCTAAATCAGCATTTTTTGCATCAGCTGGAATGTACATTTGTTCGAAGAATGTGTAAGCATAACGATCTCCACCATTTTCAAATGCTGGGTAAGACATGAATCCCCACTCGAAACCGTCTGCTCTTGGAGCATCCTTCATTTCTCCTGGTAACCAGTTTCCATTTGGTACAAATAAAGCTTTATTATCTAAAATTAATTGTTGGTTTTTAGTAAATGATTGAGGATTTGCATTAGATACAACTGTTGGCTCTATATAATCTTTTAATTTACCAATAGTTTGTAAAACTTTAGTTCCAGCTTCTCCTGTCCAGAAACCTTCACCATAGTTGTTGAATTCATTGTAAGCATCTAATCCGCCTGCCGCAGCTATCATTGCTGGGAACACAGCGTCAAAGTATCCTGTTACTGGATAAGAGAATAAGTAAATTCCATCTTCCTTAGCCTTGTCTCCTAAAGCAAAGAACTCATCCCAAGTTGTTGGTACTTCATAGCCTTTTTCTTCGAATAATCCTTTATTAAAGAATAATCCAGTTGGACTATAGAACAATGGAGCTAAGTATGTTTTTCCATCTCCATATGGCTCTGTTGAAGGAGTCCCTAAGAATGCTGAATCAATTTTATCTCCTACTGTTGTATCTTCTCCTGGCACTGTCATTTCCAATACATCTGAAAGATCAGTTAAAGCTTTTTCTTTTATAAAAGTTTCAGTTAAAGCTTCTGGTCTTGATGTTGCTAAGTATATTAAGTCTGGTACATTTCCAGCTTGTATTTGAGGTCTTATAACTTCTTCTATATTAGATTCAGCAGTAACCTCTACTTTAACACCTTCATTAGCAGCTTCAAATTTTTCTATTAATGGTGCCCAGAATTCGTCACCATATCCCCCTTTAAGAGCTGCAATTTTTAGAACTTGCTCTTCACCTGCTGGCTTGTCCCCATTTGCTGAGTCATCCCCTGATTTACTACCACATCCTACAAAAGTTGTAGCTGTAATAGCCATGGCTAATAGCAATGATAATTTTTTAAATTTCATAGTTATTTCCTCCTTAACCCTTATAACTCAATTTTATTGAAAATTCTAAAGCTTTACAATAAAATTATTGTTTATTTCTATATATATATTGCTATATTAACAACTTACTTATAAAGTTTTTAAAAATATATATAAATTTATAGAATCATGAATAAAAACCTTAGAATTTTTCACCACTTTCCCATATTAGGAAATACACTTTAAATTTTCGATGAAATCTTTTAAAGGAATAACATATAGTTTATTATTCCTTTAAAATCATTCTTCTTATATTAAATATTCTAGCAATTACTCACAATTCTACACCTTTAAATAAATTTTACTTGATCTATGCTAATTTTAATGCTTTTTCAACAATACTGCTAATCTCCTCAGCTTTCTCTTCTGAATCCATTTCAGCAAATACCCTAAGTACTGGCTCTGTTCCTGAGAACCTGATAATTACCCATCCACCATTTTTGAAATATACCTTATATCCATCAAGATAAGAAACCTTTTCTATTTCATAAGGGAAATCAATAGTCTCCTTATCAATCATAATCGCTTTTAAGAGAGTTTCTTTGCGTTTTTGAGTTACTGAATAATCATTTTCTGACATATATAAGCTTCCATATTGATTACAGATATCTTTATAGATTTCTGATAAAGATTTCCCAGTCACCGCTATCATTTCCGTTAAAAGTGATGCTGCATAAACTCCGTCTTTACCTTGAATATGACCTTTAACTGTAAGTCCACCTGAAGATTCCCCTCCTATTATGGCATCAGTCTCTAACATTTTTGATGATATATGCTTAAAACCAACTGGTACCTCATAGCACTCTTCTCCAAAGCTTTTTGCAACTCTATCTAAAAGATGGGTTGTTGCAATATTTCTTACAACTGGGCCATGCCAGCCTTTATATTTAACTAAATAATAGTATAAAAGGACTAATATATCATTTGGGTGTAAGAATCTTCCGTTGTTGTCTATAACACCAAGCCTGTCCGCATCACCATCGGTAGCTATTCCCATGTCGTAATGTCCATCTATTACATAATTTTGAAGTGTTCTTAAGTTCGCTGCATTTGGAGTAGGTAATTTACCACCAAATAAAGTATCATGTCTTTCATTTATAACATCTAGCTCACATCTTGCTGTCATTAATATGGTTCTAAGGGAAGTTTGACTTACTCCATACATTGGATCTAATGCAATTTTAAGTCCTGCTTCTCTGATTTTTTCAACATTAACTTGAGATAAAATTTCATCTATATATTCATTAAATGGATTATGGATTTCAACTATCTGCTCCTCTATTGCTTCTTCAAAATCTATAGTCTTTAACTCTTCAGCTTCTAAAGCTGCAATATACCTTTCAACATCCTTAGTAGCAATCTCATCTGCATCTCTTCCACCCTTAATGAATAATTTAATTCCATTATAAAGAGCTGGGTTGTGGCTTGCTGTGACTGCCATTCCATAATCAAGATTTAATCTTTTTACCTCAAACATAATCATCGGTGTTGGTACTGGTTTATCAATTAAAAGTACCTTAATTCCCTCATAGGCAAAGACTTCAGCTACCCACTCTGAAGCTTCCCTTGATAGAAATCTTCTATCATAACCTAGTACCATGGTTTTTTCCTTAACCTGTTCATCCTTCATTTTTCTAGCAACCGCCCTAGCTAACTGTTGTACGTTATTCTTTGTAAATTCATCCCCTATGATGGCTCTGAAACCACCTGTTCCAAATTTTATCATATTTTCCCCTTCTTTCAGCTAAACTTAAACACACTAATATAAATTTAAGAATATGCTTTAACTATTTCATTAAGCTCTGACCACTTCTCCTCCATATCTGCTACAAGCTTTAATTGAGTTCTTGTACGGTATAGATTTTGTTTGTCATAGCTTGTTTTATAATACACATCTCCATTTAAATAATCCCCAAGGAATCTGATTGCTTGCTCTAAGATAATAACCTTTGCACCCATAGACAACATTTCTATTTCTTTCTTTGTTAGAACTCCAGCTGCACCTTCAATAAATCCTTTTGTAAAGGCTTCAAATAATTCTAAGTCTACGTATACTTTTTCTAAATCCTTCTCATCCTCTGCTGCATAGGTTGATCCACTTCTTATTGCGTCTCCAAAATCATAAAGTGATAGTCCAGGCATTATAGTGTCTAGATCTATGATACAAATCCCTTCCTTTGTATCTTTATCAAGAAGGATATTTCCTATTTTTGTGTCATTGTGCGTTACCCTTAAAGGCAGCTCACCAGCTGCAAGCAAATCCACTAAAACTGCAGTATCCTTTTCTCTTGCTAAAATAAAATTGATATCATCTTCAACTTCACTTTTTCTACCTGCTACATCATTTTCTACATCCTCAAGAAAAGTTTTGAATCGCTCCTTAGTATTGTGAAAATTTGGAATCGATTCATATAAAGTATCTGCCTTATATGCTGAAAGCATATTTTGGAAACCACCAAAAGCTTTACCAGTTTTATAAAAATCTTCTTTGCACTGTATTACCTCTGTAGTTATTGAGTTCTCAATGAATAATATTCCTCTCCAATAATTACCTTTAGAGTCTTTAACAAAACTATTTCCATTTTTAGTTTTAACTACTGTTATAGTTTCTCTTAAATGGTTGCCACCTCTTCCTTTGACCACCTTTTTCAAGTAATCACACACATTGCAGTAATTTTCCATTAACTTTTCTACATTTTTAAAAATATCATGATTAATTCTTTGAAGAATATACTTTTCTCTCATATCTTCATTTTCTGTTACAACTAGAAAAGTATCATTGATGTGTCCTCCACCAAAAGGCTTTACTTCAATAATGTCACCTTTAAAGTCAATGGCTTCAACAGCTTCTTTAACTATATCCAGGTATTTATTTTCCATTTGATTTCTGCCCCCTTATTAATTAAGAATGTAGAATGATGTATGAAATTCCTTCGGATTTTTTTATATATTTACCTTACCAAATTTTCAATTTGATGAGGCAAACTACATAATTCACAATTCTCCATAAAAAAATCAATTTAAAGTTTATCCGAACGCAGTGAGGAAAAACCTCCTTCATTCTTAATTCTAAATTCAATCATTCTTAATTACATTCATAGAAAGGCTATCAAAAGATAGCCTTCCCACTTATTGATAACTTTTATTGTAAATATATAATTCTGATAATAAACCGGTCGTTCCTATAAACATCATAATTAACCCTTTATAATCAGGCACTCTATTTCCTTTTACTACCATCACCAATGATACTATAAATATTACTAGATAAACTAACTTTTTTATCATATTATCCACCTCTTGGCTTTAAAATTTAACCTACATATTCATCCATTTTATTTCACATGGCTTAAGGTCAATGTTGACAGATTTACCTTCTCCATCATATACCATGGTGCTTTGTGCTTCCATTGTATTGTTTATTACTGCATATTTCTTAGTATCTAAGTAAGCTGACACTTCACAATTTAAGTTGTCTGCATACCATTTTTTCATTTCATTTTCCTTATGCGCTGCATAGTAGAAGCTTCTCATTAAAATACGAGTATTTTGTGGTGAATATGGACATCCAGCTATATAAACAGCTCTTCCTTTTCCATAATCATTAGATGACATTAGTAGATCTCCATTTTCATAAGTAATGATTTCTGTTGATGCCTTAGTTGCATATATATTCTTTTGACTTTCACCAAAATCTATTGTATCTACCACATCTTCTGTTATAAAATGTTTATCCATGGCAGTTTTAAAGTATTTATCTGTGCTTAGTGAGAATCCAAGCTCCTTATCAACTCCAAGTGCTTCTGCAAGCTGGAAGAAGTGTCCTCCCTTTAATGCTGCTGAAGGCTCTCCAACGCCAACAAATCCTCCACCGTTATAAATCCACTCTCTTACTGTTGTTATAACCTGTGGATCAAGCCATGTTTCTCCACCACTGAAGGCTGTTCCTGCATCTCCAGCGTTTATTATTACATCTATATCACTTGGTATACCATTTTCTTTTATATCATCGAAACTGATGAAGTTTACATCTACGCTCATACCACTTAAAGATTCAATAACTCCAAGATAAGTATAAATTTGCTTGTACCATAGTGCATGGGCTACCATGTGAGTCTGCCATGAACGCAGCTTACCCCAACAGTTTAAAACTGCAACCTTTAATCCACAGTATGGCTTGCTCCCTGCAATATTATCATAAATATCTCTAAACTCATTACATACCCCTTCGATATACTCTACAAACTTAGGGAACTTATATGCTAAAGATAAATAACCACCATAACCTATTCTATCAAGAGGTTTTCTCATTATAGCACGACGAGCAGTTATCCAGTTTTCCTTAGCTTCTATTGTTGGATCATTTCCTTCATAGAAAGTGTCTGGGAAGAAGTATGGTAAAAATCTTCCTTCTGTATACTTAACTCCAGGTATATCAGCTATCATTCTTAGAGTTGCCCCTCCACCTACAGAACCAACAACTCCATCCATTCCGATACTTTCAAAGTACTTACCATAGGGTTCTGTACCTATCCAGTTGTCTCCCAGGAACATCATTGCCTCTCTTCCATCTTCATGAACTATATCAACTAATTTTTTCACATTTTCAGCAACAAACTGTTGTTGAAAATCTATATAATCCATATACTGCTTTGATGGAACCCTGAATGTTGAATTGTAATATCCTTCATCAATGATATCCTCTGGTCTTAATCTATAACCTTTAGCTTTCTCAAAAGCTTCAAGAGCTTCCGGACTTACACTTGAGCTATATCCAAACCAATCTACAAACTTCTCCTTAGCTAAATCGTTAAATACTAAAGTGAAATGATAGAAGAATGTAGTAAAACGAACTACATTTGATTCTGGATGCTCATCCAACCACTTATACATTGCCTTAAAGATATATTCATTTGTCTTTGGCTTTCTTGCATCAAAAGGCATTTCATGAGGCTTATCTCCCCAATTATTTGTAATATGATTATACATTTGAGTTGGATCCCAGATGCAGTATGCTAAAAATGATACTGTGTACTCATGCCATTTTTTAGTTTCTTTAATAGTTACAGTTTGACTCTCTTCATCATAGCTCCATTTCTCTACAGGAACTATATCATCAGTAGTTCTATCTATTACTTCCCACCATATTTTTATATCATGGTAAGTATCTGGCTGAACCTGCTCTGCAAAGTAACCTTCCATTATATTTATTGTTAAAGTTTCACTTGTAGCCACATGATGCTTAGTCATTAAATAAGTCTGTTGCAACTCTTCCTTGTTTGCTTCTGCCCAGTTATTGTCTCCACGAGCAACAAAATAAGTAGAATATATTCTTTCTGCTAAACCTTTTATTTCTCTTGGAAGCTTAAAACCGTCGCAGTCTCTAATTGCATCTGCTCCCCATTTTTCAACTATTTCTAAGGTTTCTTTTATAAAATTAACATCCGTTGGTATCGTAACTCTTCCCTTTGACATTCTGTCTTCCCCCTATTCTTTCAGTCCACCTATAGACATACCTTCTGTAAGTTTCTTTTGAACCATAATATATAAAATTATTGTTGGCACCATTACTATAACTAAACCTGCATAAAGCGCACCATAGTCCGTTGCCGTCTTTTGAACCTGGAATAGATTTAACAATCCAACAGGCAGTGTTTTGGATGAGTTTGGAAGCATTGTTAATGCAATAATATACTCATTCCAGAAAGATAAGAAATTAAATAAAATAACTGTTATAATACTTGGCTTAGCCATTGGTATAATAACCTTTTTTAATGTTTGGAAGTAACTGCAGCCATCAATTTCTGCTGCTTCTTCATAAGATTTGGAAATAGTCTTCAAGTAATTCGCTAAAAGATGTATTGTAAATGGTAGACTGGTTGCTGCATAAATCAATGCTAACACTATCTTATTATCTAAAAACACAGTCATTGCCATTGGCAGCGCAAACATCTGTCTTACTAACTTTTCTCCATCAAGTACTAATAAGAAGATTGGTACTACAATATAGTTAACATTGATAAATAATCCTGCTGAAAATAAACCATTTATTATTTTATTTCCCTTGAAGTCGAATCTAGATAATACATAAGCTGCTGGTATTGCAACTGCTAAAAGAATAACTAAAGCTAAAGCAGTTACAAATATAGAGTTTATGAAATATTCTCCCATTTTAGCTTCTACAAAGGCCTTTTGGAAGTTCTCCCAATAGAAACCTTTTGGTAATGCCCATGGATTTCCGTAGAACTCTGATTTATGTTTAATCGAAGCTAATATGGACCATCCAAGAGGAATTATTATGCTTAATGCAAATGCGCTTAAGCAAAAGTATATAAAGAATTTTACCAATTGATCCGATGACATATTATTAAACTTTTTCTTCATATTCTTCACACTACTACCTCCTAGAATTGTATTGTATCTCTTTTAGTACATTTGTTGATAACAAGTGATAACCCAAAAGAAAAAATAAATATAACTACACCAATGGCCATTCCATATCCATAAGCTGAGTTAGAATATGCCTGCTTGTACATATAACTTAGAAGTACCTCTGATGATCCATCTGGTCCTCCACTTGTCATTACCTTTACAAACAAAAAGCTTAGATTAATACTACTTATAATAAAGAATGTTAGTGTTGTTCTAACGGTATTCCATACAAGTGGTAAAGTAATATTAAAGAATTGATATACCTTTGAAGCTCCTTCTAAATCTGCAGCCTCATATAAACTATTTGGAATACTACTCATTCCAGCCATATACATAACCATGTAATAACCAATCGCTTGCCATATCATAGCTATAGCAATACACCATATTACAGCCTTTTGATCACCAAGCCACATTCTCTGCAATGACTCCAAATTAAAGAATCCCAAGGTCGCATTAACTATACCAGTATTTGAATCTAATATAGCTGAGAATATTGATGATATAACAACAACTGATAGTATATTAGGCAGGTAGAATATTATTCTAAAGAAATTTTTAAACTTGATGTTCTCTCTAGATAAAATTGCTGCTAAAACAATTGCTAGAACTAATGTCACAATAGTAACTATAACAATCAAGAATAACGTGTTTTTAAGCGATCTAACAAAATTCATATCTTGGAATAAAATTTTAAAATTATTAAAGCCTACAAACTTTTTATTATTTGTCAGCCCTCCCCATTTAAATAAAGACATCCAAAATACATTTATAGTTGGTACAACCATAAATAAAACGAATAAAATTAACGCAGGTAATAAAGACAGCGTTACAAATAAACCTTTTCCTCGACTCTTCTTTTTCATAAATATTTCCCCTTCCCAATTCGCCCATTATAATTAGTTTACTTTTCTGAAATCTTTTACACAACAAATTTATTGTTGATTTATTTATGTATATTGTTTTCCTTGGCAATATATTTATTTTTGAAATTATTCAAATATTTTACTTATCTTATTTTGCAAAGAATTCAAACTTTTCAAATCTTATGGTATAATATAGACAACCATTCTAACGAGGTGACATATGAGTAACAATACATATTTAGTAGATGAAAAAAATATAACAAATTTAAACTTTGAATTAATATATATAAGTAAAGCAAAATACGGAAGTGATTGGCACAGCACCCCTCACGTCCATCCTTTTACCGAGCTGTTTTTTATAACTAAAGGCCACGGATTTTTCGAAATAGATAGACAAAACATTTCTGTTTCAGAAGGTGATTTAATTATAATAAATCCAAACTGTTATCATACAGAAAAATCTGTAAACTCTAGTGACGCTTTAGAATATATCGTATTTGGAATTAACAACCTTGCCTTAGAAGAAGCTAACAATACCTTAGTGTTTAAACAATTCAATTTTGATAATAAAAAACATGAAATTCTTTATTATCTTAACATCCTTATGGAAGAACTGGAAGAGAAAAAACAAAACTATGAGCTAGCATGTAAAAGCATATTGACTTTATTTTTAATTTACATTACTAGAAATACAAGCCCTGACCTTTTAATCACAGAAACCTCTGAAAAGCTTAATGTTGAATGTTTGAAAATCAAAAACTACATCGACTCAAATTTTTCACAGGATATTAACTTAGACCTACTGTCTAGCATGACCTACATTAATAAATTTCACCTAGTACACCTATTTACAAAGCAGATGGGAATATCCCCAATAAACTACTTAATTAAAAAGCGTATTGAAGAATCAAAAAATCTTTTAGTTAATACAAATTATACTGTTAGGGATATAACTTCTATAGTTGGATTCTCAAACTCCTCTTACTTTAGTCAAATGTTTAAAAAGGTAACGGGAATTTCCCCTAGAGCTTATAGAAATGGCGCTCTTACAGCAAAAGAAATCATTGAATAGTTTTCTATGAAACATAGGTTAATAACAACTTTAAATATATATAAAAACCACAAAAATAATAGAGAACAAAATTCCACTGTAATTTTGTTCTCTATTTCATTCATGGTAATTTTACAGAAATTACATCTTTAATTTTTCATTTTAACTCAAAGACATTACTACTATTTTTTTTATTAACAACTTCTTTTTCAGGTTTAACCCTGTAAACCAAAAATATTCCAGTACAAACTAAAATTAAAGCTATTAGAATCCTTATATCAAATATATTTTCACTAAGAATAATTGCGGATAAAAGAGTTCCAAATACAGGTATTAGAAAGTTAAACATAGCTATGATTCCAACCTTATTATACTTTAGTAATTCAGACCACACTGCAAAAGCCACTGAAGACAATAAAGCCATATATATAAGAAGTGCTGTAGATTTTAATGTGAAGCCTGTAAGACTTCCACCCAAAATAAAGCCTGATGCGGTTAAAATAACGCCACCTATAAATAATTGATATCCAGTTACCACTGATGCATCCTTATTTTGAGTAATCTTCTTCCCATATACTCCAGCAGCTGAAGTAATAAATGCTGCTAAAATTATAAAACCCTCTCCCATTAAAGTGAACCCACTTTCTGAAAGGGAGCCACCTCTTAAATTTACTATAACAACTCCTAGAAAACCAATAATACATCCAATAGCCTTATTAAAATTAATCCTGTCATTCTTATAGATAAAATGTGCAATAATTATGCTGAAAAAAGTTCCTGTTCCATTAACTATAGAACCGCTAACCCCTGATGCATACGCCATTCCTACATAAAAAAAAGTATATTGAAGAGTTGTTTGAGCAAGTCCCATAATAGTCATTTCCACAAACTCCCTTCCTGAATATTTAAATATGTTCTTTTTAGCAACTCCTTGAAACACTAAAACAGTTATTCCTGCTAAAGCAAATCTATACCCTGCCAGAATTAACTTTGTTGAAACATCACCTGAAGCTACATTAAAAAGTTCATAGCTTACTTTTACACAGGGAAAGGCGCTTCCCCATAATGCACAGCAAAGAGTCGCCAGCAATACAATATTTATCCTGCTGGTATAAAATTTTTTCTTATTCATTTTAAATCTCCTTCAAATGCTAAACTAATCAAATAAAATCATTTACACTGTTTAATTATATGATTAAATAAATAAAATACCAATATTTTGCCAAAAATAAAGTAGATGAAGCTTAAACAAATGCTTCATCTACTTTGTAAATAACTATTAATACCCACAACCAGCTAAATACCCTGTTGAAAATGCTATTTGAAGATTATATCCTCCGGTTTCAGCATCAATATCTATAACCTCCCCAGCAAAATATAGATTCTTTATAAGCTTTGACTCCATATTTGATGAATTAATTTCTTTAACATCTACTCCACCGCTAGTTACCATTGCAGCTTTAATTGTTAAAGTTTCTCTAACTGTAAGTCTCATTTCCTTAATATAATCAATAAGATTTCTTTCAGCTTCCTTCTTTAAATCATGGATGCTAACTTCTGTTAATCCTAAGAGGTTTAGAATTTCCTTTGCAAAATTCTGTGGTAAAATAGTCTTTAAATTATTAAGCATACTTTTATTAGGATTACTTCTAATAACCTTTGAAATTTCCTCCCTTGACTTATCTGGAAGAAAATCTAAATTTATTTCTACCTCTCCATTATCTAGCTGCTTATTTATATATGATGAAAACTTCAGAACTCCTGGACCAGAGATTCCAAAATGAGTAAAAATCATATCACCCGTTAATTCTATCTTTTTCTTTTTAATTTTTGTAGAAATTACTACTTCCTTCATAGATACCCCTTGAAGATTTCTCACAAAATCCTCCTTTATAACAAGAGGTATTAAGGCAGGATATAAAGGCTTTATATTGTGTCCATGTTTCTTAAGGACCTCATACATATACCCATCTGAGCCTGTCTGCGGATAACTTTTACCCCCTGTAGTAATTATAACTTTGTCACCTAAAAGCTTATCCCCACTATAGGTAATAACACCTTTTACTTCTCCCTCCTCTACTAACAAATCTCCAACCAATGTATTATAAATAACTTTAACTCCATTTTTTCTAAGGTCATTCTTTAACACTTCTATAACATCATCAGCTCTATCGCTTGCAGTATAAACCTTCTCATCATATTCAACTTTATATTCAAGATTGTTTTCTTTAAAATATGAAAGTAAGTCATCATTGGAAAAAGTATAAAAAGCACTATACAAAAACTTTTTATTAGTAACAACCTTATCAAACAATTCTTCTATTGCCCTATTATTAGTGATGTTACATCTGCCTCCACCTGTAAGCTTTAGCTTTTTTCCAATTTCATTATTTCTTTCTATTAATATCACTTCATTAGTCTTTGAAGCACTTAAAGCTGCCATTATTCCAGCAGGGCCCCCTCCAACTACTATTACCTTAGCCATATGTTTCTCCTTATTATACATCTATTTTAAGTCTTATATTTCATTCATCATTTCCATATTATAACCTATAATTTGTTACTTTAAAACTCTAATAAAAGCCAGGATACATAGATATGTTCCTGTCAAGTAGACAGGGGCTACTCACATTATTGTATCCTGACTTTTATCTCATCATTTCATACTTCTTATATGGACATACCTTTAATCTACGGCTCAATAAGTCCATACTTAATTTTAATTCTATCAAGCTTCTCAATCATTGGCTGAGAAATAATAAATAAAAAGAACACCGTGGCCACAGCGTGCACAAAATCAAAGGGAACACCTGAAATCATACAAGCGATCCAAGCTTCATAGCTAAATTTAGAATACATCATAAATACAGATGCCGTATTTAATATTGGTCCACAAATTGCGAAAGTGGCGATTCCTCCATATATGCATAGAGCTAATCTACTCTTCTTTAATCTGCCTAGTTTAAATAAAACCCCTGCAATGAAGCCAATAATACCAAAAGCAAACATCTGCCATGGAGTCCATGGACCCTGTCCAAATAAAAAATTAGAAACAAACCCTGAAACAGCACCTACCATGAATCCTGCTTCTCCCCCAAAACACACACCTGATATTATTACTACTGCTACTAAAGGTTTGAACTGTTGCAGCATAAAAAAAGCTGTTCTTCCAGCCACTGCAATAGCTGCTAACACAGATATTACTATGAGCTCCCTAGCTTGCGGCTTTCGTCTTTCAAATATCATAAAGAATGGAATCATAGTATATAAGACTATAAGTATACTAACAAAATAATATTTTCTGTCATCCAAAACAAATATACCAAAGGCTATAGTAATTGGAATTGCTATCAAAATCAATAATGCTGCTAAAACAGTTCTTTCACTTAATCTTTTTTTTAACCGCTTATATTTTTTTGAGCCTTCTAATCCTAATTTTTCTTTCTGATCTTCATTATACATATACAATTCTTCTAAATTATTTTCTTCTGATTTTCTTTGCATAATTCAATCACATCCTCACAAGTTACTGCATCTTTAAATACATGACGTGACATTCTATTAGCAGAGGTTGTATAAAAACTGTTTCCTGAGAAAAATTTATTTGTTAAATCCGTTGTTACTACATTCCCATCAAAAAATAATGAACATCTATCTGCATATTTAGCACAGAATTCAATATCATGAGACACCATCACTACTGTTGAACCAGCTTTAAGCAACTTTCTTAGTATCCTGGCTAGCTTCTCTTTAAAGTAACTATCTAGTCCCTTTGTAGGTTCATCAAGTAAGATAACTTTAGGATTTAACAGCAAAATCTTTGCTAAGGCAGCTCTTTGTTGTTCCCCTCCACTTAAGTCATAAGGGTGCATAGTCAGTAAATCCTCAATCTCAACCATCTTTGCAACCTCTAAAACTCTCCTTCTTTTTTCTTCCTTAGATATTTTTACCCTTGATAACATCTCTTGTAAATCCAGTTCCACTGTCTTCTTTACAAATAAAACTTGAGGGTTCTGTGGCAACACCCCTAAATTGTTTTGAAACAGCTCTTTAGTTCCTATCCCCTTTATATCTTTTCCACCAATCTCTACTCGTCCTCTATAAGGTTTATTTATGCCATTAATTATTGAAAGTGTTGTAGTTTTTCCTGTACCATTTCCTCCAAGAATACAATAAAACTCCCCTGAATATACCTGAAGTGATAAATCTTTAATTATATCAACTCCATTTTTCTCATATCTAAACCATACATCTTTTAACTTAACTGCTATATCCTTATCATCACATACTTTTTTCCCTAATCGTAAATAAGATTTTCTTATTTTTCTATTTTCACTTGGCTCTTTATTTTCTAAATTACTTTTACTATTTATTTGATTATTCTTCTTAACACTGTTATGTAAAATTTCTTCATCCTTTATTAAATCACTTATCCATCTTCGCCCATCTCTTACAGTAATCGGACATGGTAAATTATTTTCAACCATTGCATGTACCTTCATAGCAGTAGGCATAGCTGTAAACATTTCATGATTAATTCTCTTTAACCTCTCCCCTACCCTCATAGGAGTATCATTGACTATAATCTTACCGTCATCCATCACTATAACCCTATCAGCCATTGTAAAAACTTCTTCTAAATGGTGTTCAGTCATTATTATCGTTGTTCCAATTTCTCTATTAATTTTCTTTATAGTTGCTAAAAAATCATTAGCTGCAATAGGATCAAGTTGTGATGTTGGTTCATCCAAAACTAGAACTGAAGGCTGCATAGCCATAATGGAAGCCAAATTAAGTAACTGCTTTTGCCCTCCCGATAACTCTGTTACACTTTTCATAAACCAAGTTTGGATTCCAAAAAAACTAGCCATTTCCGCCACCCTTAGTCTTATTGTATTGCTATCATACCCTAAGCTTTCTAATCCAAATGCAAGTTCATGCCAAACCTTATCTGTGACTATTTGGTTATCAGGATTTTGCAATACATAACCAATTTCTGAAGCTTGAATTCTTAACTCAAGCTCTTCAAGTCTTCTGCCTTTGAATCTAATTTCTCCCTGCCTTTTCCCATGAGGCGTTAAGGTGGTTTTAAGATGGCGAAGCAATGTACTTTTACCACATCCTGACTTGCCACATATAACTATAAACTCTCCAGACTCAACAGTAAAACTGATGTCCTTAAGAACTTCCTTATCTTTTAATGGATATGAAAAACTTAAACATCTGATTTCAAACGTCTCCATACTATTTCCTCCCTTACATCAGCAATTACTGGAATAAAGCACAGTAATGTATACGAAACATACACAATTACACTGAATATTGAGACTGCTTTTATTTTTATCATAGGAAAATATACAATACTGTTTTCTCCATTAAAAGCACTTATTAAAATAATCATAGTAAGTATTATCATTGTTAGTAACGTAATCCTATCTCTATTATCAAATCTAAAAATAGAAAAGCTGCTACGACCTTTTAATCCATATCCCCTAGATTTCATAGAATCTGCAGTTTCAATTGCATTTTCTAAAGCCCATGTGGTCATCATTGAAATTATCTTAATACCATTTTTAACTCTTGCAAAAACACTGCCATTAGTTATATCTCTCCCAACACATTTCTGCCCATTGGATATAACTTTTATTTGAGCTTTATATTTGGGCACGAATCTTAGAACCATAGAAAATATTAAGGATAAACCAGGTATAATTCTTCCAAACAAATATATAAACTTATCTGAAGTCATTATTTCGTTATAACATGAGAACCATAAAATTACTGATATAAACATTACCGCTGCTGCTATACCATATGAAATAGACTCTAAAGTAATTGGGTTACCACTCTTCAAGTAAAATAATATAGTCACTCCCGCATGATTAAACGCCGGATTAATTAAAGCTGTTGCCAAAAGCATTGGACACATGTATATAACATTAAATTTCACTGCCCTTTTTCCTTTTAATAAAACCGAGTAAATAAAAGATCCAGTTAGAGATATTCCTAAAAAAATTGGATGCATAAAGAACATACTAAAGCAAATAACTGCAGTAAAATAATAAAAGTTTACTACAGGATGAAAGTTTTTAAATGAATTACTCATACCTTACTCCGTCATCCAGTCACAGCCTACGTCTCTTCCCAGATCACAGGTGTAAACCCACTCTATTACATCTCCATCCTTAAGCTGATATCTGCTGCATCCATAGTTAGGAAACCATCCATTTACTTTATACATCCATCCGCTTAAAGCACCGCCGTCAAACTCATATAAGTTGTGTATACCCTCAATATAATTACTGTTATATACTGGTGTCATTGAAAATTCCATATGAATCTTTTCTTTCTGCATTTCCCTTAGAAGCACATCAAAAACAAATTCTCCCTCATAAAACTCCACTGTTCTTGCAGCGTAAATAGTTCCATCTGCTGGAATCATATCCGCCTTTCCATTAGAGGTTGCTTCTGCATAATTTTCAGGTATTAGCAAGGTATCGCATCTTACTGATAAAGTACAATACTTTACTTTACTTTTATCAACAGTTGCGTCCTGCCACTCTACTGGACCAGGCTTACCTTCTGGAGTTGGATCTGTCATATACTTATCTTTATTATCTGAACCTTGTGCCATTTGTGCTCTTTCATCAGCTGTATCTTTATATTTGTCCTTAGACTTATTTCCTGATGAATTTCCTGTTAGATACTGTTGTGGTTCTTTATTTTCTTCTTTATCATCATTTAACTTATTCATCTCATCATTAGAATTTAGAGCTGTTCCATCTACAATACCATTTCCTACAATATAATAAGTTCCATCATTCTCTGATACTGTAAAGGTTATAGTTGTACTTTCATCATTTTCCACACTTGCCCCTACAACCACTGAACATTGCCCCGTAACCGCATCATATTTATATATATTTGCTCCACTACAGTTCCATTTAGTTCCAACATCTACAGATAAGGTTGGATTCGATTCGATTTTCTCTTTATCTTTAAAGGTAATTCCTTGTATCCACTCTGAATTTACTGCCTTTTTTACCTGATTCAAATTATCATCTATAAACTCCACTAATAAATTGATGTCTCGTGGCTTCTTGATATCACTTCCTAAAAATAGCCACTGATATTCTATACTTTCAGCTTCACCATTGAACATCATCATATCTTTAGATTTCATTAAATCCTTAAATACAGACGCGGAAATTATCCCATCCCCTGGAATATCACTTACTCTAGAATTTGCTTCAGGCTTTAACAATGACCATGCTGTCAAGGACCCCATTACAATTACACCTATTATAAGTAATGGTATTACAACCTTCTTCCAATTCTTCTTCATTCCTTCTCCTCCCAGCTATTACTTTAAAACTACTATTTTGCAGCTTCTAGCTCTTAATGTATCCTGATTGGTAGCAAGGCTTGTATTATCCTTGTCGCCATTTATAGCTGCTATTACTGCATCATGAATTTTTATATTATATACTTCACCCTTTACTGCACTATCTTTCAATTTAAATCCTAATCTAAGAACAACATTTTTTGTTTCCTTATCAAAACCACTTTTAGAATAAGCATATTTACCCGCAGTCATGTCCATATACATGGTATTTATCTCTCCAAGTTCATTTGCTCGCTCCACGTTGCATATCCAAAGAGGAATATCAAAGGAATTTCCGTCTATTGTAGTGTCACCATAAGTCATCATGGTTCCTAACTTTGTTCCTGTAAACTCTAATTTATTTTTATCAAATCCTACTGTTAAGCTAGCTGCTGGATATAGGTCCTTACCTAAGTCTGATAATACTACGTCTATAGAAAATTCATTTCTGTCAGACACCTCTATTGGAGCTGGCGGTAACAGTGTAATTGTTGGAGTTTCTATAAATGCATATAACTTAGTTAAAATAAAAATAATCAAAACAATAATTAATATCCCCATGGAGGATGCTATAATTTTCTGTTTTCTAGACATATTCTTTAATTTATTAATCATCTAATTCCCCTCCCCCTACTTTATCAATTCAACCGATAAGACTTTCATCTTATCGGTCAAATTAGCTTTAAATATTACTTATTTACAACTCTTAATTCATTTCCATTTACGTAGTTCTCCATAATTCCAAGAACGTCATAGGTGTCAATTCTTGAATCTGCCGTAACGTTCATTGAAAGAATTTCATTACCATTTGGTGCATTGCTCTTACGTAGCCATGCTGATAAAGTATTTAATGCATCCTGTGCATTTATAACATTATCTCCGTTAGCATCTCCAAACTTAATTTTTGATGACTCTTTATTACCTATAGCATATTTAGACATATCATTTAACCCATCTAATGCTTCTGTTTTATTTACTAATGCTACATAAGTAGGAACATTAGATTTATCAGACATTTCCTTGGAATATACCATAGTAGTTTTCTCGTTAAATATTATATTAGGAGTACTAGTTAAATTTGAAAACTCAACCGCAATTGCAGATTTATCTGCAGGAATAAGCTCTATTCCATCTCCATCATAAAGTATTCTGCCTTTAGCTGTAACAACCTCACCAATAATCACTCTTGCACTACCATTTCCTGTGTCATAAGGAGTTGTAGCTGAAGCATCAGAACCTGCTTTTAAGCTAAGATTGTCTAAATTAAATACCAACTCACTATCTTTAGGTAAATCCTCTGTTAAAGCTAATGTTATAGTCATAACATCCGCTGGAAACTCTGTTGAAGATGAAGTAATATCACTTAAATCTGTATTTGTATAAACTAAACGTAATTTATTTTCCTCAACACCAAAGTCAGGTAGGCCCCCTGACATAGAACTGCTCATAGCAACTTCTTTAACTTCAACCTTTTCTGGAAGAGTTATTATACCATCTAATAACTTGTATACCCCTTCTGGCCAACTTCCAACCTTAACATTAATTTTGAATTCTGTTCCTTTATTTCCTACTATTCTTTCTGGTGCAGTAATGATAGCTTTTCCTGCCATATTCTCAGTTACTTCTACATCAGTCATATCATATAGAGAATTTTTACCATTTATAAATCTGTCATATGCAACTAAAGCATACATACCTTGGTCTGTGGCCATAGCATCTTTAGAACCATCTAAAATATGCTTAAATCCACCACCTTCTACGTAGAAATCCATGATAGCAGAAACTATCCAATTTCCACCTTCTTTTATGAATCTTGTATCTGTTGCCGGATCTATACCTAATGCTGTTAATGCAACAATAACTTGAGCTATACTTTCACTATTTGTTGTTCCCCAGCTTGAGTATCCACCAGAAGGTAATTGTATATCAGCTAATACTTGTACTGCTCTATCTATATAAGGTTTAACCTTTGGATCTTCTTTGTATGGAGCTAAGGATTGTAATGCCATAGCAGTTATATCTGGATCTGGAACTTTACCTGATAATGCCCATCCACCCACTGTTCCATCTGCAGCTGTTATCTCTTTTTGTAAAATATAATCTATAAGCATGTCTCTTGTTGTCTGAACCTTCACTCCTTCAACTATAGGAATTTCATATTTATTTGTATCTAAAGCTATAAGAGCAAAAATAGGACCATTTATTCCTTGTTTTTTTACCCCATTAAAATCGGCCAATTTTTCAAGCAAGTTATATCCACCTATATTAGTTACATCCCTACCTATAGATGTAAGTCCTAAAATTACTCTTGAATATTCAGTATACTTCACATTATGCAAAACACCATTTTTCTCTATTATTTCCTTTTCTACATTAGCATAGTACTTGTCATAATAACTCTGTGGCACATCATAACCAGCTCTTGCTAATGCAAGTATTGTCCATTCTCCACTGAAGGTGCCTATGGCAGGATTTTGCGTATTTTTATACATATCAGCTGCTGTTTGATTTATGGCTTCTTTAACCGAAGGATTAGGTTGAACTAATTCTATATCTGAAGTTGGTGGTGTAACTTCTGGATTAAGTGCTTTGTTTAGTGTGGCTAAAGCAGCATCTACCTTTTCCTGTGAAACTTCTGCAATTTGTATAGTTGCATAAGCCTTGTCATAAGCTGCTTGTGCTCCATCTTTTGCAAGAAGTTCAGCCTTATTCTCCGCACTGTTTATTTCTGAAAGTTTTGCTGTAAGTGCATCCTTGTTTGCTATTGGAACATAAGAACTTTCAAAGGATCCTTCTGTGTCATCACCAGCAAATCCTCCACCTATATCCATTCCGTATCCATATACGGTAAACTGCCATCTTATAACGTCTCCATCCTTGGGATAATAATCCGCACTTCCAAAATTAGGGAACTCATTATTTACACAATACATCCAACCAGACATAAATGTATAATCGAATTCTCCCAGCCACCCTTCTTCTCCTCTTTCATCAATTGAGCCACATTGATCTAATATATACTGTGGTACATTTGGCTCTCTTGTATCGTCATCTTTAACTGATGCAAGATAAAACCCACTTTCAACTGACCCAGTATTAGTATAATTACCTTTACCTAACAAATCCGTAATTATTTTAGCTACTGTTGTTCCTTCATAGATAGGAACCTTTACAGGTTCTATAATATATCCAAGACCTAATGTAAACTTTTCCATAGAAACTGTTACATACCCTGATGGCGTATTTATACCTTTAACCCCATTACCTTGCGCAAATGCACTAACTGTTGTTGTAAACAGCATCACCATAAAAATCATAAAACTAATTAATTTTTTAAATTTTAAATTTTTCTTTTTCACTATTGAACTTCCCCCTTTACTTCCTTCATTGCTAAAGTAATAATAATTTCTCTACCACTAATACCATAGCACCTCCAGCTTTCTGGTCAGTACAATTTTGTGACTCTTAAAGTTTTATTGATTTCTTTAGTTCTTCAACCCTAATTGGTAGTCCGTCTTGAACTATAATTTTTATCTCTCCATATTTAATATTATGGATAAGTTCAATTAAATTCTCTTCTTTAGAATCCAGTTTCTTATTTTCCTCTTTCACTTTCACCCCTCCTTATCTTTAAAATCCCCACATTTATTTGTAAAGAAGCAAATAAAAAAGGCTCTATTTCCATAGAGCCTATAAGTAGCATAATAAATTGCATACAAAAGATATAAAATTAATTTCTTTTAATTTTATATTCTAGTGTATCACATTTATATATCACTTCTATTTCCCACCGAAATTTCTGCTTTATTTTATGGTAGGTCTCCTGACTTATGCTTCAAACCTACTCCTCTCAGTCTTCCCAAGTTAATCTCAGTGACTTTATTGAAAGTTTCGTAGCCATTACAGTAGCGGGGGCTGTTGAGGATTCTCACCTCATTCCCTGTTATTGCTTTTGCAACCATAAAACACTATATATTGTTATAATTTAATTTTACGGTATAATTTTACCAGTGTCAACCCTATTTTATTCTATTTTTTTACAGTTATCCTATTAAAACTTTCCCCTCGGGATATTTAAAGCTACCTTCTGATTTTTTACTTAATAATGCTAATACCACAGTTAAAGGACCCACCCTTCCTAAATACATTAATATAATAATTATCATCTTACCTGTATCGTTAAGAGTTGGTGTAACCCCCATGGTTAATCCTACAGTACCAAAAGCTGATGTAGCTTCATAAAGCAATGCTAAAAAATCTTGTCCTGGTTCTGTTACCGTTAGAACCATGGTTACAACACAAACCAAACACATGGCTATACCAATAATTGCTACAGCTTTATACACCAAGTCCTTTGGAATTCTCTTTTGAAATAACTCAACGTCTTCTCGTCCCTTTATTACACAAATAATTCCACCTAATACAATTCCTAATGTTGAAGTTTTAATCCCACCTGCTGTAGATCCTGGGGATCCCCCAATAAACATTAGAATAACAGTTAAAAATTTCCCCGAAGTAGTCATAGCCGTAGTGGAAAAACTATTAATACCCGCTGTTCTTGGACTTATAGAAGCAACAATAGAATTTACTATCTTATCTCTTAAACTCATTACTTGCAGTGTCTCTGGATTATTATACTCCATGATAAAGAAGCACAAAGCGCCTCCTAGAATCAAAATACCAGTAATATATAAAACTACTTTACTATGAAGTGATAGCTTTTTATCTCTCCTGAAGTTATACAGTTCAAGAAGGACAGTAAAGCCAAGCCCTCCAATAGCAATTAAGCTAGAAACCGTCAATAAAACAACTGGGTTGTTATAATAGGTTGTATAACTAGAAAAATTACCAAAAATATCAAAGCCAGCATTACAAAAAGTTGAAACGCTGTGAAAAAGACTATAAAACAACCCTTTGCCTAAGCCATACTGCGGTATAAATTGAGTGCTTAAAATCAATATCCCCACTAGCTGAATAACAAAAGCAAATTTCATTATCTTTAGCATCATTTTAACAATCCCTTGTATTCCAAAGGTATTCATTGCCTCTTGCATAAGTAATCTGTTTTTCAAAGTAATTTTTCTACCCATAAGCACAGTAATAAAAGTTGCAAAGGACATAAATCCAAGTCCCCCTATTTCGATTAAAATCATTATTACTGTTTGTCCAAATATATTCCAATGAGTACCTGTATCAACAACTACTAGTCCAGTAACACAGGTTGCTGAAGTAGCCGTAAATACTGAATCTAAAAAGTTCGTAGCTTCACCGCTAACTGATGATATAGGCAAACTTAATATTATTCCTCCAATTATAATTAAAGCAATAAAACCAGTAGCTAAAACTTGAACTTCACTTAATTTCTTTTTCTTAATAGCCCTTCGTTGAATCTTCCTTTGAAAATCCATGTCATTTCACCTTCTCATAAAAATTTACATGTTAATATTTACTTAATCTTATATAAATAAATTTAGCACATAATAAAATATATTCAATTGTTTTAATTGTTCATAAAAAGGAAGCTGAAAATTTTTCTCAACTTCATAAATAATGATATAAAAATATACATCATATTTATTTTCTTCAACTATTCAATAATTGTTACAACCTCTTCAATTGGCTTTCTTGGAGCTTGTTTTGGAATATCTTCTTCTGGAACTCCTAACGTAATCATCGCCATTAAACTATACTTCTCTTTGCTAAAAGAAATTAATTCTTCAATCTGCTTTTTAGCATGAGTTGGTCCAGTCATATAGCATGTTCCATAGCCCATAGCAGCAGCTCCTAATAAAAAGTTCTCTACTGCAGCACCTATTGCTTGTGAATCAGATTGTGGTGCTAAAATATCTTTTAAAGTTTCTTCATCTGCACCACCATCCTTTAATAATTTGTACTCTATCATATCGTATGGCTTTCCATAAACAACAACTAAGACTGGAGCATCTTTAAATAAAGTATAATATTTTTTAAGCTTCATATAAAAAGCTTTATCAGCTTCATCTTTAGCCATATTTGCTAATTTGTCATGACTTTCAGAAACTATATCTGCCATTTTATTTATTAACTGACGATTTTCAATTACAACAAAATGCCACCCTTGCTGATTCTTTGGAGACGGTGCATATGTTGCAGCTTTAATAAGTTCCATCACATCTTCTCGAGGCACTAGTATATCCTTATATTTTCTTATACTTTGTCTTTTGTATATAAAATCTAGATTCACAATAAAACTCCCCTTTGTTATCTTTATTCATTTGATTATTATTACACTTTATCCTATTGTTTTATTAAAGTAAATGTATTTTTATCAATTAAGTTTTTATTTTTACCTAAAAAGAACACTTCTTTCATATTAAAAGAAGTGTTCTTTCCAATAAACTTTTAACCTATTATTTAATTATTTTTCGTTTTTTTCTTTCCAAGCAATAATCCAGCACCTACTACAGCAGCACCTACAACCATAGCCACTGATGCACCAGCTACAGCTCCAGTCTGTGGAAGACTTGGTTTGCCTGGTTTCTCTGGCTTACCGCTATCCTTATCCTTAACAGTTACCTTACAGGTGTCTTCATATCCGCCATCTTCACTTGTAACAGTGATTACAGCCTTACCTTTTCCTACTGCAACTACTTTTCCATCAATTACTGTAGCCACTTTTTCATCTGAAGACTTCCATGTAACATTTTTATTATCAGCATTTTCTGGTTTAAACGTTACAGTTAACTGTTTTGATTGTCCTTTTTCTAAATTTAAACTATTTTTGCTAAGCTTGATTGACTCTAATGGAGTTTTGTCCGTCTCTTTTTCCTTAACAATTATTTCCCAATTCACAACATTCGGACTTCCATTTATACTTAAAGTTACAAAAGCTTTACCTGGTTTATGTGCAACTGCTTTTCCATCTTTAACTGAAACAATGTTGTTTGCTGAAGATACGTATTCAACTGAATTTACCAATGAATCATATGGCTTAACTTGGAAATTCAATTCAAATTCTTCTCCTACATAAACTTCTCTAACAGGTTCGTCTATAGTAACCTCTGAAATTTTTGGACTCTCTCCATTAATAGTTACCTTAACTGAACATGCTAAATTCAGTCTACCATCACTAGTTCCTACTTTTATATTAGTACGTCCTGGACCGATTGCAGTAACATTACCATCAGAATCCACGGTTGCAACTTTTTCATTTCCTGAACTCCAAATTAAACTTATTCCAGGCACATTTTCCGGTGTAATTACAGCTGTTATCTTATCAGTATCACCAACTTCTAAGTTCATGTCAGTTTTATCAATCTCAATACCATCTAAACGAACTTCATTATTATATCCTGTTGCTTCCAATATATCATCTAAAGTTCTTCCTTCATAACTTAATTCTGGTTCACCTCTATTAACTACTTGTTCATTATACAGAGTAAAATTATAAACAATATAATCCATATCAAAAGCATTAACAACTCCATCAAAATTGAAGTCCACTGGATTCTCTTTATAATCTACTTTTTCGCCATAGTACTTTTCAACCTCTAAGGCATCATGAATATCTATCACTCCATCACCATTTACATCTCCAGCCACAATACTTCTATAGAACTCACTGCCTAATAAATAATATACCTTTCCTAGTAGCTCATCATTAATTGTCCTTGAAGGAATAAATTTTGCGGTTTTCTTAAAATGTCCAGGCATTGCACTTACAAACCTAAGTTCTTCTGTAGATTTAGGTAAATTAAACGCTCTATATTCATCATAATTAACATCATAGAATACATCATATTTACTTCCATTTGAGTCCTCAATCCAAAGGTATTGATCTAAGTCTCTATTTGCTGAAGTAATGGATGGAATTTCGTTGCATCCTTGAGCTAACTGGAAGGTCTTCATTGTAGATGTCTGCATTTTTATAAAAACACCTTCATAGTAGCCTGAATAAGAAATATCTACAAATTCTCCATCCTTATCTTTTACATCCATTCCATTACATTGAATATATTCTTTAGAATAATCACTTTCTGCATCTGAAACTAATTTTAGTTCAACATCTACCAAGGAAATGTTGCCTGAAATATTAACTGGATTGCCATCTTTGTCAACTACTTCAACTTTCAAACCAAGATTCATCATACCAAATCCAGTAATTTGTTTAGAAATATTCACCTTATACTGGTTATCATCAAGGATTTTTTGAAGCTGTTTATTTACTCTTATATCTTCAATTTCAAATCCGTCCAAATATTCCATTGTAGTTTCAAAACTGCTTCCTGTTACATTATTAATATTAATTGTAGCTGTTATATTTTCTCCTTCAATCATCTCTTTTTTATCTAAGTTAACTCCATAATATGGATTTCCTTTTTTAATAAAGAAATATCTAGGTGACATATATAAATTTTGAGATGTTGCTATATCCGTTGCCATAGGTGAAAACTCAAAAATTCCATTTTCAACATCACCCATCTCAATACCAACTTTAAAATCTCCGTTACTTGCAACAGGTAATCCTAATAAAGGCATTCCATTAACGAATCCTACAATTTGAATACTTGTTGCATCCACATCATATCCCATTTCATTTAAAATTGGGATACTATTATCTGAAACATTTCCTTTTAGCCAAAATGCTTCATATTCAGATCCTAAATATTCCTCTGTTGTAAGCATATCCTCTGATATCTCATATACTCCAGATTCTATATCCATTTCCATCTTAACATCTTCATTATCAACTAATATGTCATGATAAAATTTATACTGTTCATCACTTTCTGCATCATTAGCTATTAATTCTATTGTATATTGTCCATCTCTTAGACTGCTACGAACATAATCTATATTTCCCTCTTTATCAACTGGGAAATAAGATGCTCTACCATCTAAAATAACAATTCTATCACTATATCCTGGTGGCAAATAAGATAAATCATCCTCTCCGAAGAATCCGATAACTTCCCTAGTTTTATAATCCCTTATATATACTTCTACTGTATCTATAGGAGATGAAACTGTAATACTTGCGGTCATTCCTTGAATTTTTGCCATATGCATCAGTTCTAAATCATTACTTATAGCTGGCCTTGAAAATTCAACAGACTCAACTCCGGGAGTTAAGTATTTAACTGCAAAAGGTATTCTATAATCTTCATCAGGTTTATTAGTATTTTTTAATGTAACAAATCCCTCATATCTACCTAGAGCTGCTGATGCTGGAATATTTATAGCTCCTTTAAAGTCTAATGTACTTCCAGCAGATACAGTTAGGGAATCCGGTATATCTAATGTAACCCCATTAGCTTCTGCATTTTGAGCATCTACATTTTCGCCAAGAAACTCAACTAATACATCAAAAGTTTTTTTCTCTTCACCTGAATTAACAATCTGTAAATCCAGTTCTTTGCTTGAGTCTTTTTCACTTTGAGAAATCCTATCAAAGGACATAGATCCAGTTATATAATCAAGCTCTATCTTATTATCATATTCACCCAAAGATTGACACTTATCTAAAACTTTTATTGCTATGTCACCGTGAACAGCATCATATGCATTAACTCTACCTGCACCAATTTCATTAACCCCATAATCTTCAACTAATTTTTCAGCATTATTCATCATTGCAACTTTAATTTGCTCTGGTGTAAGATCCCTATTATTCTGAAGCATCAATGCAGCTACACCTGCTATATGTGGTGCCGCCATGGATGTTCCATCAATTCTAGCATAAGCAGAAGAGTAATCAATTCCTTCTTCAGGACTATTTACATACTCAGGATATGTTGAGAAAATCCCAACTCCTGGAGCTGTAATGTCAGGTTTAATTGTTTCATCTGAAGCTGGGCCTCTTGAACTAAAATCAGCTAACTTATCTGCTTGAGTCGTAGTCTTTCCATCAAAATCCAATTTAACTTTAAAAGGTTTATTGTCAACATTTTCAATTGTTTCTTCTTGAAGAGTATTATCTTTATTCTCCTCGTTAGCTTCTAATGTTTCTTCTTGAAGAGTATCATCTTTGTTTTCCTCTTCAGCTTCTAATTGAATTTGTTTATTATTTGCTTCAAGTTCCGCCTTTAAAACTTGTCCATCTTCCATAGAAATAGACACACCTGGTGTCATACCAACACTTTCTCCAAAATAAAAGTCCATTTCACCTGAAACATTGTTTGCAATTATTAAAGCTGCTGCTTTTGCATCTTTAGCTACCTTAAACTTTTCTGCAAAAGTTAAATATCCTCTATCTAAAAATAAAATTTTACCCTCAGCATCAAGTCCACTTAACTCATTTGGCAAACCATATCCACCATAAACTATTTCATATTCCTGTTCTACTAAATAATCCATACTATCATATGATCTTGCAAGAAGTTTTCCATTTATATTTGTTCCATTTGATGTTTGTAATTTAAACTTATCAATAGATATGTTAGTTGTACTAGCTCCCACTGATATTGACAATGGAGATGTTCCTGGAGAACCTAAGGTACTTGGCCCAGGTCCAGAGTTTCCATTTGCAACCACAGGCACAACCCCTGCTATAGCAGCATTGTTACAGGCAATAGAGCTTGGATATAGTGGGCTTGGTGTTGTAATTCCTAATGATAGGTTTATAACGTCCATACCATCCTTTACAGACTGCTCAATAGCAGCAATAATATCTGATGATGATCCAACTCCATATGGTCCTAAAACTCTATATCCGTAAATTTCAGCATCGGGTGCAATTCCTGTAACTGCAAACTCACTCTCACTATTCTTTCCATTTGCTCCTATTGTTCCTGATACATGTGTTCCGTGATATGTGTAGTAGCTATTACCATTATCATCTTTTTCAGGCGCATTACTTGCGCGCCAATCATCATAAGTAGTTTCCATTGGGTCCTCGTCATTATCAACAAAATCATATCCACCTTCTCTATAGTTGTCTTTTAAATCTGGATGGTTATAATCTAACCCTGTATCTAAAACTCCTACTTTAACGCCCTCACCAGTGATTCCTTCAGCTCTTAACTTGTCCACTCCTATTAAAGGTGTACTTGTTACCATCCTTGATGATTGACCATCACCACTTTTTGTCTGTTGAGCAGTTGGTTCAATTCTTACCTCTTCATCTTTCCAAATGGATTTTACAACTCCACTTTCTAAAAGAAATGGAATGTCTGTACCTTTTACTTTCATTGATACCCCATTAAAAGTATCATAATATGAATGATCTACTGAATAATTTGCAGTTGATTTTGTCTTTTCATTTCCAAGCAAAAACTGATTAAATTTCCTATGGTCATTTTCGACTTCATTGTCTAGTGAGAATTTATTCACTCCATCGTTCAGCGCCTGCGCTGTAATCTTAGGTAAAGATTTAAACTCAACAATGATTGATTGATATTCTTCTGTTGAAGTATCAACCCCTTCTTTAATAGGACTTACAATTCCCCCTACTCCTTCAAGTTCTTTTTGTTGATTCTCAACCAATTCTTTCATAGCCTTAAGGTTACCTCTTGGTACTACCTCATAAGCATTTGCGCTTTCTAGTGGAAAAAGTGATAAAAATAGTGATAACGATATTGTTCCGCTAATTATCTTCTTCCACATTTGAGATTTTCCCCATTTTTTTCTCGACATAATTATCCCCCTCTTATAAAAATAATATTTAAGAACTAGTTATAACTTGATGTCAAAAACATAATCAATTAATATACGAATCTCCTTTAATAAAGTTACCATATTTTCAATATTTTTACAAATATTTTTTTATTTAATATAAAAAATAGTTCATGGATCTTATCCATGAACTATGAAAATATTTTTATATTAGTTATTAACTATATCGTTAATAATTTCTACTCTTTCTTCACCTAAAATGTTAGCAATTTTAACTTCTATGTTACCACCTTTTTTAAAAACTCTGTCTTCATTAGCTTTTACTATTTTTAGTATTCTTTCTGATAATTCTTCATAGGACATTAAATCATCTCTATAAACATCTACCATATCTCTTAGACATGCTCCCAACTCCTTTGGGTTCTTGTATAATGTTCTCATGTTTTTCCTCCATACATTACTTTTCTAACTATGTTTTAAGTACTTCTACCTCAATATTTTGTTCAAATTTGTAATTTGTATACGTCCAAGCTTCATTTTATCCGACTAATGCCACAAACAACGGTATTGTTACAATAGATAAAACTGTGGTAATAAATACACATTGTGATGCAAATTTACCATCTCCATCATTGGCAATAGCCATAACAGGACATATGGCAGCTCCTGGCATGGCCATAATCAATGTTGGTACAGCTATAAGCATTGTATCTATTCCTATATACTTCATTGGTAAAAATACTAATATTGGTACTAATATTAATCTAATAAATGATATAAGATATAAAGTCCTATCTGTTAAAACCTCTTTAATATTACTGCTGCATAACATAGAACCAATTATTATCATTGAAAGTGGTGTAGTTATTGATCCTACACTTCTTATTCCTAAAAGCAAGAAATCTGGAATTGTTACTTGAGTAATAAATATAACTCCACCAATTGCCACAGCCCATAGGGCAGCATTCTTCGTTATATTTTTAATAGATTCCTTAATTGTAAGGCCTGTACTAAATAATCCATAACCAAAGGTCCATACAAAAATATAGAAAAAGATATTATATATTGATGCATAGAAAATTCCTATTTCTCCATAAATACTACCTAAAACAGGATATCCCATAAAGGCACAGTTACTAAATGTAGCCATAAACACAAGCACTGACCTACGTTTCTTCTCTGTTTTACAAAATACTAATTTACTAATAACAAATGCCAATACATGTATTATAAAGGAATAAAAAATTAATTTTTTACAGTTATCTACAATACTTTTATCGTAAGTCATATAAAAACTATTTATTATAGACATAGGTAATGTGATATTAACTAAAAGACTGTTAAGCCCCTTTTCCACTCTATCGTCAATAAAATTTTTCTTTCTGGCATATATACCTATTGCCATCATAAAACATAGGGCAATAATTTCATTTGCTGCCTTCATTTATTTTCCCCCTATCAGTGATATTTTAGTCCAATCCCAATTATACTACAAACTTTCTACTATTCTATAATTTTATTTCATTTTTTTAATGTACACCTTCTCATTATTACTGCATTAATATAAAATTATATATAAAACCACATCTAATAATTAAGGGGGTTCCATTATGACTAATCCATTTATCATATACTTATTATTTATAAATGTAGTTGCATTCTTTGCAATGTTAATAGATAAACGTCGCGCAATAAAAAAGCAATGGAGAATCAGTGAAAAAGCACTTATATCTATAGCAATAGCCGGTGGATCAATTGGTATGCTTTGTGGAATGCATGCCTTTAGGCATAAAACTAAGCACAAGAAATTCACCTTCGGTATTCCTTTAATTCTAGCAGTCCAAATTTTACTTCTAGGCTTTTCTTTCGAAAACTATGAAGAGATACTGAATGAAATTTATAAGATATTCTAATTATGAATTTTAAAAAGGGTTATATCAATATTATCTTGATATAACCCTTTTGTATCTTAATCTATAATTTATAAACTGCTTCAACTTCTCCGTAATAAATCACATGGTAATCTTCTTTAGGATATGCAGAAGCTTTTATACCTTCTGATAAAAATTCTGGATTCATTTCTTGCTTATAAACAATCTTACACTCATAGGTTAAAACATTTGGAGCATTAATCACTGGTGTATCAACGAATTTAGATGGCATCAGCTTTAAATTGCACTCTTTAAACTTGTCGTAATCTCTTCCTGACTTAGTTCCACAGAAAACTATTTCCTTTTTCAAGCTATCATCTAATGGAATTGTTACAGTAAAATTATCTACTTTTTCTATGAAATCATAAGTATATCTCTGTTTTCTAACCATTACTGCAAATAGACATTTCCCCCATTGATATCCAACATTCCCCCAGCCAATGGTCATGGTATTCACATCATTACCTGATTTAACAGTTAAAAATGCACCCTTTTCATGAAGATTTCTAATTGCTATATTAAGAGCTTCAGTAAACTCTTTAAAATCTACCATATAAATCATCTCCCCTCTATACAACTTTACTTTATTATATACCTACTTTTAGCTAATACAAATATGTTTTATTCTAAACTAATTAACAAAAAAACTAGTCAATGTAATGCTATACTAATAAAAGCACTACATTAACTGTTTTTTGTTGACTGCTAAACTATATACTTATTAATATACTCTGAAGTCATTAAGGACAATAATGCACCGTAATCTACATCAAACTCAATAATATCTCCAATCTTGTAATTTTCAATACAGTTAGTTAAATTCAAAAGAAGATGATCACTACTGCCGCCTAATATTTCTATAAACTTATCCTTAGGAGTTAATCCATCAATTCTTACATCCTGTCTGCCAACAGATATTATTGCTCTTTTCATCATACCCTTATCCTCAAAGGTTGGTACTTCTCCAAATGCATCCATTCCTATATTTCCAATAGGCATAGATGGCTTTTTCTTTAATTCAATGATTTCTCCTTTAAAAGTGAATATATCCTTGAACATTCCTGGAATATCCTTACCATAGGCTGTTTCCCTACCTAAAACCACAGATTCACCTAATCTTAAATTAGTAATGCCATCAACCATAGTTTTATTTAGAACCCTATATAGGCTACTTGAATTCCCACCTGAAACAACTTCTAATTTTATCCCCAGATTTTCCTCAAGCTCTTCTTTTATATCCACAAGTCTTCCTAAGTTAACCTCATCTGGAATAATACCCCCATAGCAAGTTAAATTAGTTCCTATACCTAGGAATTCAATATTAGGCAGCCCTACAATTTCTTTAGAAATATCAATTACCTCACTAGGCCATACCCCTTCTCTCAAATCTCCTAAATCAATCATTAATATAATCTTATGAACCTTATTAGCCTTCACAGCTTCCTTTGACAAAGCTTTTAAAGTATCCAGCTCCGAATTTAAAGATATATCTGCATACCTTACCACTTCCTCAGCCTGACTTATAGATGGAAGCCTTAAAAGAAGTTTTTCACAATTTAAATTCTTTATTTTCTTTAAGTTTTCTACTCTTGAATCTCCAATTATATTAACACCAGCTTCAACTACTGTGCTTACCATATCAGGCATAGAACAAAATACCTTTGTAACCACAGCTAAATCTAGCTTATTTC
>JARKVD010000035.1 GCA_029851835.1 Clostridium sp. | reverse complement strand
AATATGATATTTGCAGTTCCATTTTGTATGTGATAAACTATGTACATCATTCATTTGAATGTCCTCCTTCTGATTTTAAAATTGTAGTTGCCAGACCACAATTTTATTATATCAGAAGGAGTTTTTTGTTAGAGACTCATCGCTTAAAGCTTTATTGAACCCCACGTCTAACGTGGGGTTTTCTAATACAAAAAAGCCTGTAGTTTATACTACAGGCTTCAAATTTTAAAATTACCTTCTACTATTTTGTTGTTTTCTTGCTCTTCTGCAATCTCCGCATCTTGTTGGATCATTCTCGAATCCTTTTTCTTTATAGAATTCTTGCTCTCCTGTTGTAAATACGAATTCAATTCCGCAATCTCTACATGTTATTGTTTTATCTGTCATAATAATTCCTACTGAAGTTAAAGTCTAAACTAGATATATACTTTCTTCATGAGAAACTACTTACCTAATTGAACTTGATTCTTTTAATTTATTGTTATATTCTCAAGATTACTTTTTATATTTATTATATAAACTTCTTAAAGTTTCTAAATCCCCCTTATAACCTAATATATCCAATACTACCTCAGCAACCGCTCTTCCTAATATAGGTGGAACAGCATTTCCTATCTGTTGATAAACTGAATCTTTAGTTCCATAAAAAACATAGTTATCTGGAAAACTTTGAAGTCTTGCAGCTTCTCTAGCACTTATAGCCCTATTAAATTTAGGATGTATCCACATTGATTTTCTGACATTCACTACTGTGTCAGATGGCTTTTTGTACTCTAATCTCTTATATATGGTATTCTGAGTATGTTTTGGATTTTCGTAACTGCTCTTCATCTCCTCTGGTAAAGAGTGAAAATTATTCCCTTGTTTAATTTCTGCAAATCTACTTTTTGCAACGTCTCCTGAATCTGTACAAACATGATTATATATATAATTATCTTCATTCGTAAAAACTAATTCTCTATAAAAACTATTAGCTTTATTCTTATATGTCCTATTAATCTTCTCCTCCATACTCCCAACAGACGGTTCATATTTTTCTAAATCACTTATTGCATCCTTAACTGTTATGTAATTTAAATCATCCTCAATTATTGGCTGTGGTAATTCAATATCTTTATCATCTTGAATTTCTTCCTTAACCCCTACTAATATATATCTTTCTCTACATTGTGGTGTTCCAAAAGAAGCAGCATTTAAAACACTTCCTCTAATTTTATATCCTAAATATTTAAAAGATGCTTTGATATATTCTATAACAATATAAGTTTTCATACTAATAATTATTTTATTAGTAGTGCTATAAATTTCATATATTGCATCTTTATCATTTAATTCATTAATTCCTATTATTAATCTTTGTATATCCCAAAATTTCATTATCCTATTATGATTTCTATCAGTTATCATTTTTGTACGATATACTTCTTCTAATGCTTCTTTAGCTTCCTCTACTATAATTTTATACCATTCTGGTAAATTCAAACTAACTTGAAGCTTTTTTATCAAATCATATAGTAACTTAACATTTGAATTTTTTTCAAAATACTCATCTAACTTATTTTTCTTTTTAATTATATTTTTAATTAAATATAACTGATTATCATCTATTAATAATATTTCTTGATAATTATCTTCACTCAATATAGTTATTAATTCATTAACATGCAATTTATCTTCATATAAAACTACATCTTTATTTTGAATATTTAAATGCAAATCATTAATAATATGTTCCTTATCCTTTTGAGTTAAACAGAAAAATTGCTTATCAGAAGCAATTGTTTTAACATTTTCCATTACAAAAACTTTGGGTTGTATCTCTTTTATAGCTTCTACATACTTTTTCACAAGCTCATTATTTCCATTTATTAATTTTCGTCTTTGCCTATTTGCATTAGAAAATCCCTGACATGGTGGACCACCAATAACCACATCTATATTAGAATTTTCATATAATATATCCTTAAAACCCAGTTTTAATATATCTTTATAATGCTTTACCTTAGTGTGATTTTTGAGATACGTATCAGCTGCATTCTCATTATTTTCGACGAATGCTACAACTTCAAATTTCCCTGTCATTTCAAACCCTAAGCTAAGACCTCCAGCACCCGCAAACAAATCTACTATTTTGTACATAACAACATACCTCACCTCTTTTTAAGCAGCATATCATATCATATTAGGTATGTCAATTCCAACATGTTTAATTACTGCATATCACCAACATACCTTTTTTTTAGCAGATTCCAACACTCTTCTTTTTTACACCATTGTCCTATATTTATTCCTTTAACTTCAGGGTTCATAAAATGTTCCCAAACCTTAAGTGCAACTTCTTCTATTAGTAAAGATAATTCAGGAGAAATACTTTGATTACACCAAATTTCCTCATCATTTATAGATTTTTCATGAAATTCAGCTAGTATCGCTATTGTGTAATAGTTAATTTGCGCTTTATATCCTCCAAGCTTTAAATTTTCAACTATTTTATCACATGACTGAAATAAGATAACCTTTGATATCATCGAAATATAACTTGATTCATTCGGAGATTCTACTTGATTCTTCTTAACCATCTCTGAAAATTTAATAAAATTAGTCTCTAGTCCCTTACTTACTATATGTGGATACTTCATCCACGCCATTTGACACTTTGCAGCAACAGTTTTCGAAATACATTGTTTCTTAGGATTCATTTCTTTAAACTTCTTTTTCGCAGTTGTTGTATTTTGTCTATTCAATTCGACCATATATTGTCCCCTAGCACGTTCATAAAACCACTTATTATTTGATTTTCCTCTATCCGCTGGAACATATATTTTTCTAGATAAACGTTCCATTTCAATATGGTATTCATCATTTGCACTAAAATCAGACATATTTATTTTATTTTGGCTATTTGCGTATTTAGAAATATTACTTATTATTTCATTAGCTTTATTTTTATCTCTAATAACTGTAAGCTTCATTTGTATATTAACATCATCCAATAAAACTTTATTTTTCAATGCATTATAAATAGATGCAGTAGTTTGTCCACCATTAACTATTTGCCAATTCTTAAGTTCTTTTATTGTAATAATTGTTTCGTTAGAATTTTTTTTATCTAAGATTAACTCTTCTGCTATTGTAGATATCCCATTATTATAAGCCATAAACATCTCTGGTTCCTTAGATAACGTTTCTTTTAATCCCTTGTTTATCTTTCCTGTTGCTTGTAAAAATGACCTAACATTTTTTTCTATAAGTCGTTGTCCTTCATCCTTATATATATTAGCAAGGCACCGTCCTGATATTACTCCTACATAACACTCATATGTATTATTTTTCTGCTCCGTCCTAATCATTTTCAAATCATATTCATATTTTTTCTGAAATTTAATCACTAAATCTTCCTCTATTTTATTATGATATACATATTGACATACCCTCTCCAAATCCCACACATCAAACTTAACAATTATACTGTCAATTTTAATATCTTCAGGTATATATCTTGCTGATTCTTTATTTGTTAATAGTATTACTTTAACATTTTCTATACTTCGAAAATTTTCTTTTACATATTCATAAATCAAATAACCTTCACTAGATTCCTCTATATTTAAAAAGTAATTCGTTTTACAATTTCTAAAAAATTTCGTAGCTAAACGTATATTTTTTTCGATTTCAACTTTCCCCATTTTTTTTATTTCATTCCTATTATTAAAATCACTTATAATTAATGTTAATGTCTGAAAATACTCATCATAATTATATCCATTTACTTTCATCTTTTCACTTGTTTTTTGATAACTCAAAATATTACAATTAGATAAATATGATTCTCCTGCATCAACTACGTATGATGCAAATATATTAGTGAACGCATCTTCAGCACTAGTATTATTTTTAAAAGAGTACTCTCTTACTTCTCCTATTAATTCTTCATTAAACTCTTTCATTTGAGATGTTATCATGTCTATTCCTCCTTTAACTTGTGCATTAGATTCTCCTCCAACACAGAGAATTTATCACATAAGTTAAGATTCAATTTATAACTTACATTAAAAATAGAATTCGGTAATTTATTCTTTGTTATTACTGGAAACTCACCTGATACTCTAAAATATTTTATTTCTCTTACCACAAAACCAATTTTATATAATTCAGGTTTTATCAATAGATATCCATATTTAAATAACTTATCTTCAAATATTTCTAAGCTTACACTTGAAGATAATTTACTTATTATTGATTCTACTAAAGATGGTATTGTTTCACCATCGCTAAGACTTTTTCTTAATGAAACAAACATTAAAAACAACTCTCCATTTACATCATTTAAATCTAACTGATATTCATTACTAATACTTGCAACACCTGAATTATTAGAACTTGTACTTTTAACTTCTATAGCATCACCTTTTATATAAAAGTCATGTGTTTCAAAGTTACAACCACTCCAAAAATTTAATGCCTTATCGCCATACATATTTATTAACTTATCTAAAAATAATAACTCACTATATAGTCCTTGTTGCCTAATATCAGACATAACCAAGTCAGCGTGAACTTCAAAAAACTTTTTCCATTTAACTAAAACCTTCCCTACTATATTAATTATATGTCTATCATTTTTTACTAACTTTACATTTTCAATTATATCTTCCATTATTGCATCATAAATATTTTTATCTGAATTTTCTAATTGCATAAAAGATAAATATAAACCTTGATCATATCCACTTTCAATTTTACTAATTAACACATTTATTCCATTCCAATCTGGATATTTTGAAATTAACTCTTTATTAAAATCATAATTTATTCTAATTGCCAATTCTTTAATATGCTTAGCATTGTTATAATATGCTATAAAAACAACATCATTATCTAATACAAATCTTCTTGAAAGAACTCTTTGATTCCTATACTCCTCTTTAGTAAAATCATCAATAATATCTGAATATATTTTACTCAAATAACTCATCTTCTTCTCCTTTTAACCCTACTTCATTAATCCTATATGATTTTATATTTCCGATATTCTTATTATCTGGAAATACAATTGCAATCCCTATCGGAGTTTTATGTTCATTCTTTTCATCAATTAACTTTCTTCCATTTCCAGTACTTACATCTATAGGACATATAACTAAAAGTCCCTTCTCTCTACTTCTTATTTCCTTTCTTACATAATCATTGCTCATTCTTTTGCCTTGCTTCTCAAATTCTTTTGCTATCGCGTCTTTACGTAACATATCCTCATTAGTGAAATCATAATATTGAACATCTTCTGAAGTTAAAGTTTGAATTGAACAAAAATCACCACTAGCTCGGCTGACTTTATCAATATTATTTCTAGTCATTCCTGAATTAATTGATATATTTCTAAATTTTATTTTTCTACTGGAGTCACCTAAGTTCAACAAACATACTGTCCAACTTACTAGCCCTCCATTTTTTATTTGGTCCTCAATATATTCAGCCATAAATTTACTATTAGCTTTATTAGCTTGCTTTGAAGTTTCATAATTTAACAAAAAGTCTTTTACGTAATGACCATTGATATTTTGCCAAAACAAATGATTATTTGTATTATTACCCCTACCCATTTTATCCCAATAATCCTTTACTGGCTCGCCACATAGTTCTAAAAAAGTATCTACTGCTTCAAAATTCTTATTATACTTCTCCGCACTAATATCCATTGAACGTGTCTGACTAAATACATTACTAAAAGTAATCTCTCTTTCTTCTCCACTTTGCACCTTATTAGATCCAGATATTTTCATATTGGGATGAGTAGCTACTCTTAACCCAAAATTCTCTGGAGTTTCTTCTATATTATTCATATACTCTATTTGTTCTCTTAAGTCATCAGTTGCAAAAGATATATGTTTAAACCAAGCGTATAAATCATCTTGAACATATAATCTACATAAGTCCGCATACTCTGGTCTAAAACCAAACCATCTTCCCATTTGCATTAATGTATCATACATTTTTGACTCTCTTGTAAAATAACTAACAGTCAAACCTTCTAACGTAAGTCCCCTGGACAATTTATCTCCACCTATTGCAATTACATTATATTGCTTACCTTTATGCTCTTTATATAAAAGTGCATCTTTGCTTTTACCATTTATTCTATAAATTTTGATCATATCTTCTGATATAATTTCTTTTATTGCAATAAAAACCTCTTCCCATTCATAGTCTTTAATATTATCCATAAATTTCCCATGGGAACTTCTCATCTTATTTGTAGTATTTTTATAATCATCCTCAAATAACTTTTTCATATCATTTATTGTTTCTATATGTCCATCTACAATCTTATTACTAAGATTCTTAAAATAACTATCTACTCGTTTTTGTACAAGTTTTTGAGTATCCGTTGCCCTCGTAATATGGATTAACATTGTATTTGGTAATCCTATATGACCTCTACACTGTCTAATTGCTATTGACATAATAAATGACTTTATAGCTTTTTTTAATTCTTCTGGTATTTCTTTTCCGACCGTCTTATTTTTATGATCTACAAATGCTAAAGACTTAACATTAATTTGTCTTCTTAATGGCATCTCTAAATCATTTTCGTCTCCAAAAAACTCATGTGCTCCTATATAATTAGGTGGCTTAGGTAAACTTAGTATAAAATCATTAGGAAATAAATCCTTTCCATATTTATCTGAATTAACTTCACTCGGTATAAAGATATTTGCATAAGGTGTAGCTGTATATCCAATATAAGAACGACAATCAAATATATGAAATAATGCTCTAATATCTTCATTAATTCGTGAAAGCTTATTCTTATCCTTAATAACCCCCTCTTCATACTCATATTTAGTATTAATAGAGGCCTGATCAGCTTCGTCATCAATTAATAATAGAGGATAACTTGCATCCATATATTTTCTTTCAAATTTTTTATCAAAACTTGCTTTTTTATGCTTTTGAAAATAATCAATTAACGCTTCTAAATTTCTATAGTTCTTTTTAACAACAAATACTGTTGGAATATCCATACTTAAATGAACATTTCCTCTCTCACTATTAAAATCTCCTTTTTCATCTCTCGAAGTTAACGTTTGTGTGTCTCTTTTTACAGTCATTTTACTTCCTACACCAATTACATTAGGTATTTCCTTCATTTCGCTTAATATGTAGTCTATACTAGTTTCAAAACCTAAAACTTCTTCATCTATTCTCGACTGCGTTTGAGCCCTTAAATTATTATGCATTCCTGCCAAAACTATTATTACCTTATATCCTGCATCTATCGCCTTATTAATTAATCCTATATAATGAGCTGTTTTTCCAGATTGAACATGTCCAACTACCATACCTTTTCGTTCCTCTGGAACATTTTTATTTGGATCTGAAATTGCATTCATCACTTTATCTGTTGTATTATCTATACTTTTATCTACAGTACTTCTTGCCCATCCCTTGTTTTCTAACAAATATCTTTCATATCGCTTCCAATATTCTAATTCATTTTCTTTTTTAAATTTATTCCACCATACCGAACTCCTAACTTCTAAGCCTGTCATAAATACAGGTTGCTTTTGATCTCTAATCATACTTATTTGTTCGAATAAATACTTTTCTAAATTATTCGGATCAGAGACTACACTTTTGAAGATTAACATAGTTTGCTCAACAGCTTTTCTTATTTCTTCATCAATATCATCTGTATTTTTATTTAATACACCTTCATAAAATTCATATGCCGATTTATAAAACTTCATATCCTTTTCATCTAACTTATTAATATTAATCATTACATTTCTCCTCAACTAAAACTTGTATTAAATGCTTCATATCTCTATAAGATGCCATATTACATAGGGTATCTATAATTTCACCTTTTTCAAAACCTCTCTTTGTAAAAATATCTATTAATTTTCTAATATGTATTTTTTCTTTCTCTAACTCTAACTCATCTACTTTATTTACCTTTCCTTGCATAGTGTCTGCTACCCCAGACATCATAATTGGAGATAAATTTTCAATCAATGAAATATATGCCATTAAACATTCTTTACCCTCTTGATTTAATAAATTTTTCACATCCATTAAAAATGGATGCTTTCGATTTAAATAAAATGAATATTTACCAAATTTATTTTTTCTTTGTTCCCATATATATGATAAATTAGGAATATCCTTGTGTTTAGTTTTCATATATACACCTCGAGAATTGTAGACACTTGCAGATTTTTCAGTACATATCGTAGCTACTTTTTCTAATAACTCTTCTACATAAATAGGTGGCACGGCTTTTGATTTTTTAATATCAATTTGCCAATCAAAATCACTATTTGAATCAATGTCCAATTTTATACGTGCTAGATTATATGAAATTTCTTTTTTTAATATATTAAACCATGTTCCATATACTAGTAATCTTCTATTTCTATAAATATAAAATCCTTGATGTTGTAACCATCCTTTATATCCTGCTGCTTTTTGGTAAGCTTCTTCAGATTCAAATTTTGTCTTATGTGGTAATATATAAGGTTCAATTATTATAGACTTATTTTCTTCATAACACTCTTCTCTACTTAATTCTTGTGTTGCACTATTCCTTAATATAAATGGGTCCCATGCTTCAACCTTATTATTATTTATCCAAATTTCCAAGTTATCTTCTTCTATAAACCTATGAAATACTATACTAGTATGTTTTTTTACTTTAGAAATAACTTTAAAGAACTTATCCTCTGATTTAGACATATTATTTTCATCTATTAATTTATCAAGATTATCAATAATAACTACTGTACCATTTTCATAATTGCTTAATAAATTTTTAGCTTCCTTAATAATTTCATTATCTTCATTTAAAATTATCATTTTCCACTGACTATTTTTCTCTATTAGTTCCAAATCCCAGCACACATTCGATACTTGTCTATTTTCTTTACTTACAACAATCAATCTTTTTCCTAAAGAAAATGCTGCCGTTTTCATTCCCATTCCAAATCTACCTAAGTCCTCAATTCGTCTTTCTACATACGGATCAGAACTCCCAATTTTCATTGAATCTAATAAAGTTTGCTCATCCATTCCAACACCATTATCACATACAGTAATTATTTGTAATTCCCAATCAAATTTTATTTCTACCTTTGATGCTAACGCAGATATACTATTATCTATAATATCAGCTATAGCTGTCTCTTCTGTATAACCTACTGATCTCAATGATGATAGTAATAACCGTGCATTTGGAACCGAATCATACTCCCTATATTTCTCCATATATATTCTCCCATCCGAATATCAATTTTTGTCAACAAGTCCTTCTTTGTTTCAAGTATTACACAATACTCCTATTATGTTCACTTCCTACTTGATAAAATGAACCACACTGCAAAATATAGTAAAATTTTAATATTTATTGTTAACGCATTCAAATATATTGATTATTAATCAATGTCCTTTGTTACTAATAAATTCTTTTTCCTTCCTGAATTTATTACTTTCAAAAATAAAATACATTCCAAAACTAATAAGATACATTTATTTATCTTACTAACTACATTTTATTAATATCATTTTTATTTACCTTACCCCCTTCAACATAACCCCTTCCATAAATCCTCCTCTTTCTTCAAACTTAACTCTTCTCTTTTCAAGGAGTTCTTCTTCAGAATACCCAAGGTTATGTGCCAACCCAAACAGAACCTCCATTATATCTGCCAGCTCTTCTAAGTTCTTATCCGCTAAATACTCATTAACTTCTTCCATTAATTTTTTTTCTAGAAGTTCCCCCATTTCTGACTTTGATGCTATGATTACATTACAGCTCTTTCCATCAGCTTCTATTATTGCTGGAATTTTATCTCTTACTAATTTATCGTATATCTTCATTAATCCCTTTCCCTCTTTCTTTATAGAACTACGACTTATGCTCCCTAGCAATAAAATCCTTAACTAGGTCGGAGTGCTCTTGAAACTCCTCCATAAGTTTATGCAGCCTTTCACAGTTCTCCCAATGCTTTTCCCAAGCTTCTTTTCCCACTATCCCTTCAAAATCAATAGGCTTTATATCCTTCCACTTTTCATAACAATTTAATCTCTCTATCTTTTTTTCCATATCAGATATATTTCTAGTCTTAGGTGAAAGCTTGGCGTCACTCATCATCCATTCACGCCAATCCTTATTTCCCTTTGACTGATTACACTTACCGCACGCGGGTACTAAGTTATATATTTCTGAAATGTATCCTGTGGGTCTTTTATTTTTTACTAATGGCCTTAAGTAATCCCATTCAGTAGCTTTATCTCCACAATAAACACACCTTAAATCTTCTGCATTTAGATCTAGAAGATTTAAAGCTTCCCTTACTTCATTCTCTGATGGCATAATACATGGAATTATGCCATTTACAAATGCATTTGTTATGCTGGATGTCCTTGCCATTATACTCACTGGTTTAGGCATTTTAAATACTTTCATTATATCCATATTATAGTACTCCTCTTATAAGTTTTATTTAGCGTCAAAATCCCCATTCAATCTTTTCCCTATAAATCCTTCACCCACAAATCATACCCCTGGTTATATGCTATCTGATATAGCGGTTCAATGGACGCTTTCAAACTTTTAGTGAAATCTTCCTTTCCAATTCTTCTTTCATTCCCTATGGCTATATTGATAGATATATATTCTTCTAAGCTTTTACTATACTTTTTAGGACTTCGTTGCATTATATCAAAGCTTTCATATTGAATCTCACAGAACTTGTCCAAATATAAATCAAGGCTAGGCAGTTTATTACTCTTTCCACTATTTATATTTTTAAAGGTAGGTACTAAGTTCCACAACTCATCATGAAGCACAAAGCTCCAAGGAATAAAGTGGTCTATACTCAACTCTCCATGGATATAAAAGTTATCCTGAGTTAGGCTTTTTCCTGTATAAATATCAATGACGGCCTTATCACTACTTATCTCTCTCCATAGCTTCTTAGCACTTGTTAAGTCTCTCTTAACTGGCGCTGTAATTTTAAATGGAATTGCTGGCACATTAGGATTTCTCTTTTGAAGATAACAAACTAATTTGTAATGCATCCATCCATAGATAATGTTTTGATTGATTCTAATATATCTATACCAGTAATCGTTAATCTCTATACTTTTGTTATCCACATCAATCCTATATATAGCTCTATCATTCGCCTTTGTTAGATCAGCAATAAATTTATGTCTCTTAGAATCATTCTTTCCAAATATATCCCTAGTAGCAGCTAACTCTCTTGAGTAAAATGGACTTAAAAGCCTATAGGGCACATATTCATGTAAGCTTTTAATACACCTTTCGACTTCCACGTCATTTATATTCTCTAAAAAATCTAATAACTTTTCCTCTTTCTCATCACAGGGTATATTATATCTTCTATGAATCAGTAATACTAAATCATAAAGCCTATCTTGAATTCCCAAATTTAATTTATATTGAGTAACAGGATACCATGCACCTATTATCATTCTGCATACTAACCGTCTAAATGTTATATTCTTATTCCCATTAAGTATTTCTTTGAAAATTCCAAAGAACCAAAATATCTTATAACTGCTACTTAGCTTCTCATCTAATATACGTTCAAAGCTATTTAAATCAACAGCGCCATCGTAAGGCAAATTAAATGTACTAAATGGATTCGTAATAATTGTTGAAGAAATACTCTCCTTAGGCTCTATTTGATTTTCTTCTATAACATCTATTAATTCACTTTTTTCTTCTGTAATATGCCCTTCCTTCATAAAGCTTCCCCCTGTATTATCTATCTCTCATCTACCTTCAATATATTATCAAAAGTAAATTTAATTCAAATTTCATTTAATTCAAAATACATTTTCATTGTATCATCTCCCTCCCGGCATCTCAATAAATCCCTACCATTTTCAACAAATTATTCCTTTATCTTACCCTTAACTAAATAAATTTATCTTTCACTTATCCTACTTCTTAATCTTAAAACTTACTACCTATTCCATCATTTAAATATAAAAAGGAACAGCATCTCTCACAGTCTTTCGAGAGTCATGCTGTTCCTTCTTAACTAAAAAACAGCCTCCCTCACCAGAGTTCAGCTGTTCTATCCTTACCTATTTTACTCCCAATGTAGTTTTAGCGTTTGTAACTAATTTATGAAGCTCTACCCTTGCATCATAAGGAGCTCTTCCTATATCTCTTAAACCTTTAACAACTTCATCCTTAGCTAAAGTACCATAATCCTTAGTTCTTTCTGTAAAGCTTCCACCATACTCTTCGCTGGTAGTTATAGCTTTATCTAAGGCAGTCATAACCTGATCATTTAACTTATCCACCTCTGGAGTTCCTTTTCTCACATTAGTTTCAAGGTCCTTTTTAAAAGCCTTTAGGTTTTCAGTTTCCTTACCATAGAAAGTGGTGTACCCTGTCATAAATTCATTAAAGTTACCACCATAATCAAAGTTTTCACCAAAAATATTATACTTCTCATATCTGGTTTCATCACCAAAGTAGTGATTATATCTCTCTGTTAAATATGTAGCATACTCCTCCTTAGTCATTGCTTCAGTACTATTTGCACCATTCTTTGAACCATTATTGGTGCCATTATCGCTTCCATTATTGGTACCATTATTAGTTCCATTAGTTGTACCATTAGTTGTGTTTCCATTCATGGAGTTATCCTTTGTAGTATTTCTACCACAGCCCACTGAAGTCAGCATAAGCATGGTTAGAGCTACTGCAGTTAAAGTTTTAATATTTTTATTCATTTTCTTGCCTCCTTATGATTTTATGCTTTTAGTTTGCTTAAAATCGGTGAAATGTATTCCCCAATTCTCAATTCCAAAATTTTCTTTTTTGTTTTTAAATAAAAAAGAACAGCCTTCCTCCAATGATATGCTCCCTGTCTACTTGACAGAGGGCTATTCAGAGTTCAACTGTTCTTTTACTTTAGTCTTCACTTTTATTTTAAGCTTAATTCTATTTTCTAAACAGGGGTTGTTTTTTAGTGCTATTAAGCTTACCTTTATATTACTCCTCAATTGTGGTGATTTTATGGAGATAACATAAATTTTATATTTTTATAAGCATCTTTTTTAATTTTTCTTATTTGTGCTATTTAGTTTACAGCAATCTAATTGTCCCTTGTTTCCAAACTGCTTTTCATTTTCTCTAGCAATGTCATCTAGGAACTTGTTTATTAATTTTTTCAGTTTTTTAAACACTTAATCACCTTCAACTTTGTACTCTATGCTATGGATCTAGTTCTCCAGGCTTATTATATATATCTTCACTTTTTCTAAATGTCGCTACCTCTATTCATCATGTTATTTCTATAGTTTTGATTTCTATAATTCTGGTTTGAACCTCTTCCACAGCCCCTTGAATTACCATCTCTATAGCATTCCTCATTGTAATAATATTCATCATTATTTTCAGGTATCTCTTCATAATTACCGCTTAACTGTGAATATGCTACCCTATTATTTGCGTAAGCTCTTTGTGTGTTATTTGTGTTTCCCATAAAGGCACTTGCTCCCACACCTATTCCTACGCCTAATAATAACGTTAAAACCTTTGTGTATTTTTTCATTGTTCTTCCTCCTAAAATCTTCATATATTTTTATTATTAAATCATAAGAATTCCTAAGGAATTCTCTCATTAACCTCTCATTTTTCATCTTTGATTGGGCTAATAGCTACTTCTTTATTTTGTATCCTTTGTTTCTTTGTTGAAACTGTTTATTCCACTATAATAGAACTTCTTATCATTCCCATCCAGCAGCTGTATCCGTATTGTCCTGGTTCTTCCGGGGTAAATTCTATTACATTTTCACCTTCTTGCAGCTCCTTTGTTACTCCTAGCTTTGGTATTATAATTTCATTGTTACAGCCATTTAGCTTTCCTTCTTCAGCCTTGATTATCCATTTCACTGGAACTCCTGCCTTTACTTTAATCACTGGGTAGGATCTGAATTCGACATTGGTTGTTAGGGTTTGATAGTCACCCTCCATTCTGGCTGTGTTCATAACCTCCACATTGCTGTTAGTTTTTGATACCACAATCCCTGATAGAGCGAGTCCGTTATTAAGCATTCCAATTCCTAATACCACCACCAGTACTGCTCCTATAGTCATGATTTTTTCCGTGAATTTCTTGCTTAACTTGCTGGTTAAGGCTCCAAGTCCAAACATCAATGGTACTGTTCCCAAGCTGAATAAGAACATGGATAGGGCTCCTGCTGCAAAGCTTCCCGTGGAAAGAGCATAAAGCTGCATGCTTTGAAGGGGACCACAGGGCATTAATCCATTTAATAATCCAATGTAAAAGGAAGATGTGCTTTTTCTCTTTGCTCCATTAATCCTTCTTCCTATGAACTTTGGCATTTTGGGGTTAAGTTTTCTTAGACCTGGGAAGATGCCTGTCATGTTTATTCCCATGATAACCATAAACACTCCTGCAAAGATGGCAACGGCTCCTCTGAAAGTTCCTCCCACCGTTACCACTGACCCTAAAGCTCCCGCCATTCCTCCAATAAGGGTATAGGATATAACCCTTCCTAAATTGTAAAGAGCATTTGGCTTCCAAGTCGAGGTGGTTTTTTCAATAGAGTTTATGCTTTGTGCCAGGTTTATTCCTCCACACATGGCAATGCAGTGAAGGGAGGTTAAAAGCCCTATGACAAAGAGAACTCCATAGCCCATGGACCTTTCAACCTGTGGAAAGTAATTGGTGAAGTTTAAAAGTCCTAACTCCTTAAAAATCATATAACCACCTAAAATGATTATTAAAACATAAAGAGCCTCCACCCTTTTTTCCTTTAGCTCCCTTGAACTTTCTTTACTGTCCTCCAAAGAATAACCTAGACTTTCTATGACCTTTCTTATTTCCTTCAGTGAAGGCTCCTGGTCTTCATATACAAGGGTTACCCTACCTCTGCTAAAGCTTGCATCAACCTTTTTAACAGAGTCAAGTTCCCTAAGCCCCTCTTCTATAGACAGCTCACAATGTGCACAGGTCATACCCTTCACCTGCAACTTAATTTTATTTTCCTTATTTAACTGCCTAGGCTTTTCCTTATTTAATTCACCCTTCTTAGCCATTATATATTCTTCCAATTCTTAAAGCGTCCAGCGTTATCTTCAAGAACCTTTGCTGGTATTATGATTTCATTTTCTGTTTCAGACTTTTCATCCGCCATAATTGGCACTGGATTGCAGCCTCCACGTTCCTTTTCAATCATGTCTCTGCTGTACACATTACCGCAGTTTTGACATTGGAACTTGTCCCCTTTTTGCTCAAAGTAAGCATAAGGACTTCCATTACAAATCTGGCAGGTATCAAAAGCTGTTCTAACTGTTCCATCCTCAGCCTTCACTGCCAGCACCGCCATGTCTACACCCTTCACATTTACCTGGAAGAAGGTTGCCTCCTCTCCAATGTCACCAGTGTTAATCACTAAATCTCCTGCTTCATTTAAGGTTCCCTCAGCTTCATTGTTGGAAGAACCCCTATTAAGGTCTGGCACTATCTGTGAAGTAAAGTCATCCTGTCCTTCGTTCTCCTTATATATGCTGTTAAATTCATTATAATATTCATTTGCACTTAGCTTTTCTTCCTCCAGAGCTTTTTCCTTATTCACAAGGGTTATAACCAGGGCTGTTATGGCTACAGCCCCAGCCAACATTGGAAGCATATTTTTCTTTTTACTCATTTTATCTATGGTCCTTTCTCTTACTCCTTAAATTTTAAATTTTATTAAACTCACAAAATATGGCCGTGCCTTTTCCTTCTTCACTTTCAATGGTGATGATGCCTCCGTTAGCCTCCACCAAGGTTTTAGTTATTGTAAGTCCAATTCCTGTTCCACCTGTTCCACGGCTTCTTGATAAATCACTTCTATAAAATCTTTCAAACACCAGCTTTAAATCTGATTTTGGAATTCCAATTCCATTATCTCTTATGACAATCTTAGCCTTATCCCCTTCAGACTTTAATTCTATGTCAATCTCGCCACCTTCATTAGTGTACTTATAGCTATTAGACAATATATTAATTAAAATCCTTTGAAGGTGATCCAGGTCTCCTACCATTAGTACATCCTCTTCCAAGTTGTATTTCATGGTAATATCCTTATTTATCACCAAGGCCTCAAATCTTTCTCCTATCTCCTTAAGAACCTTTGATAAGTTAATTTCTTTCTTATTTATTTTTATATTATCATTCTCTATGATAGCTAAATCTGACAGCTCTTTTATTAGTTTTGCTAGATGAATTACCTCTCCATGAACAATAGACAACTTCTCCATATCAGCCTTCCAAACTCCATCCATAAAAGCTTCAATATGGCTTTGAACAGTTGCCAAAGGAGTGCGAATCTCATGGGCCATATCTGTGGTCATCCTTCTTCTTAGGGCCTCCTGCTGATGAAGTCTTAAGGACAGCTCCTCAATTGACTTTGACATATCATAAAGCTCATGGGTCTTTGTATCCACAGGCACCAAAGCCTTATACTTGCCTTTCTCAATGAGACCAATATTCTCCCTGATGGAATAGATGGGCTTAAGAAATCTATCTGACACCCTGGAGCTGGACACTAGACCAATAAGCACTGACAATATTACGGCTAGGCCAAATGCCAGATTAATAGCTCCAATAAAACGCTTATCCTCCACAGAACCTACAATACTTTTAATCCTTCCAACTTCCACAAAGGCTATATTGGAATCCTCTAAATCCACTGGATATCTGCGGAACTCCAAGGTACTCTCTTCCACCACCGTTCCATCTAAACAATGCATCATATCTCCAGAATTGCTACTCCACACACCTCTTCCATCTGCATCCTTCAAAACAATAGTAACAGACTCACTGAATGCATAATGGACAATGCTCATGATGGCATCGGGAGTCAAAGCTTTATAATCCCCATAAACCTTACTCACATAACCAATGACCTTCTCATCATCCCTCGCCCTTGCCTCCTTAAGGTACTTAGAGAAAAATATATTAATGCTCACATTAGCAATAACTGCCACAATAACAATGGAAAGCACCGCAACAAATATGAAATTATTTCTAAGTTCCTCCCTAAGACCTCGCCTCTCACTCACCAGCAATCACCTTTCCTCACTCTTAATTTCTAATTTCCGAATCACCTTACTAAGAATCAAGCCTTCTTCGAATGCAATGAGAAGAAGTCTCCGCCATTCTTAATTCTTAATTCTTAATTCTTAATTCTTAATTCTTAATTCTTAATTAAACTAAAAACTTATACCCCACTCCATACACCGTTATCACATATTTAGGCTCCTTCAGATTATCCTCAATCTTCTGCCTCAAGTTCTTAATATGGCTATCCACGGTTCTATCATAGCCTTCAAAATCAAATCCAAAAGCCTGTTCCGTAAGCTGAACTCTCGTAAAAACTCTTCGTGGATTCTGGGCAAGAGTCAAAAGAATCTTAAATTCATTTGGGGTTAAAGAAACTTGCTCTCCAGCCTTTTTTACCTGGTGCTTTGGAATATCTATAATTAAATCACCCTCATTAAATTCCAATATATCTGAAGATACACCACTGCCCTTTGTTCTTCTTAAAATGGCTCTAACTCTTCCAACCAGTTCCCTTGGACTAAAAGGCTTTGTCATATAATCATCTGCACCGATATAAAGACCTTCCACCTTATCATCCTCACTGATTTTAGCTGTCAACATCATCACAGGAACATTTGATTCTCTTCTTATTTTCTTACAAATTTCCTCTCCTGAAATATCAGGCAGCATCAAATCTAAAATAATGAAATCTGGCTTTATCTCATTAAAAATCTCCATGGCTTTAGTGCCATTCTCCGCAGTAAAAACTTCATAACCCTCTAGAAGAAGATAATCCTTCACCACCATCAATAGGTTAACTTCATCATCCACTATAAGTATTTTATCTTTCATAGTTTTCACCTCATTTTAACTTTCAATCTATTTGTTCACTACTATTCAGTGTTTTTAACCATCATAAATACCATTCCACCCATGATCAATGGACATATAAAGGGTGCAATTAATCCTAAAATCCCTGCAACACCTGGATTAACTCTAGCTATGAATGGTACTAGAAATAAAATTAATACAGGAAGCCCACAGCATAACAGCATATGAAGAAGATGTTTTTTCATGTTTACCTGTCCATTTTTATTGCTGCAGCAGCCATGCCCTTTATGTTCTTTATCATCAACAATCACATCACCATTTGTAATTATTTCTTCACCTATGTTGTGATCTTCTCTTTTACTTTTCATCCCTTTAACTACCTCCTAATCTTGGTATACATTTATATTAACCTCTAATTATGAAGATATTATGGAGATTTTAAAGTTTCTTTCCATTTAGAGTATGAAAAATACAAACATCAGACTATAATATCTATGTTTTTAACAAAGCTATAAATTTAAAATCCATATTTGTCATATAACTTGAAATTAATTCCATTTTGTTGTAAAATATTATCATACCTTTTTTAAGTATATAAAATTCGACCTTCTTCTAGTTGTTTTAAATCTACAATAAAGTTTGTAAGAGAACAACCCCATAAAGAAGAAGAAGAAAAAGAAGATAAATCAATTAAAGTTCTAAGTCTAGAATAAAATTTGTAGGAAGGAGTGTAGATATGAATGTAGTATTTGGAAATATTATTACCTTGGTTCCATTACTCTTAATTATATTTCTTATAAGTTTTGATAAATCAAACTTTAAACGAAAATCATTAAAGCACTTTTTATTTACTTTAAGTGTTACTGCTCTGCAATCAATTTTAGACATAATTATAGCATTTAATGCTTTAAGCGCTACTCCATCTTACATATTAACTTTAATTTCTAGATGTATTAGCTTCATCTTTGTACCTTTCATTGGGTACAACCTTGTGGTCCTTGCTATAATAAATACATCCCTTGAAAAATATCAAAATCTCTTTAAGCTACCTTTAATCATCAATGCTGGCCTTAGTATATCAAGTCTTTGGACGGGCTTAATTTTCTCTGTAACCTCAACCAACGTCTATTCACGTGGGCCTTTATTCATGCATCACATTGCATTAAATATGGCCTACTTTATACTACTCTTTTTCTTAGACCTTTCTAAATCAAGAAAGTATCAGCTTGATGATAAGATATGCTTTGTTGTAAATTGTATTGTAATGCTTGCATCTGTATATATGCAGCTGATTCATACTAACCTGACTTTAATCTGGTCTTCGGTATCAATTTGTTTAGTCTTCTATTATATAACTCACTTAAATCAAAGCCTAAGACGTGATACCCTAACTAATATATTTAACAGGCATATGTATATAAAAGACTTGAACCGATTTAATAACAAACATGCTGTAACAATCATCAACATAGATGTAAATCACTTCAAAGACATCAACGATACCTCTGGCCATCACTACGGAGATGAAGTTCTACAAAAGGCAGCTTTGCTTTTTCAAAAACACTTCGATTCCTATGGATATACCTATAGAATTGGTGGAGATGAATTCTGTATAATCCTAGATAAAACCATGCCAGTATCAATTGCTGAAGCCTTTGCTTCCATTGAAGAAGAGCTTATTCCTGAAAAGAAAAAGATTGGAATCTCAAAGCTTCTATCCTATGGATACTTTATGTATATTCCAAAAGAAGGAAAGGACATTTTCTACGCTGTTAGACAAGCAGATAACTATATGTATAGCTATAAAAATCGGTATAAAGCCAAAATAGTGAATATGTAAAAGCAGCCTTGAAGCTGCTTTTTTGTGATTTATTCATAGATTTGGAGTGCTTTTTAAGGAAACTCCTTCTCACGTGCGTTCGAAGGAGTAAGTTCGACTAGCCAAATCATAGATATTAAGTGCTTTTTAGGAAACTCCACCTCACATTCGTTCGGTGGAGTAAGTTCGCGTAGACCAAATCATAGATTTGGACGCTCACTTAAAGAAGGCTGCAGGTTTTCCTGCAGCCTTCTATCTATATAAACATCGGGCTTTTACCCCCAATGGAGTCACTCCATATTACCTTAAGTACAGATTCTAAACTTTAATTTAGTTCATCTTTCTTTGTAATATAATATGCTAACCATTGGATACTTTGTAAAATTCCCTTGTTTAAGTGAGTAACCAAATCTTTAGTTTGGTTACATAACCTTACCTCTTTCACCCAGAGCTAAAGATCTCTCTTCTCTGATGTTTTGCTCTAGTTTATTTTTCATTTAAATATGCTAAATTTAACATTACTTTATATAAATATGACTTCTTTTCAGATATAGAACTTAAGTATAAAATAAATTTTTTATTTACATGACCTTCAGCCCCTACGCTTTATCCTCATGGTCATATTCTTTATCCTGTTCTTCTTCATCATATTCCTCATCATACTCTTCATCGTACTCGTCACAAGCTTCTTCATCATCACTATTACGTTTTTTCAAACCAATGATGATTAATATTATTCCGCCTAGTACAACTACAACTCCTCCTATAACAAGAGTTTTTAAGGTTATCATTCCTGTCAGCTTTTCCATAAAGCCTTCAGATGGCTTTTCTAATATTTCTTCAAATTTCACACTATCAATAATACCCTTAAACATTGCTGATGTATCTTCTGAAATTTCCCCCACATAGCTGTGAAGAGTTATGTAAATAGCCTGTCCATTAACTATAGTGTAATATTGCTTTCCATATACTTGTCCTTCTGAACTGTTTTGAATTAAATCAAGAACTATAAATGATGCTTGATCATTTTTATAGGTTTCGTATCCTGTATACTCAACACCATCACTATTGGACTTAGCATTACTTACAAGCTTCTTACCTAGAGTATCCATCTCCCTATCCTTAAAGTACTTAAAATTAAAAATATCCTGGCTTCCAGCATACTCTGTTAAAGTTACTACGATTTCATTATCAGATGGTACCATTACTGCATTAAGATAAATATTTCCATTTTCAAATACTTTTTCAAGCTCCTCCTTCGATGTGTTTATCAGCTCTAAATTTGGATCAAACTCGTCCACTACACGCTCGAAAACCAGAAATTCCTCAGGAATATCCAGAGTCATTTTTGCCTCCTTAATTTCATAAGTTCCCCCCTCTGCAAAAGCCTGAGTTGTGATTCCAAACATCATCATGAAGCTTAAGAATCCAATTAATAATCTTTTTTTCATCTCTTTTCCCCCTAAGTGAGTTATAAAAGTAAAGCTTTGAAGATGATGCCCCAAACCCAAGCATCCTTCTATCCTCTAGCAAGACCTTCACTACCGTATCTTTTCTTCTTAAATTCTAAGTTTTTTAATTATTATTTCTATTATATATCAAAGGAATTTACAAATAAAGTAAATTAGTGACACTATTGTACTTTTCTCTATATTTATTCACATACTTTAGATTTATACACTTTAATACTAAAAAAATCTATTTTAAAGTTAACATTAAATTTGCAAGTATACCATATATTATACAATTTTACGTTCCATATATTCAAAACTTTTTTAAATATTTTAATATTTGTTTACAATATACATGCCCTATATATGCCATTTTAATTTTCAATACCACTCTTAACCAATATATGTAAAAAACATCCTTCAATATAAAAACTTAATAATCTTTTTCATATAAGAAGATTATTATTTTTATACATATAAATAAACTTCTCTCCTAATATGGATATATTAAATATCTTAAGTTATCATTGTATATAAATAGAGAAACATATTATAATGGAGTAAAATTAGAATATAAAATAATAATTAACATATTTAGATAATTTAGGAGAATGAAATGGAGAACAAGCTAAGAGTAAATGGACCCAAATATCAGCAAATTGCTGCAGACATCGCCTCTAAAATTGCAGAAGGACAATACAAAGTAGGAGACAAAATCTATGCCCGTTCCTCCCTTGCAAGCCAATACGGAGTATCCTCTGAAACTGCAAGACGTGCCATCTGTGTTTTATCAGATTTGCATATTGTATCCTCAAATCCAGGTAGTGGAGTAATCATCACCTCCGTGGAAAATGCTTTAAAATTTATAAAGCAGTACTCAGACATTCAAACCGTTAATACCCTAAGACAAAACATAACGGACAGTGTTGAAAGACAAAAACAGGAGCTTGAATATTTCTATGGCTGTTTAACAAACCTTATTGACAGAACTGATAGATTCCGCTCAATCAACCCCTTCGTTCCCTTTGAAATAGAAATCACAAAGGAAACTCCTTACCTTTTAAAATCCGTTGCAGATGTGAACTTCTGGCATCACACTTCAGCAACTATTATTGCCATAAAAAGACATGGTGAGCTCCTCATCTCCCCAGGACCTTATGCCACTTTTAATGAAGAGGACATCCTTTACTTCCTAGGTGCTGAAGACTGCCTAGAGAGAGTTAAAAACTTTATGTATCCAAAATAAAAAGAGTAAAGGGCAGAAATACTATCTGGTATTTCTGCCCTATTTTTATCACTTCAGCAAATGCTCCTCCCGTCTAAACTTCTTCTCAATTTTATTTTTCTGAATTTTTATACTTCTCAAACCAATTTTTATGTGTTATACTAAAGTAACAACCTAATAAAACATATAAGTTGTTACTTTCCTAATAAAGTAACTCCTTCTCAATTTCACTCTACTACACAACTAAAAAATACTTTTCCCACCGATGAAATCAGGAAAAATCATTCCAGATTCTAAGCTCAAGTATTCTAAATTTAAAATAAAGATTCTCTCAAAGGAAAAAGGGAAATATTTATAATTTCCTTTTTTAATTCCGTCATTTTAAATTTTAAATTCTAAAAGCAGTTTCTCTTAAGCAATTAAAAAGAAACATTCATCATTCTATATTAGAATTTTAGGTGTTCTACATTGAAAAATGCAGTTTCTTCTAAAGAAAACAACTAGAAACATCCTTGAATCTAAATTCAAGAGTTCTAAATTCCATTGGAGGTTATAATATGATAAAATTCGAAAATATTACAAAAAAATTTAAAGACACTACCGTCCTTAAAAATCTCTCCTTCGAGATTCCTGAAGGAAAGCTTGTGGCATTTATAGGAGCCAGTGGGTGTGGTAAAACCACCACCTTAAAGATGATTAATAGGCTTATAAAGCCAACTTCAGGTCACATTTACATCGACGGTAAAGATATTGCTAATAAAGACGTTATTGAGCTTCGACGCAATATGGGATACGTTATCCAACAGACTGGACTTTTCCCACATATGACCATAAAAGAAAACATTGAAATCATCCCAAAGGTTCAACATGAGGACACTGAAAAAATAAAAGCTCGTACCTTAGAGCTAATGGAGATGGTTGGTCTTAACCCTAAGGATTATTTAGATCGATACCCTACTGAGCTCAGCGGAGGACAACAGCAGAGAGTTGGAGTTGCCCGTGCCTTTGCCACAGATCCAAAAATCATTTTAATGGATGAGCCTTTTTCGGCCCTTGACCCAATAACCCGTACAGGACTTCAAGATGAACTTTTAACCCTTCAGAGCAAGCTAAAAAAGACCATTGTCTTTGTTACCCACGATATGAGCGAAGCTATTAAAATAGCTGATATGATATGTATCATGGATGGAGGTAAGATCATTCAATTTGACACTCCAGAAAACATTCTTAAATACCCAATTAATAACTTTGTTGCAGAGTTCGTTGGTAAAAACCGAATCTGGACCTCCCCTGAATTCATCAAGGCTGAGGATATCATGATTGAAAATCCAGTTACCTGCCACAGAAAAATGGAACTCTTTAAGTGCATTGAAACCATGAGACAATCTAAGGTGGACAGCTTAATGGTTATAGATACAAAAACAAGATTTTTAGAAGGTATTATCACTGCTAAGGAAATTCAAGCTGTTGCAGATAAATCTCTTCAGGTTTGCACTGTGATGAGAACTCACTTCCCTTCTGTCAGTGGTGATGACAACATTGTTAAGGTTCTTAAGATGGTTGATTCTCACAATGTTTCAAACATTCCAGTCCTTGATAATAATGGTCTTCTTCTTGGACTTATAACTCAAAGTAGCCTTGTGACAACCCTAAGCGAGCAATACCTTGAAAGTGAGGTGTCTTAGATGAACTTTATTGAAGTTTTAGTAGAATTTACTAAATATATAATAGCCAATTGGAATCAGATTTTAACCCTTCTCCTAGAACATTTACAGCTTACCTTTTTATCCGTTGGCTGTGCAATTTTAATCGGTGTACCCCTTGGAATTCTTGTATGCTATGTTAAGAAGCTCCACAAGCCTATTCTAAACATAGCTAATATTATCCAAGCCATACCTAGCATGGCTCTCCTGGGATTTGCCATCCCATTCTTAGGTATTGGGGCAGTGCCTGCAGTGACTGCTGTTATTCTTTACAGCTTACTGCCGATCATTAAAAATACCTATACTGGGATTAGTAATATAAATCCACAGACCATTGAGGCCTCTAAGGGAATTGGTCTTACCAAGTTTCAAATTTTAACTAAGGTACAGATCCCCCTTGCTTTACCTGTTATCATGGCTGGTGTTAGAATTTCATCAGTAACTGCCGTGGGACTTATGACCATCGCTGCCTTCATTGGTGCTGGCGGACTAGGCTTTTTAGTTTTCTCTGGAATCAGAACCATGAGCAGAGAACAGATTTTAGCGGGAGCTATCCCAGCCTGTCTTTTAGCCTTGACAGTAGACTATGTGGTTGCCAACATTGAAAAGCTGGTTACCCCAATAAGCCTACAGAAGGTAAATAATCTTTCTAAAGAATCCCTTCTTAAGTCCCGAAAAAGACAAAAACTTGTGGTTAGTACTGCAACCCTTGCTGTAGTATGCCTTATGACCACCACAGCCTTTGGAAACATGAAAACTGCTGATAAGGTAATTTCCCTTGGTGCCAAGGATTTCACAGAGCAAAGCATCGTTGCTAACATGGTGGCTGAATTAATTGAAGCAAAAACTGACATCCAGGTTAAAAGAAACCTTGATCTTGGTGGAACGCAAGTATGCTTCACAGCCTTACAATCTGGAGATATTGATATGTATATTGAATACACTGGAACAGCCTATGGAGACACCTTAAAGTATCCTCCAATTTCAGATATGAACCAGGTTTATGACACCGTTAAAAAGGATTTTAAGGAGCAATTTGATATAGAAGTTTTAACACAAATGGGCTTTAACAACACCTATGCCTTAGGTATTACAAAGGAAACAGCAAAGAAATATAATCTTAAAAACATCAGTGACTTAGCCAAGGTAGGAAGCCAATTAACTGCTGGAACAAGCCTTGAGTTCCTAAACCGTGCTGATGGTCTTCCTGGCATAGAAAAAGAATATGGCTTTAAGTTTAAAAAATCCATAGGAATTGATGGATCTCCTAAATATACAGCTTTAGCTAATAAGGAAACTGACGTAACAGATGCCTTTGCCACTGACGGTCTATTAAAGAAACTTGATTTAGTAGTTCTTGAGGATGATAAAAACTTCTTCCCACCATACTACGCAATTCCTATAATCCGCTCCGAAACCTTTGAAAAGTATCCTGAAATCGAGCCTTTACTAGAGGAGCTTGGCACCCATCTTACAAATGAAATAATAATGGAGCTAAACTACCGTGTGGATGAACTTCAAGAAAAACCTGAAGATGTGGCAAGAGATTTTTTAATTTCTATAGATCTCATTTAGATTTTATATGTAAATAAGTATTATTTTTCCTGTGAAAAACTAAACTTTTTAAATTCAGTAACGTATACTGTATATATCCCCTTTTATTCAATAAGATATCTCTAAAAAGGTGTTTGACTTCCCCAAAACCCCAATGTTCAAATATCTTTGCCACAAAGTGATGGTCGTGAATAAAAGTGATTAATACTCAAAATGGAAAAAGACCACACCCCTGTGGTCTTTTTTCTTTATCTAAATGAGGTTTTAAATGCCTTTAAAAGTACCCCTGGGTCTTTCTTATACTGAGTTACTGGCGAAACCCTTTTATTTTTAACCCTTAGTAGCTTGTAAACTGCAATCCTTGCAGCACGAACAGAGTACTCCTCTGTGAATACCATATCTTCTGGAATTTCAACAAACTGGCTTATCATTGCAAAGTTAGTTGAACCCTCTGGTACCACCTTCGGTCTATCTGCTTTTTTACGTGGCTGAAACTGAGAATCTATATAAGGCATCATGCATGGAATCACATTTACTATGGTATCCATGATTTCATCCTGTCTATGATCAAAATGAAGATGATGTAAAAGCTCAATTAAAATCTCCTCACCAGTACATTCTCTCATTGGCTTTTTAACATAATCCCCTATATTATCAGTATATAATCCATAACCCCAGAAAATTGTTTCATCCATTGGCTGATTTTTAAAGTGTGGCTGTGCAGCTACAACTATACTCATTAACCAACTGGAATCCTTAAAGGTCATTAAAGCTCCACTTCCAGGAACATTCCCTGAAAACTGCTCAATCATCTTAAGAAGCATATTACCCCTGCAGGTTACAGTGAAGCTTTCCCAGTTAGTCTCCTGTGGATTTCCAAAGAAAGGCTCAGGATTTCCAAGGCCCGGCTTCTTCGCTGCCACCCTTCTCCAAAGTTCTCCTGACATAGGGTTTTCTGGATTATATTTTGGTGCAGTTTTAAAATCTCCAAGCTCTGCATTATCTGTCATGCAGCCATTGGTCATGAAGCAGGCATCTCCATCCTTAAGTTCAATAATTCTTTCCCTGCCCTCTGCATCCTCTAAATGGATTGCTGTGGCTGTAATACCAAGACCCTCTTTAAAATCAATATCCACTACCTTGGCATTAATATCGAAATCAACCCCATGATCCTTCAAGTATTTCTTAAGTGGAACTATTACTGAATCATATTGATTATATGGTGTACGTGTTACACCCTCAAGGGTTTCAATCCTTGAAAACTCAAGAATCATACGCTCCATATATCGCTTAAACTCAAAGAGGGAAGACCACTTTTGGAAAGCAAAGGTAGTCTGCCACATATACCAGAAGTTTGTCTTAAAGAAATGTGGTGTGGTAGCAAACCAATCTTCAATGGTTAAATCATCAAGACAATCTTCATCAGTCATCATAAGCTCACCAAGAGCAAGCCTATCCTTCATAGAAAATCCCATGGAATAAACATCTTTGATAACTCCATTTTTATCTACAAGTCTAGCTTGAGCATGGGTTGGATGAAGGTGGTCAAAATTTAAAATCTCCTCAGTAACACTCCAACCTGGCATATCAATGGAAGGTATATCAGAAAAAAGCTCCCAAAAATTTTCATAGGTTTCCTCATTAAGCATTCGTCCGCCTCTGCACACAAAGCCCTTAGCAGGATTTCCTGCTCCATCATTGCTGCCTCCAAGGATCTTAAGTCCCTCTATAATATGAATATTTTCTCCTTTAACATGGCAGTCCCTAATTAAATATGCTGCTCCAGCCATGGATCCAAGTCCTCCACCAACAAAATAGAACTGTCCCTTTTTACGATTTACCTGTGTCTCTCCAACAAATTTTCCATAGCAGTAATCTTTCTTATTCATTTTGTACATACTGTATAAAGCTGCGGCTCCAACAACTGCACCCATGGCAATAAGTGGTACTGAACTGCTGTTGTTTTTATAGTTATCTTCACGTTTAAACAACTTTTTCACCCCTATCTCATTTCTTACTTACATCTATCCTATTATTCTCTACCATTAAAGGGATAATATACTTGAACCGAACCACTAGCCCTAATTTTTAATGTAGAATGCCTGAATGTAGAATAATGGACACTCCTCCTCACTTTGTTCAGAGAATTTTATATTGCATGTTTTTATATAAAATTTATGAATTTAAAATACTCTCCCACTAAAAAGAAATCAAATAAAAATCCACCGGCTTAGCCGGTGGTTTTGCATTATCGGGCGTAGCCCTGTTCTACTAGCAACGCCTAAAGGGCGTACATTAGGTCTGGCACTTGCGATTATTTTACTTGCCACCCGTGAACG
>JARKVD010000031.1 GCA_029851835.1 Clostridium sp. | reverse complement strand
AGAGGGATGAGGTGGCTATAGCCAAAGCATATAATGCCTTTGTAGCAGCTTTACTAGCATATATTGCTACAGTAATAAGTAGAAGAAATTATAATATAGATCATATGGTGGGAGCTCAACAAGAGAGTAGTGATACACAAATAAATCCTGGGTTAATACCAACATAATGTAAATAAAGTTCTAAAGAGGTGAAATTAGTTTCACCTCTTTGTGTTTGCAATTATATTTTAAATTGTAAACTATGAAATGGAAATAGTATAAAGGTGTAGGTGAAATTAAGAATTTATGAATTATTTTTATTAAGATGAAAAGTTGAAAAGTTTTTCATGAATTAAATTAAATATACATGTCGAAAATTCGTTGAAATTCAAGAAAAGTTTATTTATAATTAAAAAATCAGTTACAACTTATTGTATATAGTTTATAATTATATGTTTTAAGTTTTTAGTAAGAAATATAAAAAGAAAATAATAGAAAGTGAGGAATGAACAATGCATAATCATGGAAGTAATGACAATCAAAGAGGACAATGGGCATCTAATATTGGATTTATATTAGCAGCTGCAGGATCGGCAGTTGGATTGGGCAATATATGGAAATTTCCTTATTTAGCTGGAGCTAATGGCGGAGGAGCCTTTGTAGTTTTATATTTATTAATGGTTGTGGTGCTTGGTTTTGTAATAATGCTTGGAGAAATGGCAATAGGGAGAAAAACACAGTTAAGTGCAGTTGGAGCATATAAGAAGCTTGATAAAAAATGGGCTTTTGCAGGAATCATAGGAGTAATAGTAGGTTTTTGTATTTTATCTTTTTATAGTGTAATTGGTGGATGGGTTCTAAATTATATTGGTGAGTATGTTACAGGTGGAGTTGTAGGTTCAGAGGCTGGAGCATATTTTGAAAGTTTTATTTCATCTACAACAGCTCCAATAGTATGGCACTTTATTTTTATGGCTATGTGCTGCATAATAGTTTTAAAAGGTATTTCAGGTGGAATAGAAAAGGCAAGTAAGGTTATGATGCCTGCACTATTTGTTTTATTAATTGGTGTGGTTATTCGATCAGTAACATTAGATGGAGCTATAGAAGGAATTAGATTTTTCTTAAAACCTGATTTTTCAAAGGTTACAATTAGTACAGTCATGGCTGCAATGGGACAAGCATTCTTCTCTTTAAGCTTAGGTATGGGAGCAATAATAACATATGGAAGCTATCTTGGAAAAGAAGAAAATCTTGAAAAGAATGCATTGATTATACCAGCTATAGATACTGGGGTTGCTATGCTTGCAGGTTTAGCAGTTTTACCAGCGGTATTTGCTTTTGGTTTTGAGTCAACAGCAGGACCAAGTTTAATGTTCATTACTTTACCATCAGTATTTGATGCAATGCCTTTTGGGCAATTCTTTGGAATATTATTCTTCGTGTTAATTTTATTTGCAGCATTAACCTCTGCAATATCTTTATTAGAGGTAGTTGTTTCATTTGTTATTGATAATTTTAAGATTGGAAGAAAAAAAGCTACAATAGGACTTGCAGCAATTATATTTTTAGTTGGAATTCCTTGCTCACTAGCAAATGGACCAATGAGTGACTTTTTAATAATGGGATATAACTTCTTTGACTTTATGAGCTTTTTAGCTGAAAATGTATTGATGCCTTTAGCTGCATTATCAATGTGTATATTCATTGGTTATGTGTGGGGTGTAGACAATGCAATTGAAGAAATAACAAGTGGTGGCAGATATAAATTTGTATCTAAGAAGTTTTTTATATTAATGATAAGATATGTTGCACCAGTGTTAATATTCTTTATTTGGCTAAATGCAATTGGAGTACTACCAGTTATAGCTAAAGTTTTTGGGATTCAATTATAATTGATATAGATATTTGATATTTAAAAAGAAATCTCTTTTATGAGATTTCTTTTTTATTATTAGCATAATTAAATGAATGAACATATTATAGTATGAGCACTAATTTAAAGGAGAAAACCATGGGAAAAGGTTTTATAAAGGTACAGCTTTTTTCGGCCAAAAATGTTATGCCGGTTTGTGGGGGAAACATATTTATTATTGAAAGTGCAGCGGTAGATTTTGAAGATGGCAAGGTTTTGACTACGGATGAGTGTGGAATTAGTAAAACTGCTACTGTTAATACACCTGATAAATCAGTAGGGGAAAATTCAGCATCAAAAGATATTCCTTATTCAAGTTACGATATATATGTAAGGGCAAAAGGTTATAGAGATATTGCCATAGAAGGAATTCATGTCTTTCCTGATATGATATCAATTCAAAAGGTGGAGATGATACCAACTAAAAAGGAAAGAGCTTTTATGGAAGAAGCAGAATTTATATTTATTCCATCACATCAGTTATTAGGACTAACTCCAAGAGCTAAAGTAGAGGGCTTAAAGTTAAGTAGTAATAGTTTGTTGGCTATACCACAATATATTACAGTGCATCTAGGAGCACCATCATCATATGCAGAAAATATAACACTTAGCTTTATTGATTATATTAAAAATGTTGCGTCCAGTGAAATTTACCCAACATGGCCAGAAGAGGCAATCAGAGCTAATATATATGCTGAAATATCATTTGCGCTTAATAGAATACAAACAGAATGGTATAAAAACATGGGATATGCTTTTGAAATTACTAATTGTATTACTTATGATCAGGCTTTTATTAGAGGTAGAAATATTTATGAGAATATATCAAGGATTGTAGATGAGTTATTTAATGAATATGTTGGAGATAAAGAAAGTAAGGTTCCGATCCTCGCACAATGCTGTAGCGGCACTAATGTATCTTGTAGTGGTTTGTCACAATGGGGTACAGTAGCTCTTGCTAATAATGGTAGTACAGCTAGTGAAATTATCAAAAATTACTTTGGTAATGATATAGTCATAGAAAAGCTACTTGAGATTGAGGGAATTGATGAGCAGTATTCTGGTAATGAATTAAAAGTTGGATGTAAGGGTAAAACCGTCGAAAAATTGCAGAATATGATAAATAGAATTGCCGATAATTACAATGTAATGAACAAAATTAAAGAGGGGTTAGGAGAATATAATAAGGATACTGAAACAGCTGTAAAATTATTTCAGGAAATATTTAACATTAAACCTACGGGAACTGTCAATAGGATAACATGGTATAAGATTTCGGAAGTATACAATAATATTACAACTTTATGTGCTCTTAAAGAAGAAGGGGAGAAGGCATACAACACAGGTGTTTCTCCAGAATACTTATTACGATATGGTGACTCTGGTGCAGCTGTAAGAGAGTTTCAATGTTATCTAAGTTTGATTAGTCAGTATTATTCGGTTATACCGCCATTAAAGATAGATGGTGAATTTGCAGTATGTACCAAGGCTGCTGTTCTAGCATTCCAAAAGAGGTTTAGGAATATAGATGTAGATGGTATTGTAGGAAAACAAACATGGGATAAGATATATGAAATATACTGTGATTTGAAATAAAAAAGTTAGGTATCCTTTAATAAAAAAATTATAAAATAAGACAGAGAGAACTCTTAGGGGTTCTCTTTATTGTTTTTTCGATAAAACATAAAGTGGATAAATATAGTGTTGTGGTGAAATAGGTAGTAAAAATGTGAATGTAAATAAAAGGAAAAAGCTTTAACCATATAGAAATTAATTACACTGCATAACAAAAGAGCCATAAATATAGATATATGAAAAGAGGTATAGGATTATGTCAAAGTTGAAGAAAAAAACTTTATATGATAAAAAGAAAAATTTTAAAAGAATGCTTATGTCAGGAGTGGTTCTTGGGATGTTTACAATTTCAGCCTTTAGTACAGGAATGTCTCAAGGAAGTAATACTTTAGGGAAAGGAGCCATAGTAGAAAAAGAATCAGAATGGAAGGCTAATGATGGTGATGTAGAGGATAAGCGTGAAGTTAGAAGTATAGTTGATAATGTACCTAGTAGTGGTAAACAAAAGATTGGAAAGAGAAAAGGAATTATAGATGTACCATATATAAGTCAAGCAGATTATTATCCTACAGGATGCGAAGTTGTTAGTGCAACAATGATGTTGCAATACTATGGTTATGAGATAGATGTAGATGAATATATTGATAAATATTTAGATATGTCTACTATAGAATCTAAGGAGGGTATTTTAATAGCTGAAGATCCTAATAATTATTTTATAGGAGACCCAAGAAGTCCATATAGCTATGGATGTTTTGCACCTGTTATAGTTAAATCAATGAATAAAATTCTTGATAGCGGGAAAAAGGCTAAAAATATAACGGGTACAAGCTTAGAAGCTATTGCTGAAAAATATGTTAATAAGGGTATACCAGTACTAATATGGGCTACTATAGAAATGAAACCAACATCAGAGGGCACTGATTGGTTATTAAAAGATAATGGACTTAGATACCATTGGATTGGAGGAGAACATTGCTTAGTTTTAGTTGGATATGATGAAACAAGTTATTATTTTAATGATCCATACGAAAATAATGGATTAGTTTCATATAATAAAGAGGTTGTTGAAAAAAGATACGGTGATTTGGGTAAACAGGCAGTTGTAATTAGTAATTAAAAATTAATTACTAATTACCTTACATACATCTACCCATTCAATGGCATTTGAATATTTAAAGAGCTCTTCGCAGCTTAATTCGATGGCGCTATTACTACTTCCGCAAGCTGGAAATACAGTATCGAATCTTTTTAAAGATTCATCAAGATATACAGGTATACTTGAAGAAATGGCAAAAGGGCATACTCCGCCTATACTGTGTCCAACAAAAGTATCTACTTCATCTGGGGGAAGCATTTTTGCCTTCATAGAAAATTTTGATTTAAATTTTGAGTTATCAATTTTTGCATCTCCAGCAGTAACAATTAATATACAGTTGTCTCCGTCCTTAGTTTTAAAAGATAAGGTTTTTGCAATTCTTTGAGGTTCAACATTTAACGCCACTGCTGCTAAGTCTACAGTTGCACTAGAAACCTCAAATTCTTTGATTTTATTATCCAAATCAAATTTTTTGAAATATTCTCGAACTAATTCTATAGCCATATTAAGTAACCTCCTATAAAATTCATTATTACTTAAAGTGTGAACCTTAGAAGTAACATTAATACAATTATATCAAATGTAAGAGGTTTATTTAAAATGAATTAAGATAAAAATGGTAGAAACACTTTCTTTGTTTCTACCATCTTTACCAATTAGGGTGTTATTGTTAATGTAATTAAATTTGCATAATTATATAATTAGTTACAATTATAAACCACTGAATGATATTATCTACTTTAGATTTAGCAAGGTATCTAATTAACTAGTTAAAGTTTTTACTCTTAGCTGATTTAGCTAGCTTCTTATCTTCCATAGCGGAGACGCAAACTGCACATGCAGCATCACCAGTGATATTTACTGTTGTTCTACCCATGTCAAGGATACGGTCGATACCAGCAATAAGGGCGATACCTTCAATTGGTAAACCAACACTTTGAAGAACCATAGCAAGCATTATCATTCCTGCTCCAGGAACTCCTGCTGTTCCTATTGAAGCTAGAGTTGCAGTTAATATAACTGTAAGCTGCTGACCTAAAGTAAGGTTAAAACCAAATACTTCAGCTATAAAAATTGCACATACACCTTGATATATGGCAGTTCCGTCCATGTTAATAGTTGCGCCTAGTGGAAGTACGAAACTTGATATTTCTTTCTTAGCGCCTAGTTTTTCAGTACATTCAATGTTTAATGGTAATGTACCTACAGAGCTGGCAGAGGAAAATGCCATAGTCATTGCAGGGATCATGTTTTTGAAGAAGGTTAGTGGAGAGATTTTAGCCATAGTTTTAACTGTTGCAGAGTAAACAACAACCATATGGATGATATAAACTAAGTAAACAATAAGGATGAGTTTTAATAATGGTAATAAAACCTTTGGACCGTTTGTGGCAACTACGGGAACTAAAAGAGCAAATACTCCTATAGGAGATAACTTAATAATCATTCCCATAATTTTCATGCAAACTTCGTTAAAAGCTTCTACAAAGGTTACAACCGGCTCAGCCTTTTTACCGGCTAAGATAATACCAAAGCCAAAGAATAATGCTATAACGATAACTTGCAGCATGGTTGCACTAGCAAGAGGTTCTACAGCATTACTAGGGAAGATGTTTATAAAGGTATCCATGAAGCTTGGAGATGCTGCAGCTTCATAGGTAAGCGCTTCACCAGCTAATTTGTATCCTCCGCCTACCTTTAAAATATTAGCAAAAATAAGTCCTAGAGTAACAGCGATACATGTAGTTAACATATAAAATACAAGAGTTTTGACACCTACAGAGCCCACTTTTTTAATATCCTTCATGGAAATTACACCAGCAATAATAGAAAATAATACTACTGGAACTACAACCATTTTAATTAAATTTAAAAAGATAGTACCGAAAGGTTTGATATAGTTTACTGCGAGATCAGGATTGCCTTGGAATAGTATACCCACAATAATTCCAAGAATCATACCAATCAGGATGTAGAAAGCTAATGATCTTTGTTTTTTCATATATACCCCTCCTGAATTAAATAAAATTACATCTACTTTAAATTTATATGTAAAACTACCTGGTATTTATGAATGATATTGAAATTTTATCTATATTAAAAATTCAATTATCTAAAATATGAATAAAAAAATGTGACATGAGTTAATTTAAAGAAAAAATACTGTAGGAACTCTAACTAGGTTTCTACAGCATTTTTTTTAGATGAATTCTATTTATGAGGCAATAGCTTTAGGGATATCTTTTGAAGAGTTTAAATTTCTATCTTCCATAGCTGATACGCATACTGTACATGCAGCGTCACCAGTGATATTTACAACGGTTCTTCCCATATCAAGGATACGATCAATACCTGCGATAAGTGCAATTCCTTCAACTGGAAGACTTACACTTTGAAGCACCATTGCTAACATTATCATTCCAGCACCAGGAACTCCAGCAGTACCGATTGAAGCAAGAGTTGCTGTGAGAATAATAGTTATTTGCTGGCTAATTGAAAGGTCGACTCCGAAGACTTGAGCAATAAATATTACACAAACACCTTGATAAATTGCAGTTCCATCCATGTTGATTGTTGCACCTAGTGGTAAGACAAAGCTAGCTATTTCACTTTTAGCGCCAAGCTTTTGTGTGCATTCTAAATTTAATGGTAAAGTTCCAACAGAGCTTGCTGAAGAAAAAGCTAAAGACATGGCTGGAAACATATTTTTAAAGAATGTTAATGGTGAAATTTTGGCCATAGTCTTAACAGATAAAGAATACACCACAAACATATGGATGAAGTAAACCAAATATACTATTACAATAAGCTTTAGCAGTGGAAGTAAAACGCTTGGACCATTTTCTGCAATTACAGGAACTAAAAGAGCAAAAACTCCTATTGGTGATAATTTTATAATCATATTCATTATATTCATGCAAACTTCATTGAAGGATTCAACAAACTTTACCACTGGCCTTGCTTTTTCTCCTGTCACAATTATTCCAAAACCAAATAAAAGTGCTATTACAATTACTTGAAGCATTGTAGCGTTTGCTAAAGGAGCAATTGCATTGCTAGGAAAAATATTAACAAAGGTATCCATAAAGCTTGGAGCTACAGCAGCTTCATAGGAAAGAGCTTCACCAGCAAGCTTATATCCGCCTCCTACATTCAGAAGGTTAGCAAAGAATAACCCGAAGGTTACAGCTATGCAAGTTGTAATCATATAAAATGCAAGAGTTTTAAGTCCCACAGATCCAACTTTCTTTATATCCTTCATGGAAATTACACCAGCTATTATTGAAAAAAGAACAACTGGTACTACAATCATTTTAATAAGGTTTAAAAATATTGTACCAAAGGGTTTTATATAATTTACTGCAAAAGCAGGATTACCTTGAAAAAGGAATCCTACTACGATTCCAAGAATCATACCGATTAAAATTTTGAAAGCTAATGGGCTTTTTTTCTTCATGTTAAGTCCTCCTAAATTTATCTGAAATATTAAACTTATACTTAAAAATCACAAGTATATATTATAATATTTAAAGCATATTATCAAGAGGAAATGAAATTTTTATAAAATAAAATTTCATTTTAAAGAAAAATGAATGGTAATACATAAAATATTTCAAAGAGGGGAAGTGTTAATTCTATGTTAAAAATTATGATAAAAATATTAACAATCTTTTGGGAAAAATCCTATTGCATTTTTAATATAATCTTTTTATAATAAAAACATCACATAAATAAATTCCTAAGTGAATGTCCAAATCTTTGATTTGGTTAACATGAACTTACTCATTGAAATGGAATGAGGAGGAGTTTACTATTAAGAGGGAGTAGTAGAAAATATAACATCAACATTCGCGGCTTAATATCCTGGTGTTATATACCAATTTGGTTACGAGACTTTTAATATAGCTTTTACTATTGGTGAAAGTTATATTAAGAGTCTCTTTTTTTATATAAAAATTGGCTCGAAAAATGTAGAAAAATTCATAGGAGGAAAGCACATGGTAAAATTCTTTTCAAAGTCTTCGGAGGAAACTTTACAACATCTTGGCACTACAAGGCAAGGCTTAACTGACGGAGAAGTAAAAGCACGTTTGCAGGAGTATGGTACCAACACATTAACTGAAAAAGAAAAAGCAACAGTACTTCAAGTATTTCTTAGTCAATTTAAGGATTTACTAGTAGCGATTTTAATTGGAGCTGCAGGTATATCAGCATTAACAGGGAATGTAGAAAGTACAATAGTAATTGTGGCTGTTATTACTTTAAATGCAGTTTTAGGAACAGTTCAGCACTTTAAAGCTGAACAATCATTAGAAAGTTTAAAAGCACTTTCTTCACCATCGGCTAAGGTATTTAGAAATGGGACAAAGACGGAAATTAACTCTAAGGAGGTTGTTCCTGGAGACATATTAGTTTTAGAAGCGGGAGATTTAGTTCCTGCTGATGGAAGAATAATAGAAAATTATTCACTTCAAGTAAATGAAAGTTCTTTAACAGGAGAATCAGAAGGGGTAAATAAAATTAGCGATATCATTGAAAGGGAAGAACTTCCTCTAGGTGATCAAAAAAACATGGTGTTTTCTGGTTCTTTAGTAACTTATGGACGAGCTATAGTAGTTGTAACAGGCACTGGTATGAATACTGAAATAGGAAAAATTGCATCCTTAATGGAGCAGACTCAAGAAAAGCAGACTCCTTTACAACAAAACTTAGATGATTTTAGTAAGAAATTAGCATTTGGTATTCTTGGAGTTTGTGTTTTAGTTTTTGGGTTAAGTATTTATAGAGGCACACCAATTCTTGACTCTTTAATGTTTGCAGTAGCTCTTGCAGTAGCTGCAATACCAGAGGCACTAAGCTCAATAGTAACTATTGTACTTGCCCTTGGAACTCAGAAGATGGCAAAAGAAAATGCAATTATTAAAAAGCTTAAGGCTGTTGAAGGTTTAGGTTCAGTATCAATTATTTGCTCTGATAAAACAGGTACACTTACTCAAAATAAAATGACTGTTAAAAAGATTTTTGTAGATAACAAATTAATTGAAGATGAAAAGCTTAATTTAGATAATACCGTAGAAAATTATTTATTAATGAGTTCAATTCTTTGTAATGATTCTACATCTAAAGAAGGAAAAGAAATCGGAGATCCAACAGAGGTTGCCTTAGTTAATCTTGGACATAAGTATCATATCGAGGAGTTAGCTTTAAGGGAGAAATTTGAAAGAATAAAAGAACTTCCTTTCGATTCAGACAGAAAGCTTATGAGTACTCTTCACAACATAGATGATAAAAATCTTATGTTCACAAAGGGAGCATTAGATGTAATCTTAAATAGGGTTAAATTAATTCACACAGGTGAAGGTGTAAGAGAGATAACTGATGATGATAGAGATAATATATTAATTAATAACAGAATGTTATCTGAAAGTGGCTTGAGAGTTTTAGCTTTTGCTTATAAAGAGATGAAGGAAGTTAAAGAACTTTCATTATCAGATGAAGACAATTATACCTTTATGGGATTAATTTCAATGATTGATCCACCAAGAGAGGAATCAGCAGCGGCTGTTGCTGACTGTATAACAGCAGGTATAAAGCCAATAATGATTACCGGAGACCATAAAATAACAGCTTCAGCTATTGCTAAACAAATAGGAATTTTTCAACAAGGTGATAGAGCTGTTGAGGGCTTAGAATTAGACAAGATGTCAGATGAAGAATTAAAGAGAAATCTTGAACATATATCTGTATATGCAAGGGTTTCACCAGAACACAAAATAAGAATAGTAAAAGCTTGGCAGGAAAAAGGACAAATAGTTGCAATGACAGGGGATGGAGTTAATGATGCTCCAGCATTAAAACAAGCTGATATAGGAATTGCAATGGGTATAACAGGAACTGAGGTATCTAAGGATGCTGCGTCTGTAATACTTACAGATGATAACTTTGCAACAATAGTTAAATCAGTTGCTAATGGAAGAAATATATATGAAAATATCAAAAACTCAATAAAGTTCCTTTTATCAGGTAATGCTTCTGGTATATTAGCTGTTTTATATGCATCATTAATGGCTTTACCAATGCCATTTGAAGCTGTACACTTATTATTCATTAACTTATTAACTGATAGTTTACCAGCAGTAGCCATTGGGATGGAAAAGTCTCGTAGAGATTTATTAAAAGATAAACCAAGAAACAGCAAAGCATCAATCCTTTCAAAAGACTTTATTGGAGGAGTTGCTTTAGAAGGATTAATAATAGGTATATTTACAATTATGGCTTTCCACATTGGGTTAAAGACTGGACACGGGGAAGCATCAACAATGGCTTTTGCAACTCTTTGCTTAGCTAGATTATTCCATGGATTTAATTGTAGAGGTAAGAAGTCTATATTTACATTAGGATTATTCTCTAATAAATATAGTTGGATGGCATTTGGTGCAGGCTTATTATTCTTAAATAGCGTTTTATTTGTACCGTTCCTTCAAAATTTATTTGAAGTAACTCCACTTGCTTCAAATCAAATTTTAGCAATCTATGGATTAGCATTTATACCAACAGTAATAATTCAAATCTACAAAGTAATTGTTGAATTAACTGATAAAAATAAAGGGAAAAAACATATAAATAACAACATTAATGCGGAGTATGAAAAGGTAGCTTAATACCAATTAAGAATGGCCGAATGTTGAATTAAGAATTGAGGAGGAAATCCAGCTGAGCTGGATTTCTTTTTTCTATTAAATAAAGCAGGATTTATGAGAGGCTTAGAATTAAAAACAAAGGAGAAGACTTGACCCGTGAAAATCACGGTGCAGGTCTTAGTTATCTTAAGAAAATTGTAAGATTTATATTGACTAATATGAAATAATTCACCATTAAAATTAAGTTATGAGCTTTAAGGTAGGAGTTAAGAGTTCTGAGATTGGAATAATAAGACAAAGGAAATTCCGCAGGAATTTCATCCATCATTCTTCATTCTTAATTCTGCATTCTTAATTAAAATCATGTATCATCATGTTATAATTAATAGTAATTGATAAAATGGTACAGAGTTAAAGAAAAATGTATAAAAAAGGGGATAGAAAAATGAATTATAATATATTAGTTGTAGATGATGATAAAGAAATCGTTGATGCTATAGAGATATATCTTGCAAATGAGGGATTAAAGGTTTATAGGGCAGAGGATGGAATTGAAGCACTAGAACTCCTAGTTGAGCAGGATATTCACTTAATAGTCATGGATATAATGATGCCTAGAATGGATGGATTAAGAGCAACTTTAAAGATTAGAGAAGAAAAGAACATTCCAATTATTTTACTTTCAGCTAAGTCAGAGGACACGGACAAAATTCTGGGGCTTAATATGGGAGCGGATGATTACATTACAAAGCCTTTTAATCCATTAGAGCTTATCGCGAGAGTCAAATCACAGCTAAGAAGATATATTACCCTTGGAAATTTAAATCAAGGGGAGTCAAGTGAAACTTTAAAAAGTGGTGGACTAGAGTTAGATGTAAGTACAAAGGAAGTTTTTATAGATGGTGAGGGCGTAAAGCTTACTCCCATAGAGTTTAAGATATTAGAGTTATTATTAAAAAATAAAGGAAGAGTGTTCTCAATGGAGGAAATCTATGAGAAGGTTTGGAATGAACCTAGCTATAATGTAGATAACACAGTAGCAGTACATATTAGGCGTATTCGAGAAAAAATAGAAATTAATCCGAAGGAGCCAAAATATTTAAAGGTGGTGTGGGGTATTGGATACAAAATCGAAAAATATTAATGAAGAAAATGTATATACAGATTCCAAGGTAAGAGTAAGTAAGTTTGATAAAGAAAATTCCTATGAAGAAATGGTCAGGGATTTTAAAAGAATGAAGCTTACAAGAACCATAATGATGATTTTTTTAGCAATGGCTATAGCTTTAACCTTCATCAGTGGAAATGACTTTAATAAAAATAGACATTTGTTTAAAGATGCAAGTATGTATAATTGGTCATTCTTGGGAGACGATATTGATGAGTTTACTAAAAAGGTTTTAGCCTTTGGAGAACTATATAAAACAGAGGAGTACGTTAAAAATCCCAATAATATAACGTCAAAGGAACTAGATATAGCTAGACAATGGGCAAATGATCAGATTGAAGCTGAATACCAGCAAAGGGTTGATAAGTTATATGAGAGAGATACATCTAATTGGGATGAGAATAGATGGGCTAAAGAAGAAGATGCTATCCGTGAGGAAGTTAAAAATGAATATGGATATGATGATGAAGCTTTAAAGAAAATGATTGTTGAACAAAAGACAGCTGATTTTGTGAAGAATAAGAACTTTTTAGACAGTCAGCAGAATTTAAAATATATTGTATACGATAGAGCTAATAACATATGGATGTCTAACTATGAAGGAAGTAAAGAAGGGATAGCTAATTTACAAAGAAGCAGCGGCTATTTTGCGGAGCATCATATAAGTGGAGGTAATAAGCAAAGCTTTATTTATATAGATGGTGAAAAAATGACTCCAAAGGATTTAGATAAAGCAAATATTCATAGATACGATGGAAGCTATTACGATGATTTAACAATAAGCTATACTGTGGAGAATGATTATTATGGAAATCACAGCAGTAATTTGCAACCACAAGGAGATTTAGATATTTATATAGCTGTTCCTAGATCTTTAGGAATAGGAGATGCTATCTACAATGGAATGGAAGAATTCGTTAAAGCGCAAAACATAACTGCTATTCAAGTGTGGGGGTTTATAGGAGGTTTATTATTAACAAGTATTCTTCTTATATCTTTAAAGAAAATAAAATATAAAGGTAGTTATTTAGATGAAGTAGTAAATAATCTAAAAAAATATCCTATAGAGTTTAATATTATTGGATTAATTGTATTATTTATTGTTAGATCGATAATGTACTATTATAATTGGGGCAGCCATTATAGAAATACTTTATATTTTAGGAATGTCATTATGTGGACTATTGTATTGCTTGGTGCATATGTTGTATTTAAGGTTGCAATTTCAAAATATAAAGAAGGAAAAGTTTTTCAAGATAGTTATTTAATTAAATTTTATGAGTATGTTCAAATCTGCTTAGAAAAGAGGAGCTTTGGAAGAAAGTTATTCTTAATTCTTGCAATTTATGTAGTGGGATTAGTAGTTGGAGGCTTTTTGCTAATTGTTGGACTTGATGAAGCTGGATTAATAATTGCTATATGTGGTGCTATTACTGCTACTGTTATTTTCGTATTTACTACAACAAGAGATTTAGCATATCTAAATAGAATAACAAAAATAGCAAAGGATATTAGTGAGGGAAGAACCAGTGAGGATATTCCAGAAAAAAGAAAAGGAGCCCTAAGGGATTTAGCCCACAGTATTAACAATATGAAGGAAGGACTTAGAACTTCAATTGCTAATGAAACAAAGAGTGAGAGAATGAAGACAGAGCTAATCACAAATGTCTCTCATGATTTAAAAACTCCACTTACATCTATAATAAATTATGTGGATTTATTAAAGAGATGTGATGTTCAACCGGAAGAAGCTAAAACATATGTTGAGGTTTTAGATAAAAAATCTCAAAGGTTAAAGATTTTAATTGATGATTTATTTGAAGCTTCTAAGGCAGCTAGTGGAGCAATGCAGCTTATATTTACAAAGGTTGAAGTGATAGCACTAGTAAGACAGACACTAGGAGAAGCCGAAGGCAGGATTGAAAAGGCTAATTTAGACTTCAAATTATCAGTACCTAAGGAAAAGGTTTATATAAGTGCAGATGGAAGAAAGATATGGAGAGTATTTGAGAATCTAATTTCAAACATAATCAAGTATTCTCTTCAAGGCACAAGAGTTTATATAAATGTAACTGAATATGATGGAAAAGTTTATATAACTATGAAGAATATATCGTCCTATGAATTGAATTTTGATCCAGAGGAAATAACTGAAAGATTTAAGCGTGGTGAAGAATCAAGGCATACGGATGGTTCAGGTTTAGGATTAGCAATTGCTAAGAATATTGTGAACCTCCATGGAGGAGAATTGAAAATTGATATTGATGGTGACTTATTTAAATCTACTGTGATTTTTGATGTTGATGATGGAGAAAAAACAAATTAATTAATTAATTAATTACGAAAAGGCTAGGATATTTATTATTCCTAGTCTTTTTAATTTTATTATTATATTTTTTAAATAATAATCTTACGAAAAGCTAAAAATAAAACCAATCATGAAATTAAGGAATTATAAATTTGTAGGAGGTGAACTTTAGAAGAATAGAAAATTAGATGTAAATTCTTCTAAAGATAGAGATGAAGTTGAAAAAAATGATTTCAGTGGTTTTAATTGTACTTACACTAGGTAGTGCATTAGTGGGCTGTAGTGATAATTCAGGTGATAATGGGGAAGGAAGCTTTTCGGATGATGTTAAGTTTGGAAATAATATTGGAGGTACTAGTAGTGGCGGAAGTATTGTGGTACCAACAGAAGATAAAGGTGGTACTTTAAATCCTGTATTTACAGATCTATCTAAAGCGAATTTAGCAACCAATATCTTATATACACCATTATATCTCTATGAGGGTATGGATATTACTTATGGATTAGCCAGCTCTGTGGAGTTTAAGGATAATAAAGAGTTAACAATTAAGATGAAAGAGGGTTTAGTGTGGCATGATGGCAAACCTATAACTGTAGATGATGTTATTTACACTTTAAATTTGATATTAGATGAAAGTCAAGGTTCAATGTTAAGACCTTATTTAATGGTAAATGATACGCCTATAACTATAAAAAAAGAAGATGATTTTACTATAAAAATTAATCTTCCTTATGAAAAGGCAGGTTTTTTACATAATCTTTCAAGAATATGTCCAATTCCTAAGCATGTATACGAAGGTGAAAAGCTTGTAGCTTCATCAAAAAAGAATGATTATCCAATTGGGTCAGGTCCATTTAAGTATAAGGAAAGTAAAGAAGGGGAATATATCACTTTTGTAAGGTTTGATGAATATGTTGGAGGAAAACCAAAGGCAGAATCTATAACAATTAAGGTGATACCTAAAGAAAAACAACAGGAGGCCCTTGAAAAAGAGGAAATCTGTTTGATGGAAGCTACTAATGAGTTATATAAAAAGTCAGAAGAAAAGAACTCTAAATATCAGAATTATTCTCACTGTGCTGGTAAGGTGAACTTTTTAGCTTTCAATGAAAATACAGAAATAATGAAGGATGCAAATGTTAGAAAGGCTATTTCTTTTGCCTTGAACAGAAAAGGTATCATTGCAGCAGCTTACGGAGGAGAGGAAAATGGTGCAAAGGAAGCAAAAACTATTCTTTTACCAAGTACAGACTTTTATTATGATGGTGAATCCATAGAGGGCTATGAGCAGGATGCTGAGAAGGCTAAGGAGTATCTAAAAAAAGCTTCAGTTAATATAGGAGAATTAACTCTAGGATATTGCACTGAAGAGGATGGGCACAAGAAATATGCACAGGAGATACAACGTCAACTAAAGGAATCTGATATTCAAGTTGAGGTAATGGCATATGATAAAAAAGCATTTCAAGATGTTCTTGTAAATAAAAAAGAAGAATGCAATCTTTATGTAACAGGATATGAACTAGGAGGAAATCCAGAAGCATATAGAGACTACTTTGAAAGTGATGCTTTTTTAAATCAATGGGGATACAGCAATAAAGATATAGACGCATTGTGGGAAGCAGCTGATGGTGAGCAGGATAATGAAAAACGCAAGAAAATTTATACTAACATACAGTTAAGGTTAGCTGAAGATGCAGCTGTATATCCTATTAATTATGAACGAAAGGTTATGGTCGCACTAAATAAGGTAAGAGGAATAGATAGTGCAGATCCAAGAGGAGGCGGGTTACTTTTTAGAGATTGGTCTAAGCTATATATTACTAAATAAATAAGCTACGATACTTTTGAGAAACTCCTTATGATATTCAGTGACATGAGTACCCTACTGAGTAAGTTCCACTTACAAAATCAAAGATTTTCCATGTGGCTTAAGTTTACATTAACCAAATCAAGGGTTTGATTAATGTAAACTTATCGTAGTTTTTTATAATTTATAAAAATGGGGGTTGTATTTTAAAAATTATAATTATATAATAATACCTATATTAAGAAAAATAAAAATATTTTCAATATAGGAGAAATAATAATGAATAATTGCACAACCTTTAATTTTATAAAATTAAATAGCTATTATTATAACTATTATAGATAAAGGTTTGTATTTATGAGATAAAAATAAGACCATAGATACAAATCTTGAGAGAAATGTATCTATGGTGGTTATATTTAAGTTGTTTTAATTTAGCCACGTAGATTATACTATGTGGCTTTTGTTGATCCTAGGCAGACTATTTAGCCACATAGTAAAAAGCTATGTGGCTTTTTTATATTTATGAACTCCTTGTCATATGAATTTCAAGGAGTAAATTAGTCTTAGTAAAATCAAATATGCATTCTGTGAAAGTTCCACTGGCCAAATCAAAGGTTTGGAAAAGCACTTCTAGAGGCTTATTTAGGAGGAGTAAAAATGAAAATAGAAAAGAATTTATCAAAAACTAATACTTTAAATAAAAGAGATTTATTTTCTAATAAATTTGGTTTTATTATATCTTGTGTAGGAGCAGCTTTGGGGTTAGGAAACATATGGATGTTTTCTTACAAGCTAGGAAAATACGGTGGTGCAGCATTCTTAATACCATACTTCTTATTTGTATTTTTATTGGGAAGCACTGGGCTTATAATGGAATTTGCCTTTGGAAGGATGTTTAAGTCAGGTTCTTTAGGAGGAATAAAAGCTGTCTTTAAAAGAAAAAATATAAGTGGTGGCTCTATAATAGGGGCTATTCCTTCAATCGGACTCGCTGGAGTATTTATGTTTTACTCTATTGTTATAGGGTGGATTTTAAAGTATTTCTTTATGGGCATAACTGGGCAAGTTATGAATATCAATGCTGCTACATACTTTGATAGCTTTGCTGGATCAGCATCCACAATTCCATGGTTTTTAATAGCTGTTGTTTTAACCTTAGTTGTTGTAGCATTAGGGATTAACAAGGGAATCGAGAGATTAAATAAGATTATAATGCCTTTACTTTTGGGATTATTTATTATTTTAGCTATTAAAAGTTTAAGCTTAGATGGAGCAATGGCTGGAGTTGAATATCTTTTGAAACCTAGATGGGAGCATTTACTTAATGGTGAAACCTGGGTTATGGCTTTAGGACAAGCATTTTTTACAGTGTCATTAAATGGTTGTGGTATGGTGGTTTATGGCAGTTACATTAATGAAAAATTTGATATTCCATCATCGGCATTAAGTACTGCTTTATTAGATACTATTGCAGCATTAGTTGCGTCATTCATGATTATTCCTGCAGTATTTGCATTAAATCTTGATATTACAGCAGGTCCATCTTTATTGTTTATTACAGTTCCAACAATATTTCAATCCATGGCTTTTGGAAGAGGGTTAAGTATATTATTTTTCTTAAGTATTATTTTTGCAGCTATTTCTTCTTCAGTTAATATGCTGGAAGGAATTGTAGAGGCACTTATGTCATCAAGAAAAATAAATAGGGTGAAAGCGTCCACATTTATTGGACTAGGATGTTTTGTATTAGCATTACCATTGACTGTTAATATGGGAAGGTTTGATAATTTTACAAACCTAGTGACTATAATCATTTCGCCTGCAGCGGCATTGATAGTAGCTATTATATTCTTCTATATACTAAATAAAAATGAGACTTTAAGTGAAATTAATAAGGGGTGTAAGAGAAAACTTGGAATGTGGTTTATTAATTTTGGAAAATTTATTTTCGTTCCAGTTACAGTTGTAGTTATTATTTTGGGAACTATTTATGGTGGTATTGGTTAATTGATTGAACTTAATATTTAAAGAGGTTATATAATTATTTTTTTTAGAAATACTAATTTTAAATAAGCATGAAAAATAATTATAAGAAAGGGTAGAGCTATGAAGATAAAAAAAATACTATCAATAACTTTATTAATTTTATTAACCTTTACAACACTAGCATTTGCACAAGAAAGAAAAGCTAAAAGTCCTATATTTATGGGCGAAGTTGGAGCTGTAGAAATTGATGAAGTAAATAACATAATGAGAATTACAGCTAAAGGGTATATAAAAAATTGCACTATTTATAAAGAGGAAATTATTGCAATCGTAAGTACTGAAACATTGATAATTCCTGATAAATGTCCAATGGATATGAATCAGCAATATGAAAGGGTTAATCCAGTAGAGTTTTCAATAAATAAGGGAGATTCAATATATCTTGTTCTTAGTGAAGCGATGACAATGTCTATTCCACCACAGGTTTCAGCTAAGGCAATTCAAGTAACTACACCTCAATAAGAAAATATTTAGAATATATTGACAAATGTAGCTAGATAGAATATTATATAGGAAACTCCTTCTATATTCATTCAAAGGAGTGCTCTAATGAGTAAGTTCCACTGACAAAATCAACGGTTTTGAGTGTCACTTAAGTTCACCTTAACCAAATTATAGATTTGGAGGCTTGCTTATAGAAAATGTAAAAATCTTTGAAGGGAAAAGTAGATGTTATATAGTATCTAAAGCGAGTAGAGGATGGTGGAAGCTCTATGAGAACAATAGCATTGAAGGACATCCTGGAGATGTTTATCTGAAATAAGAGTAGGATAAATCGGATTCCTCCGTTAAAAGGATTAGAGATGATTTAATTAATTATAATTAATCAAATTAGGATGGTACCGTGAACATAGCCTTCACTCCTAGCAGGAGTGGAGGCTTTATTTTTTTAGCTTAAGCTTTGAACGTTCATTAAGCTGAATAAATAGTTTCATTGTTAGCAGTTTTCTAGTTTAGTTATTGTATTTAATTAAATTAATAAGGGTGGTACCGCAGTTTTTGCCCCTTGAACCAAAGTTTGGTTTGAGGGGCTATTTTTTTAGATAAAAAATGAAAAATTAGAGAAAGGATTCATATGGAGTTCTTAATGGATTATCTAGATTAAAAACATTATTTAAAAGGAGTGATTTTAATGAAGAGAATATTAGTTAATGAATTAAATAATAGGATAAATGAAAGAGTGATAATACAAGGATGGGTTCATAGGATAAGAAGATTAAAAGCTATTTCCTTTGTTATTTTAAGAGATAGAACAGGTCTTGTTCAATGTGTGGTTGAGAATTCAATTCTAGAAGAAAGGAATCTTAGGTTAGAGGCAGTGGTATCCTTTGAAGGTGTTGTGAAAGAAGGGAAAAATTCTTTAAATACTTTTGAGATTCATGTTGATAAGCTTAAAATTATAAATGAAACAAATGAAGAACTGCCAATAGAGGTTAATACGGAACAGCTTAATGTTAATCTTGATACTATGCTTAATAATAGAGTTCTTAGCTTAAGACATGAAAAAATAAATTCTATATTTAAAGTTCAAAATTTAATTGTTCAAGGCTTTAGAGAATATTTAACTTCAGAGGGTTTTACAGAAATTTTCACACCTAAAATAGTTTCAGAAGGAGCAGAAGGTGGAACAGAAATTTTTGAAGTTAAATATTTTGAAAACAAGGCATATCTAGCTCAAAGCCCACAGTTTTATAAACAGATGATGGTGGGGGCTGGATTTGAAAGAGTATTTGAGATTGCTCATGTATATAGGGCTGAGCAGCATAATACTAATAGGCATTTAAATGAGTATGTAAGTATGGACCTAGAAATGGGATTTATTGAAGATGAAAATGATGTTATGAATTTAGAGGAAGAGTTATTGAAGTTTATTCTTAGAAAAGTTGCAGAAGAAGGCAAAAAGCCTTTGGAAATTTTGAGAGTGGAGATTCCAGAGATAAATGGTTCTATTCCAAGAATGAAGCTTAATGAGGCAATAGAAATTTTAAAAATACAGTATGGAAAAACAGAGCTTGAAGGTGATCTTGATCCTGAGGGCGAAAAGTTAATTTCACACTACGTTAAAGAGACTTATGGATGCGACTTTGTATTTTTAACTCATTACCCAAGAAGAAAAAGACCAATGTATACTATGCCTTGTGGTGCAAATGAAACTCATAGCTTTGACCTTTTATTTAGAGGTTTGGAAATAACTACAGGTGGACAGAGAATTCACGACTATGAACAGTTAGTTGAGAACATGAGGTATAAAGGATTAGAACCAGAAAATTATAGTAGCTACACATCCGTATTTAAGTATGGAATGCCTAAGCATGGAGGGTTAGCTATAGGACTGGAGAGAATTATAGCACAGCTATTAGGGTTAGAAAATGTTCGAGAAGCAACTTTAATTCCAAGAGACAGAACAAGATTGGTACCTTAAGTGAGTGTCCAAATCTATGATTTGGCTAACACGAACTTACTCCACCAAGCAAAGAGAGGTGGAGTTTCCTTAATAATAGCATTATATGGATTACATAAAGGAAAAAAATATGTAGAAACTATTTGTGAAGGGAGGCGTCAAAATGAAACAAGGTAACGAGAGAGCAAACATAGGAAACCCAATGCAAAAGGGTATGAGAAGGCAGAAGCTTCATGACCATCAAGATAATCATGGAAGCCCACAAAAACAGCCAAGTGTATTCCAAAATAATAAAGAAAATAAATTTCAGTAACTTGAATTAATAAAGAATGCATAATTTAAAGAGGACGAAGAAACATATATAATCTTTCAAAGAGCTAAGTGGTTCAACTATTAAAAGTAGCTTCAAAAGGTCTGCTTCATGAATAGAAAAATGAGTTAGGATATATATCCTAGCTCATTTTTTTATTTGAAAATTAACATAAAAATCTTTGATTAAAGTACAATATATGGATAAAATAGAAAGTGATGAAATAAATATATGTGAGACTGCTTAAGGAATCTGCTTATTATTTAATTTAAGGAGTGAGCTCATTGATGAAATCAACGACTCAAAATATCAATCAAGTAAAAGGGGGATTAATGTGGTAGAGGAAAAGTTTAATAAAATAATTGAGAAGTATAAAAAAGATATAAGTTTATATAAAAAAAACAGTGATAGAATTGGGTACTTAAGATTAGCAGCAGCTATAGGAACAGGATACTATATATATCAGTTATTTAAGAGACAAATTTCAAGTATTAACATAATAATGAGTATTTTATTATTTTTAGTTTTTATAGGCTTAGTTATATATCATGGAAAAATAAAAGAGAAAATTGAAGCTGCCGAAGCAATGATAGATATAAATAATAATTATTTGAAGAGGATTTCTGGTGAATGGACAACTTTTAAAGATATTGGAAGTGAATTTGTAGATAGAGAGCATCCATACTCTTTAGATCTTGATATTGTAGGAATGGAATCTGTTTTTCAATTAATTAACATTACAACTACTCTAAAGGGGAGAAGAAGATTAGCAGCATCATTACTAAATCCAAGTTTTACAGAGACAGATATTATTGAGAGACAAAATGCGGTAGGAGAATTAAAAAATAAACTTGAGTTATGTCAGCTAATGGAGTATGAAGGAAAAAGAAGAAAAGGCGGTATGGAGAATCCTGAAAAGTTATTGACCTTTATAAAGGATAGAAATAAGTTATTTAAGCATAGTATCTTAAAAAAAATTTTATACTTTATGCCAATGATAACTATACCTGTTTCAGTAATTATCATAGTTTTTAAGTTAGATTACTTAAATAATTTAATTACGATTTTTTTAGTTATTCAACTTCTAGCTTGGGCTGCTGGATTAATGAGAATTAGCAGAGCTTTTGCAGCTATTAGTTATTTTAAAGGAGCTTTAGATGATTATGATGGCATACTTAAGTTATTAGAAAACCAAAAGTTTGAATCACCAATGCTAAGGAGAATTCATGGCAGGCTATTTCAAAAAAATAAATCAGCGGCTAAGGCAATTAAGGAGTTAACTAGAATTGCTGAGAAAATTGATATTCGTAACAATGGGTTCTTTTTCCTATTTTTAAATGGCTTATTTTTATGGGATTATCAATGCATATTCTCTATAGAAGAGTGGAAGGAAAAATATGGTGATAGTGTTGAAGCGTGGTTAGATGATATTGGTGAAATTGAAGCTTTAATGAGTATGAGTGTTTTAAATCATATCAGTGATGAAGTAGTATTTCCAACAATTGAAAATGCACCAATGATTTTTGAAGCAGAGGACTTAGGGCATCCTTTAATATCAAAGGAAGTAAGAGTAAATAATTCTGTTAAAATGAATAAAAGTATTTTTATAATAACTGGTTCAAATATGTCAGGGAAAACTACTTTCTTACGAACAATAGGAATTAATCTAGTAATAGCTTATTGTGGTGGTGCTGTATGTAGTAAAAAAATGATATGTTCAAAAATGAAAATATATACTTCAATGCGGATTACAGATGATTTAAAAGCAGGCATTTCAACCTTTTATGGGGAACTTGTTAGAATTAAAGAAATTATTGAAGGGGCAGCAAGAAAAGAGAATATGATTTTTTTAATAGATGAAATATTTAGAGGAACAAACTCTCGAGATAGAATAGAAGGGGCATTTGCAGTAATTAAAAATTTAAATAAAGAAGGTGTTATGGGAGCAATTACTACTCATGACTTAGAGCTATGTGTACTAGACAAAGCTAAAAGAATAAAGAACTATCATTTTGAGGAATATTATCAAGATAACAAAATATTCTTTGATTATAGTTTAAGAGAAGGGGTATCTACTACTACAAATGCTAAATATTTAATGAAAATTGTAGGAATTGAACTGTAATATAATTTAGGGGCAAAGGTTTTCTTTTGTCCCTATAATTATTTGGGGTTGGAAAAATGTGAGTCAATACAGCTTATTAATACTTACAGTACAAATTGAAAGTTAGCATTGGAAAAGTTAGATATGTGAGTTAAATTGTGAAAATGCAGTGCTGTGATTTCTTGACAATAAATGGACGAGTTGTTAGAATTAGTGTTGTAGACAATTATTTTAATTACATAAAAGATTTAAGTTTGGCTTAATTATGACGAATATAATAAACAGGGATAAATAGGGTTTTGATGTTTAGGGTATTGGTAGGTAATTAAAGCCTTTTAATATGCATAAAGAAACTCATTCTTATATTTATTCAAATGAGTGCTCAAAGAGTAAGTTTGAGAAACTAAATTAAAGGTTTAGACTCTCACTTAAGGTAAAATTCATAAGGGGGGAAATTATGAATAAAAGAGTTAAGTTTTTAGCTGCTGCATTAGTTTGCTGCAATTTAGTATCAACTACAGCTTTAGCTGATGATTTATTGGATGCTAAAGAGAAATCAGAGAATATTGAATCACAAATAAAAAGCGATAAAGAAAAAGTTGAAGAGTTAAACAAGAGTAGGAAAGCATTAGTAGCGGATATGACAGCTTTAGATAAAGAACTGGATACAGTTTATGGACAAATAAATGAGTTGAATTCGCAAATAAGTCAATCTAATAAGAGAATTGAAGAGCTTGAAATTAGAGAGGTTGAGCTTCAAAATGCCTTATTAAGTGATAAAGAGGTAATGGGTAAAAGATATAGAGCCTTATATAAGAGCAATGGTGCTGGATATCTTGAGCTACTGTTAGAATCAGATAGTTTTGGGGAGTTTTTACAAAGATTGGATACTGTAATTGTTATGACAAAGCATAATAATGATGTAATTACAGAGTATGGTAAATTGCAAGAAGAGCTTACATCCAATATTAAAGAATCTACCGAAGAAAAAGCATCACTAGAAGCAAATAAGAAAACTTTAGATGTTAATTTAGCTGAAATTGAAGCTAAAAAGGTTGCAAAGAAAGAACTTATGAAGCAGGCAGAGGAAGATTTAGAAGAAGCAGAAGCACTGCTAGCTGCAAATGAAGCAGAATTTGATCAAGTTTTAGCTAGTATAAAGTCATTAGAAGAAGAAGCTAATAGACCGTCTCGTGGAACGGGAGGGCCAACTTCCTCTGGAAATACAGGAAATACTACAGTTTCGAAGGATGGTATGTATTCTATAACAGGCACTAGATATAGTATTACTTCTCCATATGGTCCAAGATATAGTCCTATAAGTGGAAAATCAGAATTCCATAATGGAATAGACATTGGCGCCCCTTATGGTGCTCCAGTATATTCATTAAAGGATGGAGTAGTAACTTATTCGGGTTGGATGGATGGTTATGGGAAAGTTGTTGTAGTAAATCATGGAGATATAAGCACTTTATATGCTCACAACTCTGAATTACTTGTAGATGTTGGACAATCAGTTTCAGGCGGTCAGCAGCTTTCTGAAGTTGGACAAACAGGCTGGGCTACAGGCCCTCATATTCATTTTGAGGTTATTATCGGTGGAGAAAGAGTTGACTCTGCGCCATATTATTTTTAAATAGCAAATGTGTAAAGCTTGAGGAGAAATCCTTGAGCTTTTGTTTTTCTTTAAAATGAGGAATAAAAGATTAAGGAGAGAATTCTACAGATTTCTTTTAAAAGATATTGACATACTGTATATAAACGATATATACTGTTAATATAATAAAGAATTAATTATGAAAGGGAAACCTTGAATTTTTTTTAGAATAACTGTATATACTGAATATTAACGGAATCTGATGGAGGGGTTATCATGGAGAATATATTAGAAATTAAAAATCTAACAAAGGAATATAAAACTTTTAAACTTGATAATATTTCTTTTGTTATACCGAAGGGTTTTATAATGGGGTTTATTGGGGAAAATGGGTCAGGGAAGACTACTACAATAAAGCTGATTATGAATCTTTTGCAAAGAGATGGGGGAGAAATCAAAGTCTTTGGCAAAGATAATGTGAAAAATGAAAGAGAGATTAAAGAGAAAATAGGCTTTGTATATGATGATTGTTTTTATTATGAGAATCTATCTATTAAAGACAATGGGAAAATTATATCAGGCTTTTATAAGCAGTGGGATTGGAAGGTGTTTAACAATTATCTAGGGAAGTTTAATTTAGATGATAGGCAAAAGGTTAAGGAATTATCTAAAGGAATGAAAATGAAGTTTGCAATTGCTATAGCATTAAGTCATAAAGCGGAATTTATTATTTTAGATGAGCCAACCTCTGGCCTTGATCCAGTAATGAGAAGACAGGTTTTAGAAATCCTTCAGCAGGTAATGGAAGATGAAAATGTAGGAATATTAATTTCTAGTCACATAATCTCAGATTTAGAGAAGATAGCAGATTATATAACTTATATAAAAAAAGGCAGAATCGTTTTCTCTATGTCCATTCCAGAGTTGCAGGAAGAGTATGTTTTAATTAAAGGAAATAAAAGTTTACTAAATCACATTGATAGAAATATGATTTATGGTTTAAGAGAAACACCATACGGATTTGAAGGTATTATAAGAGAAATTCACAAGATTGATGTTGGAGTTAGGAAGCAATTAGTTATGGAGAAGCCATCTATTGAGGAGATTATGGTGGCAATCAATAAGGGGGCAGGGAAATAATGTTTAAAGTAATATCTAGAGAATTAAAAGCTTTAATGAAAAATTATAAAGGTATTGGAGGTTTAGTAGTAGTTCTATGTGCTATTTTTACTCCTGTAATCAATGGGGGAAGTGTATTTGCTTTCTTCACCCTTTTTGGAGGCGTTGCAGGAATTGCAATAACGGAAATTGAGTCAAGAGATAAAGCTTATTATTCTATTTTAAGTGCACCGTGCACTAGAACAGATTATGTTTATGGAAAATTTGTATCAAATATCTTATGGCTTCTAACATTAGCTATTGGAGGATGGCTTTTAAATATGTTAATAGTCTTGGTGTTACCAGGAAGAATTACTCCATTGACTCTAGGAATGGCAAAGATTGTAGTAGGATATATACTAATATTTATTTCTATATATCATGTTCTTTACTTTACATTAGGTGTAAAGTGGGCAAAGATAGGATACTTTTTATGCTTCTTCGCAATTATATTTGGAATTATGATGATGGATGAATTAATCTTTGGTACAGGATCTCCAGAATTTATTACTAACATTTATGATTTTCTTCAAAGTAGTGCTTTAATTAATAATTTAATTTACTTTATTATTGTAGGTGGAGTAGTTGGTCTATCTGCTTACATTTCAGCCATTGTATATGATAGAAAGGATTTATAGGAGGAATTAAGATGATTGCATTACTAAAAAAAGATTTTTTAACCAGCCGATTTATATATTTAGTAACAACTCTCATTGTAATCATAGGCTTAATTATTGTAAACACAATAAACCCACAAGGGGCTTTAATAATAGCATTAATTGGAAGTTTATTAATTCCTGTGATTATTAATAAATTTACGGCAACGGAAGAGCTTAGAAAAAATTATGATATGCTTATGAACAGCTTTCCTATAAAGAGAAGTGACATAGTAGTTAGCAAATATCTTTACTATTTAATACAGCATATTCTTACTGTGGTACTGCTTCAAGGTGTAGTTTTATTTTTTAATAGAGGTGAGGAAGGGTTATTTATAATAATTCTATTAGCTCAAGGAGCTGCTTTAATATATTTTATTTTCTTCATAGGTGCACCCAATTTAGTATATTACTGCTTTGATTATTCAACAGCAATGAAGTATTCATCTATAATCATAATTTTGGTAGCAAACACTCCAATTATATTAACAGCAGTAGTTAAAAAAATAAATCCTAATGCTATGCAGCAGCTATTAAAAGCCATTGAAGCAGGAGGAAGTTCTATTTATAACCTTGCAGGAATGGTGATAATTGGAGGGTTAGTTATATATGGCTTAATTATCGGGATTTCTATTAAGGGTTATAAAAGACGTGATTTATAGAAGATGGTACAATAGTAGTTGCATAAAATATACAGCATTACGGAGGAAGATTAATGAATATTATAATAAATAACTCTTCAGGAGAGCCTATTTATTCTCAAATAGAAAAACAAATAAAAGATCATATATTAACTAATAAATTAAGTGCAAATGAACCTCTGCCATCCATAAGGGCTTTGGCAAAGGATTTAAGAATAAGTGTAATTACAACGAAAAGAGCTTATGATGAATTGGAAAGAGATGGCTTCATATATACTCTTCCGGGAAAGGGGTCCTTTGTAGCAGCTCAGGATAAGGAAATATTAAAGGAATCTATCATGAGAAATATGGAGGAATATCTTATTAAGGCATTAGAAGAAGGGGCAAAGGCAGATATTGGAGTAGAGGAAATCTGTGAAATTCTAAGGGTTCTTAGTCAGGAGATAAAGTAATTTAAAAGAGGGGAAAGGTTATGAATAATATTATAGAGATAAATAATTTAAATAAAGCTTATAAGGGGTTTTCATTAAAGAATGTATCGCTGCAGCTCCCAAGGGGCTTTATCATGGGCATTATAGGGGAAAATGGAGCAGGAAAAACTACATTGATAAAATCAATTATGAATTTGGTGAAAAAGGATAGCGGAACCATTGAAATTTTTGGCATGGATAATATAAGGTATGAGAGACAGATTAAAGAGAAGATTGGTTTCGTATATGACAACTGTTATTACTATGATCACTTAACATTAGAAGAAAATGCTGAAATGACAGCAGTTTTATATAAGAACTGGGATATGGATAAGTTCCATAGGTATCTAAATAAGTATTCTTTAAATAGAAAGCAGAAACTGAAGGAGTTATCCAAGGGAATGAGGATGAAATACTCTCTTTGTATGGCACTAAGTCATGGAGCAGAGCTTATTATAATGGATGAACCAACAGCTGGTATGGATCCTATAGTCCGCACTGAAGTATTAGAGGAACTACAAAATCTAATGGAAAATGAGAACCTTGGGATAATTATTTCAACTCATATAACAGAAGATCTTGAAAAGATTGCTGATTATATAGCCTTTATTAAGGATGGAGAAATAGTGTTTTCATCATCGAAGGATGAAATAGAAGATAATTATAAAATTGTCAAAGGAAATAAGAATCTTCTAACAAAGGAAACAGAAGCTTTATTTGAGGGAATCAGCAAAAATAACTATGGCTTTGAAGCTTTAACAAAAAATGCTGATGAAGTAAGAAGAGTCTTAGGTAATGAAGTTATTTTTGAAAGAGCATCACTTGAAGATATAATGGTTTTGTACAATAAATAAAAATATTTTAAATATTGATTTATTTATGGAAACGAATTAAAATGAAATATGTAGATTAGTAAGTGTGAACTTTATAAGGAAACTCCTTCTTTCTTTGTTGGAAGAAGTGCTCTACTGAGTAAGGTCCAGTGACTAAATCAAAGATGCACGCAGTGAAAGTTCCACTACCAAATCAAAGATTTGGATGTTCACTTAATACCTCATATATCTTTTGGGATATAGGAGGTTTTATTGCGTTTAAATAACCTTAGGTTAAAGGGTTAGGAGGGGGATATATGAAAGACAGAATTGATTTAACAGAGGGAAGGATTGCTGAGAAATTAGTTAAGCTTGCATTTCCTATTATGGCAACATCCTTTATACAAATGGCATATAACTTAACGGATATGCTGTGGGTGGGAAGAGCAGGAAGCAGTGCTGTTGCCGCAGTTGGAACAGCAGGTTTCTTTTCGCAATTAGCAGTTGCATTAGCAATGGTATCTAAGGTTGGTGCAGAAATTAAAGTGTCTCAAAGTATTGGTAGAAAGGATGAGAAGGCTACAAAGAAGTATGTTACTACAGCATTGCAGATGATAATTGTTGCATCGCTGATAATGGGACTTGTTATCTTAACCTTTAAGAGTCAATTTATAGGTTTCTTTGGGTTAGAAAGTGAGGACGTAGTTTCAATGGCTGAGTCATATCTTTCAGTAATAGCTTTAGGAATGGTAGTAACCAATTTAATTCCAGTGTTTACGGCAATATTTAATGGTTCTGGAAATAGTAAAACACCATTTATAGTTAATACGGTAGGTCTTGTATTTAATATGGTATTAGATCCAATATTAATTTTTGGTTTAGGTCCAGTTCCAAAGTTAGGAGTTCTTGGCGCTGCATTAGCAACAATTGGTTCACAAGCCATTGTTGTAACTTGCTTTATAATTTTTATGATAAAAAGCAATGAAAAATATTTGAAAGTAAATTTATTATCGAAGATTGATAATGAGGCAGTAATAAGCTTATGTAAGTTAGGGCTGCCTTCAGGAATACAAAATGGTTTATTCACTGTATTTTCAATTCTAATAGCAAGGATAATAGCTGGCTGGGGTGAAGTACCGATTGCTGCTCAAAAAGTTGGATGTCAAATTGAAGCTATAACTTGGATGACAGCAGGTGGATTCTCAACAGCCCTTAGCTCTTTTGTTGGACAAAACTATGGAGCTGGTAAGTTTGATAGAATTAAAAAGGGATATAAAGCTACAATTGCAATTGCAGGTATAGTTGGTATATTTTCTACCTTACTTTTAGTAGTTGGTGGAGAGTGGATATTCTCATTATTTATAAATGAACCGGATGCAATTTTTGTAGGCAAGGATTATTTGAAAATCATGGGATATACTCAGCTATTCATGTGCTTAGAGATAACTACAGTAGGCGTATTTAATGGCCTTGGAAGGACGACTATTCCAGCTGCTGTAAGTATAATTTTAACAGGGGCTAGAATTCCAATGGCTTTGGTTCTTTCTAGACCAGGGATTTTAGGGTTGAACGGTGTATGGTGGAGTATAAGTATTTCAATGGTTTTAAAAGGTGTAACAATAGTTTCTATTTTGTGGTACTTAGTTAAAAAGAAAAATTTACTTCATAGCAATGAAGAAGCAAATCTTAATGTAGAAGTAAGTATATAAATAAAAAATTAATGCACTAGGAAGGCTTCCTAGTGCATTAAATTTAAAAATAAAGTTACCTCTCTGGAGTTTCCTGTGCAGAGGTACCTGGAGATTGTTGACCTTTAGGAGGATACCCTTCAGTTTCAGGTACTTTTCCGGTGTAGGTACCCAAATATTCTGGGCTCATTGCAGTACCGCCTTCTTCTTCAGGAACTAAACCCGTATAGGTTCCAAGATATTCAGGACCCATCGCAGTTCCACCTTCTTCAGCAGGTAGTGGAATTTGGGTGTTTCCCGTTGAAGGATTTACAGGAATTACATTAGAAGGATTAAGAATTTTATTGATAGGGCTTCCAGGATATAAGTAGTTAGTTAGTAATTTATAAGGAATAGGGATTCGGAATAGACCTTGGTCAGCAGGAGTAAACTCATCAACTTGATAATATAAAACTAATTCATCTGGAGTTAAATAGAATTTCTGTGTATCAGTAACTCCGTCGTATGGCACTACTAGTTTTACATTTAATTTCTTAGCTATATCCATAGCAAGTTGACTTATTGCAGTTCTGTAATCGGATTTAGAATTAAATAAGTCATCAAAATCATATACCTCTCCAGTGTTTAAATCTACAGTTAAGGAATCAAAGGTTATACGAGGTCTTTCTTCTTCTTCTACCAAGGTACTTAAAGACATTACTATACTAAGAAGTCCATAAGCATTTAAAGGAATTTCATAGGCACCTTGAACCTTTTCAAAGTTAATTTTTTCTGGAACTAGAACTTGGTTTAGTAAGAGAGTATCTAAGGTATCGATAATTTCCATATTAATTATATTCCCGACATCTTCATTTTGCATATTACTTATAAAAGGATATTCAATATTAAATTCCGATGGTGCTAAAGTTTGAGTTTGAATATTTTCTACTGCATTATCTACATTTCTAAATATATCTCGTCCGAAGCATTCAAACGCTGCGATTCTATTTAAATTAACTCCAAAGAAAACCCATCTACGACCATTCCATCTAAAGCCGGAAGCTGTAGTTCTATCGATTCTAGTAAGCCAAGCCCAATAGGAGGCACCATTTGTCTGCCATATATATATAAGTTGAAATCTACATGGAGCTATGGAGCCAGGAGAAACTAGTGGATTTATGCCTGGTTGTTGTTGAGTAAAGCTAGGAGGTCTAGGTGGTGCTCCATGCATAGGAGGTCTAGGTGGTGCTCCATGCATAGGAGGCCTTGGTGGTGTTCCAGGTATAGGGGGTCTTGGTGGCGCTCCAGGCATAGGGGGTCTTGGTGGCGCTCCCTGTATAGGAGGTCTTGGTGTAGGCGGACCTGAAGGACCACTAGGAGGAAAGGCTGGTGGAAATACTCTTTCGTCAACTTCAGATTCATCTTGTTCTGTTATGTCACGTCCAAAGCATTCAAAAGCTGCGATTCTATTTAAATTAACTCCAAAGTAAACCCATCTACGACCATTCCATCTAAAGCCAGAAGCTGTAGTTCTATCGATTTTAGTAAGCCAAGCCCAATAGGAATTGCCATTTGTCTGCCATATATATACAAATTGAAATCTACATGGAGCTATGGAGCCAGGAGAAACTAGTGGAATTACGCCTTGAGGAGTTGATGCTTGTTGTGGAGTAAAGTTAGGAGGTGGACCTGGAACTGCATTATGATTAGATGGCGTTCCAGGCACAGGAGGTCTTGGTGGCGCAGGTTGTCCTGGAGGACCACCAGGAGGTCCTGATGTAGGTGGACCTGAAGGACCACTAGGCGGAAAGAATGGTGGAAATATTCTTTCGTCAACTTCGGATTCATCTTGTTCTGTTATGTCACGTCCAAAGCATTCAAAGGCTGCGATTCTATTTAAATTAACTCCAAAGAAAACCCATCTACGACCATTCCATCTAAAGCCAGAAGCTGTAGTTCTATCGATTCTAGTAAGCCAAGCCCAATAGGAGGTTCCATTTGTCTGCCATATATATACAAATTGAAATCTACATGGAGCTATGGAGCCAGGAGAAACTAGTGGACTTACGCCTTGAGGAGTTGATGCTTGTTGTGGAGTAAAGTTAGGAGGTGGACCTGGAACTGCATTAGGATTAGATGGCGTTCCAGGCACAGGAGGTCTTGGTGGCGCAGGTTGTCCTGGAGGACCACCAGGAGGTCCTGATGTAGGGGGACCTGAAGGACCACTAGGAGGAAAGAATGGTGGAAATATTCTTTCGTCAACTTCAGATTCATCTTGTTCTGTTATGTTGCGTTCATAACATTCTAAGGATTCATTTTCATTAGATTCTTCATTATGTCCAGGTTGAAATGGTAAGGATATTTCATTGTTGTTAGAAATATGAAAATCTTCAAAATGTAAGTGTTCATCACTATCAATAATTTGTGAGTTAGTTTCATTTGGCTTTCTTACTAACATAAATAGTCTCCTTAATAGTATTACAGTATTATAATATACAAAATATAAATAAGTGTGATTTTACTTTGAGTTTTCTATTTTAAATTTAAATTTGAAAATTTTTACACACATATATTAAAGGTAATGAGAGATAATAATAGCATACCAGTAAAATCATTATTTGTTTTGAAGGAAATTTTCAAAGCTATGGTATGGAAGAGTCGAGGGATTATGGTGGTAGTAATTATCTAAAGTAGGAACTTAGACTCTGTTAGTTCACATAGATTAGAAAATTTTAAGGAGGAACTGCTAATGAAAGATGTTTATAAAGCAACCCACGTAGCAACTAGTCCTAGAGCAAAACAAGAACTTAGAAGATTTAAAAAAGAATTTTCAGATGAGATGCCATGGAGGAAAGCTAAGAGAAGATACTCAAAATAGCGTCATGGTAAAATAATGATTTTATTGTTATAATATAGTAAGGGAAGCCCCATTGCCTGTTAGCAGTGGGGTTTTCTCCTAACTAAATATAGAAGGGAAAGAAATTAATGATAAAGCTAGGCAATTCATGGGACTCTATATTAGCAGGAGAATTTGATAAACCATACTATCTTAAGCTAAGAGAATTCCTTAGAAACGAATATAATACAAAGGTAATTTATCCAGATAAAAATAATATTTTTAATGCTTTGAGATTAACACCATATGAAGAGGTAAAGGTTGTGATTTTAGGGCAGGACCCATATCACGGTCCAGGGCAAGCTCATGGATTATCATTTTCAGTGCAGCCTGGGGTGAAAACGCCTCCATCGCTGCTGAATATGTATAAGGAGCTTCGTGATGATTTAGGATGCTTTATACCTAATAATGGATATTTAGTTTCTTGGGCTAAGCAGGGAGTACTGCTTTTAAATACAGTGCTTACTGTTAGAGATGGAGAAGCAAATTCCCATAGAAAAAAGGGGTGGGAGAACTTTACTGATGAAGTAATCTGCAAGCTTAATGAAAGAGATAAGCCAGTAATATTCCTATTATGGGGTAATAATGCTAAGGAAAAAATGAAGCTTATCACAAATCCAAAGCACTTTATTTTAACTACAGTTCACCCTAGTCCATTATCTGCCACAAGAGGTTTTATGGGGTGTAAACATTTTTCAAAAACTAATGATATTTTAAGAGGGTTAGGAGAAAAAGAGATAGATTGGCAGATACCAAATTTATAATTATATAAAGATTAGAGTTTAATTATTGTTAATGTGAAATTAAGGGAGGGTTTGTACCTCTCTTTTTATTTTTGCATAGCATAGTAATTAGAAATATAAACATTGAATAATTATAGAAACATAGGAAAGTATGTAAATGTGCTTAGAAAGGGGTTATGGTTATATGAGGACAAAACTTGCTGATAGGCAATTGCCTAATTATACACGAGGAGAAGAAATTTTTAATATGGTATCTCATATAGTTGGAGCTGCGGGAGGCGTTGCTGTACTTGTACTCTGTGTAATTGAAGCGGCATTAAATCGCAATGTATATGGAGTGGTATCTTCAGTTATATATGGGGCTACAATGATAATGCTTTATACTATGTCTAGCATATATCATGGACTTAAAGGTGGAACTGCCAAAAAGGTATTTCAGGTAATCGATCACTGTACAATTTACCTTCTTATTGCAGGAACATATACACCTATAGCACTGAGTGCTATAAGGTCTGTCAATCCAGTTTTAGGTTGGACTTTATTTGGAGTAGAGTGGGCTTTTGCAGCATTAGCTATAACATTAACTGCCATTGACCTTGAGCATTTCGGGGTATTTTCAATGATATGCTACATCGGCATGGGATGGAGCGTGATAGTAATTTATAAGGCTGCCTTTTTAGCTTTAACCTTACCAGGGTTTATACTTTTATTTATTGGAGGAGTATTCTATACTATTGGAGCTATTTTATATGGCTTAGGTTCAACAAGGAAATACATGCATAACATATTCCATGTATTTGTTATTATAGGAAGTGTAATGCAGTTTTTGGCAATTCTATTTTATGCCTTATAATAAGGAAACTATCACAGGAAGCCCTAACAATAATTCTTCATTTTTAATCTTTAATTTTTCATCGAAAAAAGGACCCAAAGGTCCTTTTTTTAGTATGCTTTACCCCAGTAAACCATAGTCTTAGCTTCTTTTCCACAACATACACATTTGTCAGAAAGCTCTTCCTGTTCAAAAGGCATACATCTTGAAGAAACTCCAGCTACTTCTTTAAGCTTATTTTCACAAGCTTCATCACCACACCACATAGCCTTAATAAATCCTGGCTTGGTGTCTGCAATTTCGATGAAGTCTTCTAAAGTTACAGCAGAGTAAGTTTTCTCATCTCTATGTTTTTTAGCTTTCTCTAGAAGGGCATTTTGAACGATATCTAGAGTTTCAGTTATTTTTGTTTCTAATTCATCAAGAGAAACAATGATTTTTTCTCTGTTATCTCTTCTTACGATTACTGCTTGATTGTTTTCAATATCCTTAGGTCCGATTTCAACTCTTACAGGAATACCCTTCATTTCACATTCGCTGAACTTCCAGCCTGGCATTTTGTCGCTGTTGTCAAGTTTAACTCTTGCTACTTTAGAAATTCTTTCTTTTAATTCTTCTGCTTTCTCAAGTACGCCTTCTTTGTGTTGAGCGATAGGGATTATCATAACTTGAGTTGGAGCTATTCTTGGAGGAAGAACAAGTCCGCTGTCATCACCGTGAACCATGATTATAGCTCCGATTAAACGAGTTGTAACTCCCCATGAAGTTTCGTGAACATACTGTAGTTGACCGTTTTTATCGTTATATCTGATACCAAAGGCTTTAGCAAAACCATCACCAAAGTTATGAGAAGTTCCGCTTTGAAGAGCCTTACCATCATGCATTAAGCTTTCTATAGTGTAAGTAGCTTTAGCACCAGCGAATTTTTCCTTATCTGTTTTCTTTCCTTTAACAACAGGCATTGCAAGTACATTCTCGCAGAAGTCTGCATACATGTTTAGGATTGCGATTGTTTCCTTTTCAGATTCTTCAGCAGTTGCATGGATTGTGTGTCCTTCTTGCCATAGGAATTCAGTGCTTCTTAAGAATGGTCTAGTTGTTTTTTCCCATCTTACAACTGAACACCATTGATTGTAAAGTTTTGGCAAATCGTTGTGGGATTGAACAATTTTTGCAAAGTGTTCACAGAATAGAGTTTCAGAAGTTGGTCTAACACATAACCTTTCAGCCAGCTCTTCACTTCCACCATGAGTTACCCAAGCAACTTCTGGAGCAAATCCTTCAACATGGTCTTTTTCTTTATTTAATAAGCTTTCTGGAATAAACATTGGCATATACACGTTTTCATGTCCAGTTGCTTTTAATCTTTCATCTAAATTCTTTTGGATGTTTTCCCATATTGCATAACCGTAGGGTCTTATTATCATACATCCTTTAACGCTAGAGTAGTCAACTAACTCAGCTTTTTTTACTATGTCAGTATACCATTTTGCAAAGTCCTCATCCATAGAGGTAATTGCTTCAACAAATTTTTTGCCTTTTGCCATAATAATACTCCCTCATTTCTATTTGTTTTGTGAAAAAATTAAGGGCTTATTCAGCACCTTATATATCAATATATTTAATACTTTAAGTAGGTTAAATTATATTTATCACTAGTTTTATATTATATCAAATGTGTTAACTAAATTGAAGGAAAAATCTTATAGAATATTGTAAAATATCATGATAATTAGAGGCTTTGAAGGCTTTTATTTATTTTAAAACATAATAGATACAAAATATCTATTAAAAGTAAGAATAATCAATGAAAAGATATGAAGTTGTTAATATAATAGCTAATGGAGCTATATATGTAAAAAATGAATAAGTGGAGGATAGGTGTAATTATGATTAAAGAAGTAAGTGTACAAAAAGTTAAGGCTGATGCAGAAGAGTATTTTAGAAAGGGCGAATATTATTGTTCTGAAGCAATAGTAGCAGCAATTAAAAAGAATTTTGAAGTGGACATGCCTGATGAAATGATAGCTATGGCATCAGGATTTCCGGTAGGGATAGGTAAAACCAAGTGTACTTGTGGAGCTATATCAGGAGCTGTTTTAAGTGTTGGATATTTCTTTGGAAGAACAAAGGGAAGCAATCCACAGGACCCAAGAAGTGTTAAAACACTTGAGTTAGCAAAGGAGCTGCAAGAATATTTTAGAGGAAAGAATAAAGTTTCATGCTGTAGCATTCTTACAAAGGGAATGGATATGGCTTCAGGAGAACACAAGGCTCAATGTATAAAATTCACTGGAGAAATGGCGGAAAAGACTGCAGAGATAATAGCAAGAGAACTAAACATCAAAAATATAGATGCAGAATAGTAGGTGTTATTATGGGATATATTAAAAAATTACCATTACCAATTGCTGCAGTAATATTAGCTTGTGCAGCTTTAGGAAATTTATTAGCTACATATACAGTTATGGCTAAAAGCGTATTTGGAGCTATATCAGCCCTATTATTTATTCTATTGACCACAAAGATAATTGTTTGCTTTGAGGGTGTAAAGGAAGAATTTAAAAATCCTGTAATAGCAAGTGTTGTTCCAACTTATTCTATGGCCATGATGATATTAGCGGGATATTTAAAGCCAATTTCAGCAGGTGCAGGATTGGGTTTATGGTGGTTAGGAGTAATTATTCATATTGCATTAATTATTCTTTATACTAAGAATTTCATAGTTGGTTTTAATATGAATAAAATCTTTCCTAGTACATTTATTGTATATGTTGGAATTGCAGCGGCATCTATAACAGCGCCAGCCTTTGGGCTAGCTAAAGTTGGACAAGGCATCTTCTGGTTTGCTTTTATTTCATTAATAATATTAATATTTGTTATAGGATACAGAGTATTTGTTATAAAGGGGATTCCAGAACCTGCAATGCCAACTACAGTAATATTTGCAGCACCAGCCGCTCTTGTTTTAGCGGCATACTTAAATTCTTTTTCAGAGAAGAATATTACAATGATATACTTTTTAGGGATTTTAGTAGGAGTGCTTTATGTAGTTGGACTCTATTTTTTAGTGAAGGGGTTAACACTAAAGTTTTATCCAAGCTATGCAGCATTTACATTCCCTATGGTTATCAGTGCTATTGCATTAAAGGGAACGAATGGAGCATTAATGAATGCTGGAAAAGGTATTTCATGGCTTCAATATGTTGTTAAGTTTCAAGAGGTTATTGCTCTTATTGTAGTAGTTTATGTAATAGTGAGATTTGCAATGTTTATTTTGGCAGGCTCATCAGTGAAAGCTACATCTCAAATAGCAGAATAATTATTAAATTAGTGATTTCATAAATACTAAATAAAAAGATTATCCATGTAATATTAAAGTGTGGATAGTCTTTTTTATTTTTTATAAATGTTTAATAAAGACACCAAAATAATAAAAAAGTCATATTGTATATCATCATAGATATATACAAAAATAAAGAAGTAAAATGACAAAATATTAATATAAACTAATTTCTAGTTTTAATTTATTATAGGAGTGAAAATATGGATAAGAATAATCAGATTATGAAAGATGGGGGGGAGCTTAAGAGGGAATTAGGGGTTTGGTCAGCAACGGCTATAGTTGTGGGAAATATAATAGGTTCTGCAATATTTATGTCACCAGCAAGTTTTGCTAGAGTTACCAATCCTAAGGTAGCTATATTAGCATGGATTTTAACTATGATTGGTTCACTATTCATTGCTCTTAGTTTTGCTAATTTAGGCTCAAAGATGCCCAAAACAGGTGGACCTATAGTATATACAAGAGCTGCCTTTGGTGATTTTGCAGGATTCTTAATAGCATGGACATTCTGGATTGGGTCATGGGTAGGGATTAGTGCAATAATTACAGCATTTATGAGTTACCTTACGTATTTTGTACCAGCTGCTAATAATCCAATGTGGGCATTTATAATATCTTCTGTAGTAGTATGGATATTTACTTTTATAAATATTATTGGGGTAAAATATGTTGGAAAGATTGGAGTGGTATCAATTATATTAAAAGTTGCAGTTTTGGGAGTATTCATTGTTGTTGCACTTTTAAACTTTGATCCAAGCTTTATGAATACTATTTCTAGTCCACAGGTTGCTGGGGTAGAAACATTGCCAGCTGCAATTGCTGTAGCTTTATGGGCATTTGTTGGTTTAGAGAGTGCTACTGTTGCAGGCGGCGAAATAAAAAATCCTAAAAAGAATATCAAGATAAGTACAATATTTGGAATACTAATTGTAGGAGTTATATATATAAGTGTATGTATTGCTTCTATGGGGGCTTTAGATCAGGCAACTCTTGCTAGTTCTAATGCGCCAATGGCAAAGATTATAGATGCATCAACTGGAGGTAAATGGGGAGGAGCATTCGTTGCAATCGGAGCCATTATATCAACTTTAGGTGCAGCATGTGGATGGGTATTAATCTCAGCAAGAAGTGCAGTTGGAGCAGCTGAGGATGGATTATTCCCTAAAATATTTAAGAGAGTAAATCCAAAGTATAACACTCCGATAGCTTCTCTTATTATTAGTGCTATATGTATGAATTTGCTTTTATTAATGAACTATGTTGGAACGCTTCAAAGTGTATTTGATTTTATGATATCATTAGCAACATTATCTTTCCTGCCCGCATATTCTTTTACTGCAGCAGCTGAAATTGTATTGCTTTGTAAGAGGTCAAAGGACTTTAGTCTAGTTAACTTTTTAAAGAGTTCATTCTTTTCACTTATTGCTTTTGCATATTCAATTTATGCAATATATGGCACTGGAGCAGAGGTGGTAATGTATGGATTTATTTTAATGCTCCTTGGAATACCTATATATGTATATATGATGATGCAGAAGAATAAAGAAACTAAGAATATTGATGAATTAAGAAAGTCAGCAGGACTTAATATTTAATATATTTGTAAAATAAACTTATAAGATAAATAATAAATCCCATGATGTTAATCATGGGATTTATTATTTAATTAAGAATTATGGAATGTAGAATTGAGAATTAGAGAATAATTGTCCAAAGGTATAAGGGAATTTATGGTTTTACTGAAATTTGGTATATTCATATTTGCAAATGATATTGTGAGAGTTGCAAATCAGAAGGTTAAAAGCGGTTAGAAATTTTTATTATTTGATAAAAAAGTAAAAATAATATATATCCAAAGTATAATTTAAAGTGATATAATAGTTGTGTAGAAGAATTAACAAATATTGCTAATTTGAAGGTGGTAGATACGGGGAAAAATAACAAAAAAATTAAGTAATTTATAAGTTGTTCTATTTTATTTGATACTGATCAGAAAAATCAGTATCTGGAGTCGTCGATATTAATTATTTTAAGTAGGAGTGGGGATTATGGCTAAGAAGAGTAGTCAAATTATGAAGGATGGCGGAGAACTTAAGAGGGAGTTAGGACTTTGGGCAGCAACGGCAATAGTAGTTGGTAATGTAATAGGCTCGGGAGTTTTTATGTCACCAGGAAGTATGGCGAGAGCAACTAACCCTAAAGTAGCGATATTGGCATGGATTTTAACATCAGTTGGTTCATTACTTATTGCCCTTAGTTTTGCAAATTTAGGGTCAAAAATGCCTAAAACAGGGGGTCCTATAGTTTATACAAGAGCAGCATTTGGTGATTTTGCAGGATTTTTAATTGCATGGTCTTTCTGGATTGGATCATGGGTAGGAAATGATGCAATAATTACAGCATTTATGAGTTATTTTACTTACTTTTTCCCAGGTGCCAATAATCCAATGTGTGCAGTTTTAATCTGTTCAGCAGTTATTTGGATATTTACTATTGTAAATATCATGAGTGTAAAGCATGTTGGAAAGATTGGTGTTGTATCTACAGTTTTAAAAGTAGCAGTATTAGTTGTGTTTATTTTTGTAGCATTTGTTAATTTTAATCCAAGCTTCATGAGTACAGTTTCTGATCCAGAGGTTTCAGGTATGGGAACATTGCCAGCAGGTATTGCAATTGCTTTATGGGCCTTTGTTGGACTTGAAAGTGCAACAGTTGCAGGCGGAGAAATTAAGAATCCAGAAAAGAATATTAGAAGAAGTACAGTATATGGAATACTATTAATTGGAATCATATACATTATCATAAGTATTGCTGCAATGGGCGCTATGGATCAAGCAAATTTAGCTAATTCAAATGCACCAATGGCGGATATTATAGATGCAGTAACAGGTGGAAGCTGGGGTGGACCATTTATAGCTATTGGAGCTATAATATCAACATTAGGAGCAGCTTGTGGCTGGTTCTTAACTACAGCTAGATGCGCAGTTGGTGCGGCAGAAGATGGTTTATTCCCTAAGATATTTAAGAAGGTAAATCCTAAATATAATACACCAGTAGCAGCATTGATAATTAATGGAGTTTGTATGAATGTACTTCTATTAATGAACTATGTTGGCTCATTACAAAGTGTATTTGATTTTATGATTCTTCTTGCAACATTATCTTTCCTGCCAGCATATTCATTTACTGCTGCTGCAGAAATAGTGTTACTTTGTAAGAGATCAAAGGATTTCAGTTTAATAAATTTCTTAAAAAGTTCCTTCTTCTCTTTATTAGCTTTTGCATATTCAATTTATGCAATCTATGGAACAGGTGCAGAAGTAGTAATGTATGGATTTATTCTAATGCTTGTAGGAATTCCAGTTTATGTATACATGATGATGCAAAAGAATAAGCAAGCAAAAAACATAGATGAGCTTAGAAAGTCAGCAGGACTTGATATTTAATATATTTGTAAAATAAATTTATAAGATAAATAATAAAATCCCATGATGTGAATCATGGGATTTTATTATTTAATTAAGAATTATGGAATGTAGAATTAAGAATTTAAGATATTTCGCCTCACTTTGTTCAGAGAAATTTTAATTTTATATATCGAAAGAAATTCCCAAGGAATTTCATCAATCATTCTACATTTTACATTACTTAAGTGATAAGAATTCATCAATATCACATTTTATAATTTCAAGGGAACTTCTCCAGAAGTTAATATCAGTAATATCAATATTCATAATCATGGCAATATCTTTTAAGTTGTTTTTACCCGTTACTGAAAGAAGTTTTTTATAATCTTCAGCAAAAGACTGTCCACGATTCAAGTATTCAGCATAAAGTCCTTTAGAAAATAATTGTCCAAATGCATAAGGGAAATTGTAGAAGTTCCTGCTAGCATAGTAATAGTGAGTTTTACATGCCCACATATAAGGGTGAAGGTAGTTTGGATCTAGTCCATCACCATAAGCTTTTTTCTGAGCATCTAACATAATTTCATTTATTTCTTCAACTGATAGGTTTGCCTCTTCTCTTCTTTTAAATAATTCACTTTCGAATAAGTATCGACTATAGATATCAACGATAACTTGAGTACAATCACATATTTCACCTTCAAGAATTGTAAATTTCTCTTCAGGTGTAGCAGTTTTAAGAGCTGCTTTTTTTACGATGGTTTCGCAGAAGGTAGAAGCTGTTTCTGCAATTGGCATTGGATAACCTGAGTTTAATATGCTTTCCTCTTTTAAACAATGACCGTGGTAACCGTGGCCAAGCTCATGGGCTAGAGTTACAACATCACTAAATGTATCACCGTAGTTAAGAAGAACTCTGCATTCTCCTATTGGGTGGATACCTAAACAGAATGCACCGCCAACTTTACCTTGTTTTGGCTTAACATCTATCCAAGATTTTTCTATTGCTTCTTCTGCAAAATCAGCTAAATCATCACTAAAGGTTCTAAAGTTATCTATTACACATTTGCAGCCATCTTTATAAGAGTAAGTCATATCCACATCGCCCATAGGTGCAAATAAATCATAGAATGGAAGTCCATTTTTATGGCCAAGTAGTTCGCTCTTTTTCCTTAGATAAGCTCTGAACATAGGCATATATTCTTCCATTGCTTGAAGCATAGCATCAAGGGTAGCTTTGTCCATTCTGGAGTTAGCTAAGGTTTCAGCTAAAGGAGATTCAAAGCCTCTTAATTTTGAAGTGGTAATAACTTCGCCTTTTATACCATTTAAAGCTGCAGCCATACCATCATCAATTTTTTTATAGCTTGCAAGCTCTGCTTCATAGGCAGTTTTTCTAACGATAGGGTCAGCTTCATAAGCTAAGTTTCTAATCATTGATAGTGGAAGTTGTTGGTGGACATTATTAAGTTCTATATCTACCATTAAGCTTGAAGTTAATATGTTCTTTAACTTCTCCCAAGCATTAGAACCAGTAGTTTTCATTTTAGCTATTATAGCCTCTTCTTTATCACTTAAGATATATTTGGCTTTTTCAGCTTCTTCTTTAATAATAAATTCATGTTCTTTAAGAATCGGGGATCTTTCAATTATTAGATCAAGATTTTGAATATGTCCTAGCCATTTTGTAATTTGTGCTTCACTTTCAGCTAGGTCGCTAAGCTTAGAAGACAATATATCTTGGTAACGTAGTGCAGTAGAATTTTTAGTGTCAGTGCTTAGAGTTAAGTGAGTCATAGCACCTAACATTCTTGAGGTTTTTAATAGCTCTTTATTTATATAAATATATCTTTCAAGAACTTCGCTAGTATCTACGGCGATTCCAGCAGTTTCTTTACCAAGATGAATAAATTCCTCGATAATTTTGTCTAATGTTTCAAAGTCTTTTTTAAATGCTTCGCTTTGAAAGTAAGGGTATAGCTCCTTTAAGCTCCAGTTTAATTCCAAAAGATCATCTCCTTAGTAGATTGTAATATTTAAAATATTTTTAATATTATATCATAAGTTTAAACGTGAATATTTAAACATGTAAATTGTTAACATAGAATTAAATAAATTAAAAAATAAGTTATTTGTAAGAAGATTTAGAAAGTGATAATATTATAATAACATTAATTAAATACTTAACGGATGTTAAGAGATATGAATTAGAAACATAAACTTACTACATCCAATGATAATGATGTTTAGTTTCATATTAATTAGGAGGTATTGTAATGAAAAAATTAGAGAATAAAGTAGCTATAGTTACAGCAGCGACAAAAGGGATTGGGCTTGCTTCAGCAGAAATATTAGCTGAAAATGGAGCACTAGTGTATATAGCAGCAAGATCAGAAGAACTAGCAAAAGAGGTTATAGCAAACATAGAAGTAAAAGGTGGAAGAGCTAAATATGTATATTTTAATGCTCGTGAATCAGAAACTTATACTTCTATGGTAGAGACTGTTGCTTCAAATGAAGGAAGATTGGATATCTTAGTAAACAATTATGGAGGTACAAATCCAAGATTAGATAGAGATGTGGTTGGTGGAGATACTGATGAATTCTTTAGAATAATTCAAGATAACTTACAGAGTGTATATTTACCTTGTAAAGCTGCTATACCACATATGGCTAAAAATGGTGGAGGAAGCATTGTAAATATATCAACAATAGGTTCTGTTGTGCCAGATTTAGGAAGAGTAGCTTATTGTGTTTCAAAGGCAGCAATTAATTCATTAACTCAAAATATAGCTCTTCAGTATGCTAGACAAGGGGTTAGATGTAATGCTGTTCTTCCAGGATTAATTGGAACTAAGGCTGCATTAGAGAATATGAGCGATGAATTTAGAGATTCATTTTTGAGACATGTACCACTAAACAGAATTGGAAAACCAGAAGACATTGCTAAAGCTGTACTTTATTATGCAAGTGATGATTCATCATATGTTACTGGTATGATTCATGAAGTTGCAGGAGGATATGCAATAGGAAGTCCACAGTATGCTGAATTCTCAGAGATGATGGAGCAAAGTAAATAGATATCAGAGTAATACTTATATTATAAAAACAGCTAACAAAATGAATAATATCGTTAGCTGTTTTTTATATGTTACAATTGTTCAGCAGTTTTATTCAATGAGTTAATAAGATTATCTATAAGTGCATTAATTTTTTACTTTAAGCACTTTTCTGGTTCTAAAAGAATTCTCTTATATTTTCCGTTAGGTTCTTTTTTATATTGAGCAACCTCTACATCGCTATTGTTAGTAATAGTAAGAAATTCAATCATATATTTATTTCCATCGGTACCATTAAAGAAAATCTTCTTAGTATAGTCATCAATTTCTGTAGTTGGCTTGCCATCTATAAGTTTGCACCAATCACCATATTTAATTGCAACAACTGATTCACCTAGCCAGTCCCAGCCATGATAAGGTGCACATAAAAAATCTTCACCGTAAAAATTTATATTAGATATTTTATATAAATCATTTTCTTTAGTTAAATCAATAAAGCCATAGTAATAGCCAAAGTTAGTCATTGGCTTGTCGGAACCTTCGATAGTCTCGATTTCTACAAAGAATCTTCTTAAGGAATTAGAGTTATCATGAAGAGGAATTTCCTTTAATTTAATGAGATTTATATGATGAATATTTTTAAATGAATCTTGGTAATCTTTGAAGTTAAGCTTTTTTTTATACTCATCACTTAAAAAGTTATAGGCAATAGGATATGGGGCACTGGCATAGCCTATAGTTCCACAGCCAGCGTGTTTTTTACTATTTTCATCATAGATAGAGGCTGACTTTAAAATTGTATAGTAATTAATTAAAGTATCTTTAGGGGTTTGCAAAAGATTACTGTCAAGGATAATTTCATTAGGCTTTTTATTAAAATATTTATCGAAGAAGCTATAATTTAGGTCAGCAGTATTTAATATTTCTGAGCAAGAGGGTCTAAAGAATTTATCATAGTTTATATATGGTGACTCCACATTTGAAGTTTTACAGGTATTAGTCTGGCTATGAAAGAGTCCTCCCATGATCAGTTCACACTTTTTAAAGATCAATGAGTAGCAGATAAAGGAGCAGATTAACATGAGAGCAAAGACTTCACAAACCAAGACTATATAAAACTTTTTAGAATAACACTTTTTATAAAACTGAAACATTTTTCCTCCTTATTGAATATTATTTGTAGAAGTATATTACAACAATGTGCACATATTCATAAAAAAATCGTGGATTAATAATTTTAATTTCAGATTTAGTTCATGGATATTAACACAATTGAACATTGCAACATACAATAACTATATAAAACAAACCATTTAGGAGGAAGTTATGAAAAAAAACACATTAAAGCTTATTGGTGCCGTAGTGTCTATGGTTTTAACTCTAGGTATGTTTGCAGGGTGTAGTAAGGATAATAGTGCTAAGGACAATAATGAGATAACTACAGTTAAAGTGAATGAAGTAGCAAGGTCGATTTTCTATGCTCCAATGTATGCGGCAATTAGCCAGGGCTTCTTCGAAGAAGAGGGAATTAAGGTTGAATTAACGACAGGACAAGGTGCAGATAAAACAATGCAGCAACTTATTAGTGGAAATGTTGACATTGGTTTTTCAGGACCAGAACAAGTTATTTATATCTATAATCAAGGTAGAGATGATTTACCGAAGGTATTTGCTCAGTTAACACAAAAGGATGGTACTTTCTTAGTTGCAAAAGAGGAACACAACAATTTTTCATGGGAAGATATTAAAGGAAAAAAATTAATTGGAGGAAGACCGGGTGGAATGCCAGAGATGGCTTTAGAATATGTTTTAGCTCAAAAGGAAATTAACAAGGATAAGGATATTGAGCTAATCACCAATATTTCTTTCGATGCTGTTCCAGCAGCTTTTTTAGGTGGAACTGGTGATTATGCAGCACTTTTTGAGCCAAGTGCAACAGTTATTGCAAATGAGGTTAATGGTCAAATAGTAGCCTCAATTGGAGAGAGTGCAGGAAATCTACCATATACATGTTTCTATGCTTTAGATTCTTATATTAAAGACAATAAAGATCTTTTGGTAAGGTTCGTTAGAGCTATTCAAAAGGGACAAGACTGGGTAATGGAAAATGATGACGCAACAGTAGCAGGAGTTATTAAGGAATTCTTTGAAGGCACAGATGAAGAAATAATTTCTACAGTAGTAGGCAACTATAGGAAAATTGAAGCCTATGCAAGTACTCCTGTTGTAAGTGAAGAGGATATTAATAGATTAATGGATATAATTCAAGCTTATGATAAAGAGCTTATTACAAAAAGACCACCATTTGATGAAATTGTTGATACTACTATCAGTAAAGAAGCAATAAAATAAGTCATTAAAACCTCCTTATTTGAGCCTTATCTTTAAGGGAACTCCTTTTAATATTCATTCAAAGGAGTAAGTTCGTGTAGACCAAATCAAAGATTTGGGCACTCACTTAAAGATGAGGCTCTTTCTTTTTAAAGTTTTATTATCAACATGAAGGTAATTAACATATATTGAATTATACCTATGAGTTAAAAAGAATACGAAGCTAGGTAAAGAAAAAAATATAGTATAAACGATATGGAGATGGAGAGATGAGCAAAGTAGAAGTTAAGAATATCTATATGAATTATCATACTCTTATTGCCGAAACAATGGCCTTGAAAGATATTACTTTTGAAGTTGAGGCGGGAGAATTTGTTAGTATTGTAGGACCTTCAGGTTGTGGAAAATCAACCTTATTAAATATTATTGCAGGACTGATTAAACCATCATCAGGTGAAATTTTTATTGATGGAGAACTTCAAAGTGGATATTCAAGTAAACTAGGATACATGTTTCAAAAGGACCAGCTCTTTGAGTGGCTTACAGTGTGGGATAATGTTTGTTTAGGATTAAAAATTAAGAAAATGTTGAATGAGGAAGCAAAGGAAAAAATAGAAGCTCTTTTAAATAACTATAATTTATGGGAGTTTAGAAATCATTATCCAAAGCAGCTTTCTGGTGGAATGAGACAAAGGGTTGCCTTGATTAGGACATTGGCGCTAAACCCAGAGGTTTTAATCCTTGATGAACCATTTTCTGCATTAGATTATCAAACAAGACTTAATGTTAGTGATGAAATATTCGATATTATCAAAAGAGAAGGGAAAACTGCCATAATGGTAACACATGATATTTCGGAAGCGGTATCTATGTCATCGAGGATTATAGTTCTTTCAAGAAGACCAGCTGTAATTAAGAAAATTGTAAGTGTGGACTTCGAATGTGATAAGCTAACTCCTTTAAAGTGCAGAGAGCATAGTAAATTTAGAATTTACTTCAATGATATTTGGAAGGAGATGGATTACAATGAAGAAAAGTAAGATGAAAGAAACAGCTTTAGCTAATATAGAAGAAGTAACTGTAAGCAAAGAGCATGAGGAATTTTTAAGAAGTGTTAAAAGAAGAAGAAGTAGTATTATAATAACAAGAATGCTTATATTAGTCGCTTTTTTTGCATTGTGGGAGATACTTGGAGATTTAAAAATAATAGATCCATTTTTGACTAGTACTCCAACAAGGATGATTAAGAGTTTTGTTAAGCTTTATAATGAAGGTACAATTGTCGGGCATATTATGACAACTTGTTATGAGACTATTATCGGATTTACATTAGGTACTTTTATTGGTGTCGTTATAGCAATAATGCTTTGGTGGTCAGACTTTTTATGCAAGGTTTTAGATCCTTATGTTGTAGTTTTAAATGCATTACCAAAGGTAGCTCTTGGACCAATAATTATATTCTGGGCAGGAAATGGAATGAAGGCAATTATCATAATGGCTCTATTAATATCGGTAATATCAACAATAATAAGTGTGCTTTCCGGTTTTAGAGAAGTTGAAGAGGATAAAATTAAGCTCCTAAACACTTTTGGAGCTTCAAAGTTTAAAATTTTGACTCATTTAATTATACCATCTTCAACCCCAACCCTTATTTCAGCACTTAAGATAAGTGTTGGATTATCATGGGTAGGAGTAATAATGGGAGAATTTTTAGTCGCTAAGAAGGGGTTAGGCTTCTTAATTGTTTATGGTGGACAGGTTGCACAGCTAGATATGGTAATGATGAGTGTAGTTGTCCTAGCAGTAATAGCATACTTAATGTATGAGGTAGTTCATTATTTTGAAAAGAAATATGCTGAAAAGCTATAATATAAAAAGGACTGAGAAATATCTCAGTCCTAATTTTTATCTTTCTTTAGAGTCATTCTCTTTAACTACTCTTTCTATGAAGCTTTCAAGAGACATAGCGCCTTCGTCACCGTTTTTACGGCTTCGTACAGCGACTTCTCTATTTTCAGCTTCCTTCTCACCTACAACGATAAGGTAAGGAACTCTTTCGTTACGAGCTTCTCTAATTTTGTATCCAATTTTTTCAGCTCTGAAGTCTGCTTCAACTCTGATACCTTTTGCTTTAAGTGCTGCGAATACTTCATCAGCATAATCATGGTATTTTTCAGAGATTGGAAGTAACTTAACTTGAACTGGTGCAAGCCATACTGGGAATGCTCCAGCATATTTTTCGATAAGAAGTGCAAGAGTTCTTTCATAGCATCCAATAGAAGTTCTGTGGATAACGTATGGATATTTTTCTTGACCATCTTTATCTGTGTAAGTCATGCCAAATCTTTCTGCAAGAGAGAAGTCGATTTGAGCAGTGATGATTGTATCTTCTTTACCGTGAACATTTTTGATTTGTAAGTCAAGCTTTGGACCATAGAAGGCAGCTTCTCCAGCAGCTTCAGTGTAATTTATTCCAAGGTGGTTTAGGATTTCTCTCATCTTGTTTTGAACATTATCCCAAGCTTCAGGCTCTCCAATGTATTTATCCTTGTTGTTTTCATCCCATAAAGATAATCTATAGCTGATATCTTCTTTAAGTCCTAGAGTTTCAAGCATGTGATTTATTAAGTCAACTACTCCTCTGAATTCGTCCTCTAATTGGTCAGGTCTGCAAGCAAGGTGTCCTTCAGAAATTGTGAACTGTCTAACTCTGATTAAACCGTGCATTTCTCCTGATGATTCATTTCTGAATAAAGTAGAAGTTTCAGCGTATCTTAGTGGAAGATCTCTATAGCTTTTTGAATCAGCTTTGTAAACCATGAACTGGAATGGACAAGTCATTGGTCTTAAAGCAAATACTTCGTTGTCCTTTTCTTCATCTCCAAGAACAAACATACCGTCCTTGTAGTGATCCCAGTGTCCAGAGATTTTATATAAATCATTTTTAGCCATTAAAGGAGTCTTAGTTAAAAGGTAACCTCTCTTTTGCTCTTCGTCCTCAACCCATCTTTGAAGAAGTTGAATGATTCTTGCACCCTTCGGCATTAAGATTGGAAGTCCTTGACCTATTGGCTCAGAAGTAGTGAATAATTTAAGCTCTCTTCCAAGTCTATTGTGGTCACGCTTCATAGCTTCTTCAACAGCAGCTAAATACTCTTCAAGTTCTGCAGTCTTAGTGAAGGCAGTTCCGTAGATACGAGTAAGCATTTTGTTTTTCTCGTTTCCTCTCCAGTATGCTCCAGCAAGCTTAGTTAATTTAATTGCTTTAACTGGTTTTGTAGACATTAGGTGAGGGCCTGAACATAGGTCAACGAATTCACCTTGCTTATAGAAAGAAATAGCTTCATTTTCAGGAAGGTCTTCTATAAGCTCAACCTTGTATGGTTCATCTTTTTCTTTCATTAGTGCTATAGCTTCTGCTCTTGGAAGAATAAAGCTTTCGATAGCTAGGTTTTCTTTAACAATTTTCTTCATTTCAGCTTCGATTTTTGCTAAGTCATCGTTGCTTAATTTCTCATCAAGATCTATATCATAGTAGAAACCATTGTCGATAGATGGTCCTATAGCAAGCTTAGCTGCTGGGTATAATCTTTTTATAGCCTGAGCTAATATATGAGATGCTGTATGTCTGAAAGCTTTTTTACCTTCTTCATCATCAAAAGTTAATATGCTAAGGTCACAATCCTCTTTTACAACATAACGTAGGTCTACAGTCTTTCCGTTAACTGTACCAGCTGTTGCAACTCTTGCAAGTCCTTCTGATATGCTTTTTGCTATTTCTAAAATGTTCATTTCTCTTTCAAGTTCTCTAACAGAACCGTCTTTAAGTGTAATTTTAATCATTTTAAATTCTCCCTTCTATTAAGTGATCATCCAAATCTACGATTTGGTAAATGTGAAGTTAAGTCACACTCAAAATCTTTGATTTTGTAAGTGGAACTTACTCAGTGGAGCACTCCTTCCACTGTTTTTGAGAAGGAGTTTCCTTAAATGATAATCAAAATCTATACCCAAAGGGTACAGGTGATTTCATGTTGATTTTAATTAAATTAAGAATTATAGATGTTTCTCATCAGTGTCTTCGGAGAAACTTTTATTTGCTTTTAATGAAGAATTGGCAAATTGAAAATTACTTAGAGCAAATCTTCAATTAAAGAAATTCCAAATAAATTTTATCCACAATTCTAAATTGATTATAAATGTTTATTAAATAAAAAAACCCGTCACTTTTCACAATTGAAAAGGGACGAGATATAACCCGTGGTTCCACCCAAATTGTCCCTTCTATTAAATTAACTTTCTTGAAGAAATTTCAAAGTAAATCAAAATAAAAGTGAAAGGACCACTTTAAAAACTATAACGTAGTTAACGGACTTTATTAGAGTCGCTCAGAGGTGGTTTTCGTTATGATTTATTTAAAGGCAATTCCAGCTGCTATGCCTTCTCTCTGAAAATAAGGTTCATAAGTACTGTCCTCATCATAGGGATAACACTATTTATTATCTATTATAGCACCAAAATTTATTTTTGATACATGAGTAATAATTTTATTTTAGCACAAAAGATTTTATTGTCAATTATTAATTGTTAATGTGAATTATAAGGATTTTAAATTTATTAGCTTGTTTTAAATGAAGATTTGATATCTTATACCTAAGAAGAAAAAATGGAATAAGGTTATGATTTTTATTTTAAAGTTTATTTATAGGTTTTGTTTTTACTATAGGTTTAAATATTAAAAGTATTTAAATTTGTAATCAAAATGTAATACATTTTGATATTTTTAATCGTATAGTTAACATGTGGTAGAATTGATTGAATTATATGCAAAATTACATTCTACACGTATGTGGTAAAAGTAACTATATTCATGTTGTAAAGTTTAGCATGAATAATATTGGGGGAGGTACAGAATGAATAAGAAAGTCGTTATTACCATTGGTGCTGTGGTGCTTGCGGGAGTTATTACAGCAGGCGTTTATTTTCTTGGAGGAAGTAAGTCAGGTGCCAGCAATGGAGAAGGTGTGTATGTAGATTCAGTGTCAATGATTACTGGAACGGGAGGAATCGGTTTACAGAATAGATTTTCAGGGGTTGTTGAGCCACAGGAAACATTAGAAATAAAACTTGATTCAGGAAAGACTGTTAAGGAGTGTTACGTAGAAGAGGGACAGGAAGTTTCTATAGGTACAGAGCTGTTTTTATATGACACTGGTGAGATGGCAATGAAGTTGGAAGAGGGAAAGCTTGAGCTTGAATCTATTAGCAATGAAATTTTATCTATGAATCGTCAAATTGCTACCCTTGAGACAGAAAAGGCAAATGCTTCTGATGATGGAAAGTTAGAATATACAATTCAGATACAAAATTTACAAAACTCTGTGAAAAGAGCCGAATATAATAAGACTGTTAAAGACATAGAATTAACTCAGCTTCAAAAGAGTATTGATACTGCAAAGGTAACTAGTAATATACAGGGGGTTGTAAAGTCAATTAATAAAACAGGGATGGATCAATATGGACAACCTGTAGCTTATATGACAATTCTTGCTACTGGGGAGTATAGAATTAAGGCAACGACTAATGAACAAAACATATATGCGTTAACAGAAGGTATGCCTGTTATTGCTCGTTCTAGAGTTGATAGCACATTAACTTGGAGTGGAACTATCAATAAGATTGATACAGAGAGTCCGGTAGCTAACAATAACCAAAATGGCGGCATGATGGGTCCAGGTAGTGAAAATGTTGAAACAGCGACAAAATATCATTTCTATACAACTCTAGATTCCTATGATGGCTTAATGCTTGGTCAACACGTATTTGTAGAAATGAATAATGGACAAGATGAACAAAAGGAAGGGTTATGGCTTCCAAGTTATTACCTAGTAGAAATGGACGGGGAAAATGCATTTATATGGACTGCTAATGATAAGGGCAAGCTAGAAAAAAGAGCAGTAACATTAGGGGAATATGATGCAGATATGGATCAATATCAAATTGTAGAAGGAATTACTCCTCAAGATTATATAGCGTTCCCACAAGACGGATTAAAAGAGGGAACTAAGGTTATAAAAGATGGAGGGGAGATAGCAGAATGATATTAGAACTAAAAAACATCTATAAAAACTACGAACAGGGCAAGATGGACGTTCCAGTATTAAAGGATGTTTCTTTAAATGTTGAAGAAGGAGAATATGTGGCTATAATGGGGCCATCGGGGTCAGGTAAAAGTACACTTATGAATATTATTGGATGTTTAGATAAACCAACTTCAGGAGAGTACAAATTAGCTGATGAAGATATTCTTCTATACAATGATAAAGAACTATCTGGAGTACGTTTAAAGAGTATTGGTTTCGTTTTTCAAAGTTTCAACCTTCTTCCAAGACAAACTGCTCTTGATAACGTAGCACTACCACTTTTATATGCTGGAGTTCCTAAGAAGGAGCAGCATAGAATTGCAAAGGAAGCCCTTGAGAGAGTTGGTTTAAGTGATAGGGTGAATTTTAAGCCAACACAGCTTTCTGGTGGACAAAACCAAAGAGTTGCAATTGCTAGGGCTATGGTTAATAATCCTAAAATACTTTTAGCTGACGAGCCAACAGGAGCTTTGGATAGTCAATCTGGTGAACAGATTATGGAGTTATTTCAAAAACTTAATGATGAGGGCGTAACCATTGTAATGATTACCCATGAAAGGGAAGTTGCTGAAAGAGCTAAGCGAATAGTTTATATTCGAGATGGTGAGTTAAGTGAAAATAATGTCTTTGAAGTTAAGGAGGAATCACTATAATGAAAACAAAGAGAATGGTGTCAATAATATTGGCGGCTGTAATCGCTGTTGGAATTTGTGGCGGAGGAATCTGGCTTTACAGAAAAAATAGTGATTCTAGTAAAAAGGTTGAAGTTACACCTGTTTCCAACTTAGCTGGAGGCTGGTGGGGAAATGAAATGTATACTGGTGGAATAGTTAGCAACGACTTGATGCAGGAGATATATCTTGAAGAACAGCAAAAGGTTAAGGAAGTCTTCGTAACAGAAGGTCAGGAGGTTAATGTAGGAGATAAATTATTTGAGTATGATAAAACTCTTATAGAGCTTGATATGGAAACTCAAAGCCTTGAAATGCAACAGGCGGATAGAGATATGGCTGTGGCTAACGAGGAGCTAAAGGTTTTAAAAAATACAACGCCTATAATAAAAAAATCACCAAAGCTTGTAGAGGTTGAAGAAACCCAAAAGGGACCAGCATCCTTACCAATTGTAGGTAAAGATGGGGTAGCTAATAAAGCTGATGGTAGTAGTAAAGAGGGGACCGATGGAGAGAATAGTGGTGAAAATGAAGAAACACCTCAACCACCAAAGGTTGAAGCTACTTTATACAGTAATATAAGAGCTGATGCTAAGGCTTATAAAGGAACGGGAACAGCTGATGACCCATATAGATTTTTATGTAGTCCTGAGGTTACAATTTCAGGAGAGTTTATTAATAAGCTTATAGGCTATAATGCTGCTGGTACAAGCAAAGAGGGTGAACCAACAGTTGCAGTTTTTGAGATTCATAAAGGTAATGTAGTTGAAGGTGATATGCTATATCTATGGACTATGTATGGTTCAGACTATGAACCAGTGGCTGAGGATTCTATTTGGAGATTTGGAGTTAATTCAGAAGAAAAACCAGTTGAACCAGAATCACCAGTTGAGCCACCAGTAGAGGAGGGCTATACAAAGGAGGAGTTGGCAAAGCTTATTGCGGAAAAAGAAGAGAAAATAAGAGATTTACAGCTTAAAAAGAAAAAGTCGCAACTAAATTACGATAACACGAAGGCAAAACTGGACAAGTGCACTGTTGTAAGCACTGTTAAAGGAAAGGTATCAAGTCTTAAAGCGCAGGAGGAACTTACTGTTGGAACTCCATTTATGATAGTTAGTGGTGGTGATGCCTTCTATGTTACTGGTTCAATTAGTGAGTTAATGTTAGGACAATTAAAGGTTGGAGATGCATTAATGGCTAATTTATGGAGCCCAGAGGGACAAAAGACTTACAATGCAGTAATTTCAGAAATATCTGAATATCCTGCAAGCAATGGTAACAATTATGGTGGAGGAAATATGAATGTTTCCTACTATCCATTTACAGCAGTTATTGAAGAGAGTGAAGGCTTAACTAACGGTCAGTACCTTGATATGACAATGACAGTAGGTGGAAATACAGATGGCACATCAAATGCTTTATATCTTAGCAAAGCATATATAAGAGAAGAAAGTGGAAAAAACTACGTATTTATTGCAAATGAAGATAATAGACTTGAAAAAAGATATATAGAAACAGGAAAAATTATTTATGGTGAACAAGTTGAAGTAAAAGAGGGAGTAACCATGGAAGATAGAATAGCTTTCCCATATGGAAAAAATGTTAAGGAAGGCGTTAAAGTTAAGGATATGAGTGAAGAGGGCGGAATGTTCTTTAAGTAGGAGGGGAAGAAATGTTAGAAAATATTAGATTATCATTCCAAGGTATTTGGTCTCATAAAATGAGGTCTTTCCTTACAATGCTTGGGATTATCATTGGAATTGCATCAATAATAACAATCGTCTCCACTATTAAGGGGACTAATGAACAGATAAAAAGAAACTTAATTGGAGCTGGAAGTAATACTGTTGACATACAGCTTTTTCAAGAGGATTGGCAGTATGAAATGGAGTATAATGGTGCACCAGATGGTGTTCCTATGATTTCTCAAGAGGTATTTGATACAATTAAAAATCTTGAAAATGTTGAGGCAGCTTCAATGTATAATATGAGAAGAAGCTATGATAATATATTCTTTGGAAACACAAGTTTATCTGGAGGACAGATAATGGGAGTAGATAATAACTATTTCAATACTTGTGGTTATAGAATAAAAAAAGGTCGTGGCTTAGCTGCGGAAGACTTTACTAAGTTTAGAAAAGTTGCAGTTCTAGACCAAACTTCTGTGGACAGCTTATTTGCTGGAGTTAATCCTGTTGGAGAAACTATAGAAATTTCAGGAGAGCCATATACTGTTGTTGGGATTGCAGAACTTTCAGATCAATTTGAGCCTGTTATTAATTCCATGGAAGATTATTATATGTATGCTCAAAACAGTAGTGGTATGGTGTTTATTCCAGATTCAACTTGGCCAATAATATATGGCTATGATCAGCCACAAAGTGTAGTAGTTAGGACTACGACTACTGATGACATGGCTACTGTTGGAAAAGCTGTTGCTGATACTTTAAATGAATATGTAACTAATCAAAATAATATAAAGTATAAGGCAGAGAATATTCTGCAACAAGCGAAGGAGTTACAAGAGCTTAGTGCAGCAACAAATAATCAACTTATATGGATAGCAAGCATTTCTCTTTTAGTTGGTGGTATTGGAGTTATGAATATAATGCTTGTATCAGTAACCGAGAGAACTAAGGAGATTGGACTTAAAAAGGCTATTGGAGCTCCAAATAGCAAGATTTTAACACAGTTTTTAACAGAGGCTGCTGTTTTAACAAGTCTAGGGGGAGTCATTGGAGTTCTTGTTGGAATTGCACTGGCACAGGTGGTATCAAAGATGTCACAGGCACCGGTTGCAATTAGTTTGCCAGCAATTATGATTTCAGTAGTTTTTTCCATGGTAATAGGGATAATATTTGGATTATTACCATCGGTTAAAGCTGCAAAATTAAAACCAATTGATGCATTAAGATATGAGTAAATGAAGTTTAAGTATGAGGTTCCTCCATTAGGACCTCATACTTTTTTTGAACACATATGAGGACATAATTCTAATATAAATATAAGGAGAGGTCATAGGGGTGTTTATGAGTAGGAGGTAAAACCATGGATATAAGAAATAAGAATGTGGTAGATTCAATGTATCACAGTGATTTATGGATTAAGCTTTGTAGAAGAAGTAAAAGCACTTTACTTACAGAAATGGAAATTAAAAAGCTCAATGAGGAAAACATAGAGAAAGGGTACTTGAACGATATATTTTCTGAAGAGGGGGAGTTGACTAGGGAAGCAATTGAAGAAAGAATAAGATTGGTTAGCAAGAAACCAGAAGGTGATAGATATAAAAATGGTACTAAACTATCTGAAGAGTATTATGATAAACTTGAAAATAATATGAATTTAAATGAATTAAGAAATGGAAAACCTGAATATGGTATTGTGGTTAAGAGAGGAAAGCTAAAAACCTTTCCAACTAGTGACAGGGTGTTTAAGGAACCAAAAGATTATGAACTAGATAGGTTTATGGAAAGTGCCGTTTATGTTGGAGAGCCTTGTGTGATATATTCTTCAAGTAGAGATGGGAAATGGTTCTTTTGTAAGACTTTTAATTGTAGTGGCTGGCTTCATAGCGAATATATAGCCATAGGAAGTAAAGAAGAGGTTGAAGAGTTTAGTAAAAGCAAGGACTTTATAGTTGTAACAGGTAGGAAAATTATGTTGGGATATAATCCTTTGGTTGAAGTTTTAAGTGAAGAAAGTCTTGATATGGGGATAAGGCTACCAATAGAACGTGATTGGGAAAGAAATGATGCTATCTATGATATGTATACAGAAGGAAATTATATTGTAAAATATCCTACCCGTGACCGTTTTGGAAAGCTAGAGCTGACACATATATTAATTCCTTATAATGAGGATGTTCATGAAGGTTATTTAAAATGCAAGAGGTCAAATCTTTTAAGGCAAGCTTTTAAATTTCAAGGTGAGAGATATGGCTGGGGAGGAGAGTTTGAGGGAAGAGACTGCTCTTCAATGATTGTCGACATATTTAGGGCTTTTGGGATTTATTTCCCAAGAAATACAGGAGAGCAGTTAAAGAAATCCGTAGGAAAAGTAATATATTTTGACGAAAGCACACAAAGAAGTGAAAAGTTGAGGATTATTGAAAGTTTAAAGCCGGGAGCTTTAATATATTTAAGTGGACATGTGGCTATGGTTATTGGTAAATATAAAGATAAGGTCTATGTTATCCACGATGTTATCGGAGTTCATGTTGAAGAAGATGGTGAACTTATGTATCTTCCTATAAGAGGGGTAACAGTAAGCTCTTTAAGTGATATATACACCTCTGGTGAAGTTAATTACATGGATGCAGTCATTGGGGTTAAGGATATATTTAATTAATAGGATGATATAGTAAAAAGTGGATTTGTATAAATCCACTTTTAGTATTTAAAACTGTATTTTAACTGATTTGTGATCTAAGCTCTTAAATCTATACCCTCTGTCTTTTAACCCTTCAATGATTTGAGGGATAGCTTCAATGGTGGTATGTTTTACATTAGTATCATGCATTAGAACGTTAGCTGTATTGACTAAATCAGCCCCGTTAAGTACTCCGTTTACAACGACATCCTTTGGTTGAGTCATAGCAGAAGCATCTAATGAATCAACATTCCAATCAAAATATACGTAACCTAGCTCTTCAAGCTTAGCTTTGATTTTAGCAGAATTTTCTGGGGTAACAAAACCTGTATTTGATCCACCTGGGAATCTTAGTATTTTTGAAGGTGGTACTCCAGTTATCTCTTCAAGTTTTTTATCAAGTTTTAAAATATTATCAATGAATGCTTCGGGTGATGCATAAATATCATTATATTGATGGCTATAAGTATGATTGGCAAGAACATGTCCACGATTTACTATTTCTTTATAAACATTGTCGTAGCCTTCTTTATATACCACGAAGAACGTTGCTTTAATATTATACTTATCTAAAATATCTAATAGTTTTAAAGTGTTATCTGATGGTCCATCATCAAAAGTTAAGTATGCAATAGGAGAGTTAGCCATAGCTTCATCATATTTCTTTTGAACTTCATCATATTCAGATTTTTTGTCAGTATAGGTTTTAGATAATTCTGTTGTTGTTTCAGCAAGCAAAGTATTTTGATTTATAATAGAGTTATACTCAGCTTTTAATCTATTATGCTGATACATTTTGATAAACATTTTACCAGAGCATATACATAAAATAATCAAGCATATTAAAAATATGGATAATGTAATGATATTTTGTAATGTAAGTTTTTTCTTTCTTATACCTTTTCTTGAGGGTGTTTGCATAAATGAGTTAATGTCCACGGTTATCTCCTTTCTTAGTTTAATTCAGTTTTTAATTTTTCAATAAGTGTATCTAATTCACCTATGGAATCCTTAATATTTTGATTTTTAGATTCTATTTCAGTTGATTCACTTGTAGCTGATTTTATTTTGTTTGTTAAATCAGATATTTTTGATATGTAATTTGTAGCTATAGAGTTAGTCCACATTGCAGCACCCAAAAATAATAAGCATACTATTGGGAAAATAAAGTTTGATTTTAATGTTGTTTTGTGTCGTCTTGGTCTTTTGAAATTCTCTGACATTTGTATCACCTTCGCTATTTTTGTCGTATTTTTTATTACTAACACTATTGTAAGGGATTTTAGGACTAGATTCATTACGAAAAGGTAACAATTTAGTAATAAGTTTATTTTATTCTTTAAGTAGAGTAATAAATAGAGAAATAGAATATAATTATTTAATGAAACTCCTCCGTATATTTATTGGAAGGAGTGCTTTACTGAGTGAGTTCGACTAAATAAATCAAAGATGCACACAGTGAAAGTTCTGCTGATCAAATCATAGATTTGAAATGTTACTTATATGATGTGCAATAGTTTATAATTTATAGTGACATGAAAAAAATTTTTTAAGAGGATTGATTAGTTTATGGTTATTATTCCTAAAATTGTTGAGCAGTGTATAGAGAAATTAAATAGTGCTGGATTTGAAAGTTTCGTTGTTGGAGGTTGTGTAAGGGACAGTATTATTGGAAGAGTTCCTAACGACTGGGATGTTTGTACTTCAGCGTTGCCTAATGAAACAAAGATGGTATTTAAAGAGTATAAAACAGTGGATGTTGGAATTGAACATGGTACTGTTGCAGTTGTTTTTCAAGGGGAAAGTATTGAAATTACTACATATAGGATTGATGGTGAGTATAAGGATAATAGAAGACCGGAAAAGGTTAAATTTACATCAAAAATTGAAGAAGATCTTTCAAGGCGAGATTTTACAATAAATGCTATGGCTTATAATTATGAAAGTGGTTTGGTTGATTTCTTTAATGGAATGAAGGACATTGAAGAAAAAACAATTCGTTGCGTAGGAAATCCTTATAAAAGATTTAATGAGGATGCTCTAAGGATAATGAGAGCGCTCAGGTTTGCGGCACAATTAAATTATACAATTGAGAAGTGTACGTTAGAAGCTATAGAAGATACTGTTGAATTATTAAGTAATATTTCAGTAGAAAGAATAGCGGTTGAATTAAATAAACTAGTTATGGCTGAAAATCCTGAAAATATGATTAAACTTTTATTTGAAATGGGTATTTTTAAAATAATAATTGAATTTATGCACAATTGTAATTTAAAAGTGGATAAAATGAATAATTTTACTGAAGGATGTGGACAAATCATAAGAAATAGTCCACAGGACTTAAGCATAAGATTATGTATTATTTTAAATTATGCTTTAGATGTCTATGATCTTGTGGAAAATTTAAAAAGTGATGAAGAGAGTTACATTATAGAACAAATATTGAGAGCTTTAAAGTATGATAATAATACAATTAAGGAAGTAGATATTTTAAGTAGATACTATTATGTAGATATTAGATGCGAAAAAAGAGAGATAAAAAATATTTTAAACTTAATAGGCATAGATATGTTTAAAAAACTAATTTTTATGAAAGAAGCAATGAAAAAAAACTTCAATAAGGATATATATATAAAGACCTTAAATTCTATTGAAGAAAAGGGTGAGTGCTATAAAATAAAGGATTTAAAAATTAATGGACGAGATTTAATTTCCTTAGGCATTCAAAATGGAAAAATAATTGGAGAGATATTAAATGCATTGCTTGAAATGGTTATAGAGAATCCGGAAATGAATAATAGGGATAAATTGTTAGAGGCAGGGAAAAAGCTGGTTCAGTGTATTTAGAAAGTTAAAGTCCCAAAAGTTAAACAGATGGCAAGCTGTTTGACTTTGGGGCTTTAGTTATAAAAAAATGGGTGCAATTAATTTAAAGGTAACTCCACATCACGTACGTTGGGTGGAGTGCTCAAATAGTAAGTTCAAGTAACTAAATCAAAGATTTAGATCATCATTTAATGAAACTCCTTCTCATATTCATTTCGAAGGAGTAAGTTCACCTTAACCAAATATAAAATTTGGAGGTTCACTTATAGAGACATTCTTTTAACGTTTTCTGGTACTATTATATCTGCTTCAGTTGCAGCTTTTACTTCTTCTATAGTTGCCTCAGGTCCTAATTCTTTAAGAACTAAGCCTTCAGCAGTAACTTCTAAAACAGCTAATTCTGTGATAATTAAGTTTACTTGATGAGAAGCTGTTAAAGGAAGTGTACATTTCTTTAATATTTTTGGGGAACCCTTTTGAGTATGCTCCATAGCAACTATAACTTTTTTTGCTCCTACAACTAGGTCCATTGCTCCACCCATTCCAGGTACCATTTTACCAGGTATCATCCAGTTAGCTAGATTTCCTTCTTGATCAACTTGTAGAGCTCCAAGAACTGTAGCGTCAACGTGTCCACCCCTTATAATTGTGAAGGACATAGAAGAATCAAAGAAGGCAGCACCAGGGACAACAGTAACATGCTGGCCACCTGCGTTAACTAAGTTCTTATCTTCCTCTCCAGGATCAGGAGCGGCTCCAATTCCTATAAATCCGTTTTCAGATTGTAGTGTTATATCTATACCTTCTGGAAGGTAGTTAGCAACCATTGTTGGTAAACCAATACCTAAGTTAACTACGTCTCCATCGTGTAATTCTTGAGCAACTCTTTTTGCAATTACTTCTCTTATCATGTTCTTATCCATGTTAGTTGTCCCCCTTTACAATGTAGTTTACAAATATGTGTGGAGTCATAACACAGCTTGCTTCTATTTCTCCAACTTCAACTAGCTCTTCAGCTTCAACTATAACAACATCAGCTGCTGTAGCCATTAATGGGTTAAAGTTCCTTGTTGATTGGTGATAATAAACATTACCTTTCTTGTCCACTTTTGAGCCAAAGATAAGAGCTACATCTGCATGTAAAGGTTTTTCTAAAAGGTAGTCTTGTTCATCTATAGTAATTATATCTTTTCCATCTTGAACTACTGTTTCAAGACCTGTTGGAGTCAAGAATCCCCCAAGACCAGCACCACCACATCTAACTTTTTCAGCAAGAGTTCCTTGTGGAACTAATTCTACTTCCATTTCTCCAGAGTTCATTTGGTTTCCTGTTTCTTTGTTTGTGCCAATGTGAGAAGCGATAACTTTTTTTGCTTGTTTATTAACTATAAGCTTACCAATACCTTTATCTACAAATCCAGTATCATTACCGATAATTGTTAAGTCCTTCACACCTTTTTTTACTAAAGCATCAATTAAAGCTTCAGGTGTTCCATTAGCTAAGAAACCACCAATCATTATGGTCATACCATCTTCGATTTTAGCAACAGCTTCATCGATTGAAATAAGTTTATTCATATCCCGTATCCTCCATGATTTAAAGTTTAATTTACCCATATTTAGTTTAAACCTTTTTAGAATATTTTGCAATGTCTAAAAATTCACTCAATTGAAAATGGTTTCATGACATTATATAGAGGTTGGCGTCTTGGTATTGATAGATTATGTTCAGATGTGAATTCTAAGGAAACTCATTTGCATATTTATGGGAAGGTGTGCTCGAAGAGTAGATTCGAGAAACTAAATCAAAGATTTACGCTCTCACTTATTAATGGTTTTAATAAAATAAAAAGTTGTGATTACATCCATTGTACCTATGGTAATATATAATTAAATAAAAAATTAAAAGTGAAAAATGAAAGATTGAAGGTGAGTAATATAAATGGGTATTAGATTTATTTATGGAAGAGCTGGTACGGGAAAAAGCTACACCTGTGTTGAAGAAATATATGAAAAGTCTAAAGAAAATAATAAGCCACTTATTTTGATTGTTCCTGAGCAATTATCATTTAGGGCTGAAAAGGCCTTAATTGATAGAATTGGTGCAACAGGTATAAATAATGTACATCTATTAAGTTTTAAAAGATTGGCATTTACTGTGTTTAATGAAGTAGGTGGAATAACACATAAATATATGGATGATACGGGAAAGGCAATTATTATAGGAAGGTCTATTGAAGAGGTTCAGGATGACTTGACTATATTTAAAAGAGCCACAAAGCAAAATGGTTTTGTTGAGAAAATCGTTGGAGTATTAACGGAATTCAAAAGACATAATATTTTTCCACAGACACTGTTAGATTTAAAAGAAAATGTGGATGAAAATTCATTATTAGTGGATAAGTTAACAGATGTTGAGAAAATTTATTCTAAATTTCAAGAAAAGATTAGTGAAGGATATTTTGATTCAGAGGACAACTTAACTATTTTAAAGGATAAAATTGAAGAAAGTGAATTTCTTAAAGGGGCTGAGGTATGGATTGATGAATTTAATGGTTTCACCCCACAGCAGTATGACATTATTGGTAGACTATTAAAGCTTTGTACAAATATAAACATAACTTTGCCTTACAGTGGAAGGGAAGTGCAAGGAGATGAAGATGATACAAATCCATTCTATCCTATATATGTTACAGAGCAAAAGCTCACTAAAGTAGCACAAGATTATGGACACTATCCAAAGGGGAATCTTCATTTGGATTATGGCTATAGGTTTAAAAATAGTAAAGAACTTCAATTCCTTGAAAGAAACTATTTTAGTAGTAAGGAGTCTGCATATAAGGGAAATACAGAAGATATTAAAATATTTAAAGCTCAGAATCCTTATGGGGAGGTTGAGTATATTGCTAAAGAAATCTTAAAGCTTGTGAGAGAAAATAAATATAGATTTAGAGATATTATCCTTGTTACTAGAGACTTAGAAAATTATAAGGATATAGTAAGAGTTATTTTTGATGAATATGAAATTCCATATTTCATTGACGACAAGGAGGATATAGCTTCAAATCCTCTTATTGTCTATATAACCTCCCTTTTAAATATTTTTGCTAAGGGATGGAGAGATAACTCCATAATAAATTACTTTAAAAGTGGATTTACAATTTTAAGGTCTGAAGAAGTTGATTTATTAGAAAACTATGCCTTAGAGTTTGGAATTAAAAGTAGGAAGAAATGGATTGATGAAGATGGACTTTATTTTAATGACCATGAAAGATATCCAGGTATATCAGAAATAAAGGAAAAGGGAGTAACTCCATTAATAAAACTAGAGCAAAGAATTAAGGGAAAACATACTGTTAGAGAATTATGTGAAGAAATTTATAAGTTCTTAGTTGAAGGCGGAGTATATGAAAAGGTAAATGAATATATAGAGTTATTTAAAGTTGAAAAGAAGCTTGTTCTTGTTGATGAATACAGTAACATTTGGAATATGCTCATTGAACTTTTTGATCAATTTGTAGAACTCTTGGGAAACGAAGTTCTATCCATTGAAGACTTTAATAATATGATGAATATGGGGATTTCTCATAACAAGATGGGACTTATTCCAACCTCAATGGACCAGATTGTGGTTGGAAGTGCAGATAGAATAAAGGCTCAAGAAGTTAAGGCGGCAATGATTATTGGCGTAAATGATGGGCTTCTTCCAAGAACCAGCGGAGATGAAGGCTTATTTAATGATAGCGACAGAATTACCTTTAAAAATAATGGTATAAGTGTTGCTGATAATAGTCTAGAACTTGCATTTGGGGAACAGCATCTTATTTATGAGCTCCTTACTTTAGCTAGTGATTTATTATATGTAACCTATCCAATTGCGGATTTAGAGGGAAGAACTAAGAGGTATTCCATGGTTATTCCAAAGCTTAAGGGGATTTTTGAAAATATCACTGAAGAAACAGATATCATTTATCATGATGATATTAAGGAAGAAGATACTGTGGTGGCAGAGCTTCCTACATTCAATATGTTAGTTGAAAAGCTTCATGATTACCTTGTGAATGATGAAATTTCTCCCCTATGGCAGGAGATTTATAGATACTTCTACAGCAATGAGGGATATAAAGAAAAACTGGATAAGGTTATAAGTGGTTTTACCTATAAGAACCATGTGGAGGAAATCAGCAGACAGAAAATCAGACAGCTCTATGGTAAAGGTCTTAGTGTCTCAAAGATTGAAGCATATGCTAACTGTTCCTTTGGATATTTTGTACGTTATGGCTTAAGAGCTAAGGAAAGAAAGATATATACCTTTGCACCTTTAGATTTTGGAAATCTTCTTCATGAGGGCATTGAGAAGTTTTCTAAGAAGGTTGAGGAGAAGGGTGTTAAATGGGGAACCTTGGATGATAAGTTATGTGAAGACTTAGTGAAAAATATCATAGATGAAATGATGGCATCAGAGGAGCATAGAGTTTTAAGAAGTTCTAAGAGGTATGAATATATAGGGGAAAGAGTAAAGCGTATTTTATATAGAATGGTTAGAATTATTAATGAACAGATGGAGAGAGGAACATTCCAGCCTATGGGATATGAGCTTTCCTTTGGATTTGGAGAAGAAGATTATTATCCACCCATAGAAATTAAGCTGTCTAATGGAGAAGTGGTTAAGCTACAAGGAAAGATAGACAGGGTTGATAAAACTACCATCGATGGAGTTAATTATTACAGAGTTGTAGATTATAAGACAGGAAGATCAGATTTAGATATTAACGACGTGTATAATGGCTTAAAGATTCAGCTGTTAACTTACTTAGATGCTGTTCTTACACTAGAGGAAAGAAGAATGGCTACAGGTCCTGCAATTGAAGATGCTAGTGGCAGAAGAACTAAGCCAGGGGCAATGGTTTATCTTGCAGTAGATGACCCTATAATGGACGGTTCTAAAAAGATTACCATGGACAATATCAATGAAGAAATATTAAAGGCTCTAAAGATGAAGGGGTTAGTTATTAAAGACTTAAAGATTATCAGAGAGATGGATAAAACTATTGAGGGTGGAGGAACCTCTGCCATAATTCCAGTTTCACTAAATAAGCCTAAAAAAGGAGAAACAGAACCTGACTTTGGTAAGAGAAATAATTCCGTTATTTCTAACGGGGCCTTTAATGTGCTTAGAGATCACATGAAGGAGAAAATTAAGGAAGTCTGTGAAAATATGCTGGAGGGAATCATTGAAGTTACTCCTTGTAAAAATGGTAAGAGTTCGTATTGTGATTTTTGCGACTTCTCTTCTATATGTCAGTTTGATGAAACTATGGGAATTAATAATTATAGGGTTATGCCGAGGATGAAACCTGCAGAGTTATTAGAAAGATTAGAGGAAGTAGGAAAGGGAGGTGAGAGCCTTGAGTAGTGTGAAATGGACAGAAGACCAACAGAAGGCCATTGATATTAGATATAGAAATACCCTTGTATCGGCAGCAGCAGGTTCAGGTAAGACTGCAGTTTTAGTAGAAAGAATTATAAATATAATAACTGATCAGGATAATCCAGTAGATATTGATAAGCTTCTTATTGTAACATTTACCAATGCTGCAGCGGCAGAGATGAGGGAACGTATTGGAGAAGCTATTAATAAAAAGATAAAAGAAAATCCTAACAATAGAAATCTACAGACTCAGCTTATTTTACTTAATAAAGCCAGTATATCTACGCTACATTCCTTTTGTTTAAACCTGATAAAGAATAACTTCCATCAAATAGATGTGGAGCCTAGCTTTAGGGTTGGTGATACCACAGAGCTTAATCTTTTAAAGGTTGAGGCCTTAGAAGACTTAATGGAAGCAAAGTATAATGAAGGTTCTGCAGCCTTTCTACAGCTGGTAGAAAGCTATTGCGATAATAAAACAGACAGAGCTCTTGCAGACATAGTATTAAGACTTTATAACTTTGCCATGAGTATGGCAAGTCCAGAACTATGGCTAAGGTCAAAGGCTGAAGCTTTTAATTTAGGGGAGAATTTCTCCTTTGAGGATTTTTCTTTCAAAGATGAGTTTATAAAGGAGCTAAGAGAGGATATTCTAATTGCTTTAGAATTAAATAATCAGGCCATGGATATTATCGTGGCAAATGAAGGTTTAGCCAAGTTAACTCCAACCATTGAAGCTGACGGAGATATATTAGAAAGAACTTTCGAGATAATTGAGGGGGAGTTGAAGGAAGGTGCAGAGTTAATAGCAGGTGCAGCCTTTGGAAGATTTCCAACTATTAAGCTTTCTGGGGAAGAAGGAGATCTGAAGGATAAGGTTAAAGGAATTAGGGACGAATATAAAGATATTTATAAGCCTGTACAAGAGAGGATTAAAACTATAACTGATCCTAAAACTATTAGTCAGATTAAAGAGTTATATCCATTAATGGCTGAATTATCAAACCTTGTGCTAGAATTTAAGGCTATTTTTGATAAAAAGAAAAGAGAGCGTGGAATTATAGATTTTAATGACCAAGAACATTATGCTCTTGAGATTTTAAGGGATAAAGAAGACAGAGCGAAGCCTTCTAATGTAGCTCTTGAATTAAGAGCGAAGTTTGAAGAAATTTTAGTTGATGAATATCAGGATTCTAATAACGTGCAGGAAGAAATAATTAATCTTATTTGCAGAAAAGAGCAGGGTAGAAGAAATGTATTCATGGTTGGAGACCTGAAGCAAAGTATATATAGATTTAGAATGGCTAAGCCAGAGCTATTTAAGGAGAAAAAAAACACATATACTAAGGATGGAGATGAGCTCAATGCGCTTATAACCCTTCACAAAAACTTCAGGAGTCGTGAAGAAGTTATAGATGGAATAAACTTCATATTTAAAGCTGTTATGAGTGAAGATGTGGGAGAGCTTACCTATGATGAAGGTGAAGAGTTAAAGGTTGGAGCAGCTTACAAGGAGTATAATGAGGGTGGAAATGTAGGTGGAGCTGTGGAGTTTAATATTATAAACTTAGACGAAGCAGTACCTTCAAGTGAAGAAGAAGCAGTGTCAGGAGATTATAAAATAAAAGCTGAGGAGGTTCCTTTTGAGGAAGCAGGAGAAGAGGACACATCAGAGGAGGAGCGGGCAAAGGAAGAGCTTGATGCAATTCAAGTGGAAGCTCGATTTGTTGCAAAGAGAATAAGACAGCTTATGGAGGTTGAAGGAGAAAATTCTCTTAAGGTATATGATAAGCATCTTGATGATTATAGAAGAGCTACCTATAAGGATATGATAATACTTTTACGTTCTAGTAATAAGCTTGCACCAATATTTATTGAAGAATTTAAACGTGAAGGAATACCATTATTCTCTGAAGGTGGTGGTGGTTATTTTGATACCCTAGAGATTAAAACTATCATAAGTACCTTAGAGATAATAGATAATCCTATTCAGGATATACCTTTAATTGCAGTGTTAAGATCACCAATAGGTGGCTTTACAACAGAGGACCTTGCTGATATAAGAATTTCTGATAAAGGGGGAAGCTTTTATCATGCTATGGTTGGAATTCTTCAAGGAAATGAAGCAGAAGGTCAAGAAGTTAGTGAAGAATTAAGAAGTAAAATAAAAATCTTCTTTGATAAAATAGAAAGATGGAGAATAGAAAGCAGATATACTCCAATTAATAAATTAATTTGGCAGATAATCATGGATACAGGCTACTATGGCTACGTTGGAGCTCTTCCAGGCGGAGAGCAACGACAGGCAAATTTAAAGATTTTATTTAAGAGAGCCAAGGATTTCGAAAGAACCAGCTATAAAGGACTCTACAGCTTTATTAACTTTATTAATAACGTAAAGAGTAGTAGTGAAGATATGGGAAGTGCTAAAATAATTGGAGAAAATGAAGATGTAGTTAGAATTATGAGTATTCATAAAAGTAAAGGGCTAGAGTTTCCAATAGTATTTTTATGTGGCTTAAATAAGAGATTTAATGAAGGAGACCTTAAAGGTAAAATTCTTTTCCATCAAGAGCTTGGCTATGGACCGACCTTCATAGATTTAGAAAATAGAGTGAGCCATAACACTGCCCAAAGGGAGTTTATTAGTAAAAAGATTCAAAGTGAAAATAAATCCGAAGAAATGAGACTGCTTTATGTTGCCCTTACTAGAGCAAAGGAAAAGCTGATTTTAGTAGGAAGCAGCAAAGGTCTTGAAAAAAAGATTGAAAAATGGGCTGGAGCTGATTTAGAAAACAAAATCAGTATAAAAACAAAGTTTACAAAGAAGCAGACCTCTTATATGGATTGGATAGGTGCTGCAGTGATGAATCATAGAGATGGTGAACCCCTAAGGCGCTATAATGAGGAGAAAATAATAAAGCCAAATCTTATTGAGGATAATAGTGCCTTTAAGGTGAATATTTTTTCAAAGGAAGAATTTATGGCTGTTAAAGAAGTTCATGATGAAGGAATATCTATAGAGGAAAAGATTGAGAGCATTATAAACAAAGACTTTCAAGGGCAACATACTGATCTTCTCAAGGCAAGATTAGATTATCAATATGAATTTGAGGAAGCTACGAAGATGCCAACGGTTATAAGTGTAACCCAGCTTAAAGAGGCTCATAACAAAGCTGAGGCAGAAAAGCAGAAGCTGAAAGCTAAAGTCAGTGAAGAGGATGAAATAGCAGCAGATTATTTTGAGGATGATTATATAGCAAACATCTATGGTCAGGGCTCAGAAGAAGTATCAAACAAGGCAGTTTCAAAGCTTATGCAGACACCTCTATTTCTTCAGGGAAAAAAAGGTTTATCCTCAGTAGAGATTGGAATAGCCTACCATAATGTAATGCAGAGAATAAATCTTCAGGAAGAAGTGACCAAGGAAAGTATTAAAAAACAGATTAATGCCTTGGTGGAAAAGGAGTTAATGACTTTTGAGGCTGCAAAAGAAGTGAATGTTACAAAGGTATTTAACTTCTTCAATAGTGACATGGGGCAAAAGGTTATTGAAGCTTATAAAGCTGGAAATTTAAAAAGAGAACTTCCTTTCCGTGTTGAAATTCCAAGCACAAGAATTTATGAGAACCTTGAGAAAGATAAGTATGAAAATGAAAAGCTGCTTTTAAGGGGTGTAATAGATTGTTACTTCGATGATGGTGAAGATGGAGTAATCATCGACTACAAAACTGATTATGTTCCAGAGGATAAAATTGATGAAATAAAAGAACGATATAAAGTACAGCTAGATTATTATAGTGAAGCTGTGAAGAATGCTTTCAATAAGAAGATGGTAAGGAAGTATTTATACTTATTTTCTATAAATAGATTTTTAGAAATAGAGTAATTAAGCAATTAAAAGTCCAAGAAGATCTCAAGATGAAGATTTTCTTGGATTTCTTTATTTTACTTGGCGGAATGAAGGCTATCCCGTAAGAATTATGGTTCATGTTAATAATACCTTTTTAATTACTTAAAATTTAATGTCGATAATCTCTTAAGCATCACTAAAGGGGATTTTTTATATATGTAGAATATGGAGGGTAAGAAAAGTTTTTCTTGGTTCATTGTGGGGAACAAGTGAATAATGGAGTGATGTACTTATGGGGATAAATAAAAAAGATGTATTTGACTCATTAAATAATGACATTAATTTATATAAAGATGCCTTAGGAATTGTAGAAGGTATTTTGGAGCTTTACAAAAGTTATTTTGATTTAAAGGATAGGGAGTTAAATAATAAGCACCTTATCATTGATTATGGAGTTAATATAATTGAAAAGTATAAAAAACAATGGATAGAGTTATTTGATAATATATTAGTTTTTAAAAATAATAAATCACAACTTATGATTAATGAAATTAAAGCAGAGGAGTTTGATTATATAATCCATGGAATGGAGAAGTTTTTTCTTGAGGGGTATGGTTTATTTTTAGATTCATGGAATTTAGAGATTGCAACCTTTGTGGAAAAAAATGGCGGTATTGAGGGGGTAAGTTCTTATATCATTAAACAGTTTAAAGAAGCAATACAGAATTTTAATATAAAGTATATAAAAGAAGTTATTGAAGTAGTAAGAAGTGAGGTACATCTTGACTTGAATAAGGTTATCAAAGTCTTTAATAGAAGTATTTTAATTGAAAAGGATGATTTAAAATACTTCATAATTAATGAAGCCTCAATAGCTTTAAATGTTTTTTATGATGAAGTGAAGTTAGTGAGGGAAGCTATTTTAAGAAAATTTGATGATTTGCAGGGAAAAATTAAGGTGATAATTGAAGAAAAGCTGGCTAAGAAAATCTATGAACAGATAAACAAGGTCACTGAAGAAAAGATAGATTTGATAATTAACAGGTATAAGGAGGAACTAAATAAATATTACATTTTAACTATAGATTTAGGGGGAAAAACTATAGGTTGTAGTTATAATAATAAGTTAATAACAAAGGAAAGTCTTTATAAAAGGTGTGGAGCAGTGATAGAAGCGGAACTTAAATATCTCCAGCTTGTAAGAGCCATTGGGGTGGAGTGTTTTAGAATTATAGAGCAGGAGGCTGAAGCTGTTTTTAACAATGTATTTAATTGTGAGTTCTATTTAGGAATATATGATGTAAAGTTTTCTAATGATTTAAAAAATCTAATTGAAGCTTACAAAATTAAAGGGAATTTTATTTTAGTTAACATGGTCATGGGATTATTAAAGGATTTTATTCATATATACCATAAGATTATTCTTATGATGTTGAAAAATAGAATTGATAGAATTGAAAAGCTATATGTTTTTAAGCCAATAACCTATATGGGGAACTTTAATATTTATGAACCTTCAGTGGTGGTTCAACTCCAGAGACTATTGAATGATATATATGCCAGCTATGATTTAAAAGCCAATAAAAATCAAGAATTGAAGGAAATAAAAAGAGGGTGTGTAGGATTAAGTGAAGAAATAGAGAAGACGGTAGAAAAGTTTAATTCTTCTTTAGAATGTTTTGAAATAAAAGACCATATGAATAATTTTTTCAAAGATGAAAAAATAATAATTCATAGAAGTATAACTGAGTTGAAGTCTAATTTATGGAGCATATTAAATAGCAGGTTTATTACTGTATTTAACTGTTTTAATGGCATGGTGGGAAGAAGCATAGAGCAACTTGAGAAAGAGATAAAGTTCTTTAAAAATAATGCAAGTTATTCAGATTATTAAAGGGTCAGTGGCGTTAAACCACGGACCCTTTTGTTAACTTAAGTATTGTAGAAATTTTTCAAATCCAACTCTTTCAACAACTTCACATAAATCTTCATCACCAGTTTTATTTTCCTTGAAGAAAGCATAAATTTTAGCTAACACCTTTTCAAGTTCATCTGCTTTGTAAAGTACAGGAAGCATATGGGGTTTGTCGGAAGCAATATTTTTTATATATACACCAAGGCCGGTTTCTGGAGCTTCTAAAGCTAGAAATGGACAGTTTCCAACACAGTTTCCGCATCTAATGCATCTATCTTCATGCAAAACTAAGTCTACTCCTATCTTCTCTAGAGCATGGCTCGGACAAAATTTTGTGCAGCGTTGGCAGGCTATGCATTTTCTATCATTAAGCTTAACATGGGAGGAAGTTAGTATTCCTATTGAGTTTTCAAATAAAGCTTCATAAGTTTCTATTGATGAAGAAAGAATAATTAAGTCCTCATCAGTGTATTTTATACTAGGCTCTGGAAGGGTAGCTTTCTTAAATATTCTTTCTCTATCAGTATATAGGAACCCTTGAATTTTTATTTCAATAGATTGTATATCTATTGGAGGAAGTTTAGTTAACGTTTTCATTCTTATCACCTCTGGTTAAATTTTAAAGTATATTTGAACAAATTTAACTATTTTATAGTTAAATCATATGAAAATTTACAGAAACTATCAAGTGTAAAGAGAAAGATAATTCAGTTTATTTTATGTCACTTACTTTAATTTAAAATATTAATAGGATATAATTTTATCATAATGAAATATTTGTAAGGATGGAGGCTGAAGGCTATGGAGGATAAGGAATTACTTAAGAATCTTTGTATGGCCCATGGACCAAGTGGAAGAGAGCATTGGCTACATGAATATGTTACGAAGGTGTTTTCTGAATTTGGACAAGTTACTGTAGATAATTTAAATAACCTTATTGTGCATAAGGAAGGTAAGGGAAAAGGAAAAATCATGTTAATGGCTCATTTAGATGAGGTATTTATGGTGGTAACGGATATAAAGGAAAATGGCTTTTTAGAATTTAAAGGCAATGGCATTGATCCAAAGACTTTAGTGTCTAAGGAAGTAATAATTCATGGTAAGGAGCAGCTACTTGGAATTATAGGAATTAAGCCTCCTCATTTAATGACAGAAGAGGATAGAGAAAAGGCTGTAACTATTGATTCATTGCTTATTGATACTGGATATTCAAGGGAGTCTTTAGAGAGTCTTGTTAGACCAGGAGATTTTATAACAATTAAAGGAAATTATAAAGAGCTTTTAAATAACAATGTGAGCGTAAAAACTGTAGATGACAGAAGTGGCGTTGTGGCTCTGTATAGATGTGCTAAAGAGCTTAGAAGTGTAAACCATGATTTAGATGTTTACTTTGTGTGTTCAGCTCAAGAAGAGGTTGGACATAGAGGGGCTAAAACTGCTACCAATGAAATTAACCCAGATATAGGAATTGCTGTAGATGTAACCTTTGATTGTGGAAGGTATGGATTAAAAGAAGGAGATACAAAGCTTGGCAATGGTGGAGTTATATGTATTGGACCGAATATTCATCCAAAGGTAAGAAAATATTTAGTGAAAATATGTAAGGAGTACTCAATACCTTATCAAGTGGAAGTTGAGGCTGGAAATACTGGAACTGATGCTTGGGATATACAGGTTTCAGGTAATGGAGTAGCCACACTGCTTATTTCTATTCCGATAAAATATATGCACACTTCAGTGGAAACTGTGAATATGGATGACATTAAAAATGTTGGATATATGATGGCTAAGCTTATAGAAAATATTAAAGGGGAAGAATTGGAGGAGTTAATATGTTTTTAGAAGAGAGTCTTAAAAAAGGTGGACTTTTAGATAAATTAACTTCTTTAGATGGACCTTCTGGCTATGAAGGTGAAGTTAGAAGCTTTATAAAAGAAAAGATAGCACCTTTTGTAGATGAAGTTTTTGTAGATAGAATGGGAAATATAATTGCTCATAAAAAAGGTAATGGTAAAAGAGTTATAATTGATGCCCACATGGACGAGGTTGGGTTTATTATAACGGGATATAATGATGACGGAACATTAAGATTTAGAGCTTTAGGTGGAATAAATGCTAAGATAATTCCGTCTAAGACTGTCCTTATAGGATCCGGCAAGATTCCGGGAGTTATAGGAGCAAAGCCTATACATCTTCAAGGAAAGGCTGAAAGGGAAAAGGGCTTAACTTACGATGACTGCTGTATTGATATTGGAGCTTATTCAAGAGTTGAGGCAGAGAAGCTAATTGAACTAGGTGAGTATGTAGTGTTCGATACAGAATATGATGAATTCGGAGAAGGATTAGTTAAGGGAAAGGCCTTTGATGACAGGATGGGATGTTTAATCCTAATGGAGGCATTAAGGGAGAATTATAATGCTGATATATATGGAGTTTTTGCAGTGCAGGAAGAGGTTGGAGAAAGAGGTGCCTTTATCGGTTCATTAAATGTTAAGGGGGATATTGGTATAGCTTTAGAAGGAACAATCTGTGCTGATATGCCAAATATTCCAAAGCATTTAAGTGCAACAGAGGTTGGTAAAGGGCCAGCCATATCAATTATGGATAGAACTAGCATTTTTGATGCAGATATAGCACAGGATATTATGAATTTAGGGGATGATCTTGGAATTCCTTATCAAAGAAGAAAGGCTATTGCAGGAGGAAATGATGCAGCTACCTTCCATGGAACTGGAGAAGGGGCTAAGATTACAACTCTTTCAGTACCTTGCAGATATATTCATTCTTCAGTATCAGTGGCATCAAAGTCAGATGTAACAAATACAGTTAAGCTGCTTGTGGCGTATTTAAAAACTCTGTAAGTGGAACTTGATTAAATAAATGTGGAGGTAAATTATGAATAAATTATTTGAAGATTTAGTAGGAGCTTTTGGGGTTAGCGGTCATGAAAGTGAAGTTAGAAGCGTTATAATAGAACATTTAAATTCCTTAGGAATAGAAAATAAAGTAGATAAAATGGGAAATGTTATTGCTACCATGGGAAAGAAAAATCAGCCAGAGGAAAAAAGAACAATGGTTGTTTCTCATATGGATACTATGGGTTTTATAGTACTATACATTGAAGAAAGCGGCTTCCTAAGAGTAGGTAAAGTAGGAGAATTTGATGAAACAAGCTTCGTAAATAATTTAGTGGAATTTGAAAATGGGAATTCAGGAAGAATTTGTATTTCTAAAAAGAATGGCACTCTAGAGGATATGTACATTGATATGGGAGTGGATAGCAAAGAAGAAGCCATTGAGCTTGTACAAGAAGGGGATGTATGTGTAATTGCATCTAATATTATTGAAGAGGAGAAAAATATCATTGCTCCATTTTTAGATAATAGAGCTGGATGCTATATGGTATTAAAGGCTATGGAAAGACTTCATGGAGAGAAAGAGACTTTAGAATCCTTAGATAAGGAACTATTCTTTGTATTCTCTACTCAAAAGGTATTAGATGGAAGAGGAGCAAGAGCAGCAGCCTATACTATTAATCCAATGTATGCTTTAGTTGTAGATGGTGAGGCTTCAGGGGATAGTTTAGGTGCTAGTGGAAAGTTAAGCTTAGGGAAAGGTACTGCTATAAAATTCATGGACAAGACTATGATTATTCATCATGAAGTTAAGTCACAGCTTGAGAGGGTGTATGAGAAGCTAGGAAAGAGGCCAGCCTTTATTTTTGGAGAAGAGCATAGTGATGGAAGAACTATTCATAAAGAAGGAACTGGCATCAAGACAGGAACTATGGTTTATCCAGTAAGATATAAAAACACTAATATGGAAGTAGTTAATTATAAGGATATACAAGAGGGATGTGATGTAATATTTAATTATCTTTTAGAATAGAAGTGTGTTGGGTAATAAGAATTTTAATGTTTAAGTACAGAAAAAAGTTCACATTAGTAAGCCATAGATGAATGGAATACTCAAGCGTAGTATAATTATAAATTATAAAGAATATATATAATTAATAATGTGTTGGAGGAGTAATTATGAATTACAATGGCGGATTTGGAATTAACTTTATGTTTGATGTATTTCCGTTTATATTTATGATTGTGTTTCTCATTATCCTATGTGTGGTAATTATAAATTTAGTTAGAGGATTAGGAACTTGAAATAAAAATAACCATGCTCCAGTTCTAACTGTAGATGTTATTGTAGTGGCTAAGAGAATATCTGTAACCCATCATCATAATAATGTGGTAGATGGCATGAACCACACAGCTAATTCAACCTTTTACTATGTTACATTTCAAGTTGATAGTGGAGATAGGTTTGAGCTTGGAGTAAGCGGAACAGATTATGGGATATTAGTTGAAGGAGATAAGGGAAAGCTAACCTTTCAAGGAACTAGATTCAAAGAATTTAAGAGAAATTAAAAAAGGCACTTATGTGCCTTTTATTATTTTGCGCTATAGTAGCATCTCTTAGGAGATTCTATTTTATCTTCAGATTTAAGGGTCTTTATAGCTTTATCTACTTCTTTTTTGTCTATTCCGGCCTTTTCAGCTATTTCTCCAGCTTTTAATGGTTCAGATGAATTTTTTAGTATTTCTAAAACTTTATCTATCATGGTAACACCTCTCTTTGATAATTATAGTTAATTAATAATATTTATCCTTAAATGTATTATACATTGCACAATGGAAAAATTCAACTATTGATTTCCTTATTATTTAGTTGATAGTATAATTCTTCTTTTCTATCTTGCTTAAATTTAAATTTGTTGCGAGTCTCATTAACTACTTCTTGGATTACTTCGCCTACAATAATATCATCAACGCCATCTTCCCCATAGGCAATGACTTCGCCTAAAGGATTAATTATCATTGAATTTCCATTATAAGAAATATTATTTCCAATACCAATTCTATTTACACCTGCAATATAACATTGATTTTCAATTGCTCTAGCCTTTAATAGAGATATCCATTGTGTGGCTCTAGCACGAGGCCAGTTGGCAGCTACAGTAATTAAACTTGCTGTTTTTGAAGCAATTTGAAATATTTCTGGAAATCTTAAGTCATAGCATATAAAAGGTGAGATTGTAATATTATTAATATTACATGAAACAATTTCATTTCCACTAGTGTAATATTTATCTTCATTAGAAAAAGAGAAGGGATGAATCTTTGTGTAGTTACATAAGATATCACCAGACTTAGAAATTATCACATAGTTATTTTTTGCCTTTTCAGTATTGTCACATTGCTGAATATAGCCTATACCAACATTAATACCATAGGTTTTGCATAAACTAGACATGTAGTGTATAGTATATGAGTCTGACTCTTGAAATCTTTTTGTGTTCATGGTAAAGCCTGTAAAGGAAAGTTCGGGGAAGAGAAGTAAATCAATATTAATGTTTTTTGCTCTTTTAAAATATTCTTTACTAGAGTTTAAATTGAATTGTTTATTTTCCCAAAGGATATTATCTTGAACTAAGCCTATTTTCATAATATCACTCCTTTATAGAAGGCTAGCATAAGTATGCTTTAATAATAATTAAGGAAACTCCACGTATAATTGTCTGAAGGAGCTTTAAAAGAGTAAGTGTGAGAACATAAATCATAAAGTTAGTCTCTCACTTATAAAATAAAAAATGTATGCATTATAATTATAGGATGTTTTTATATTTATATTCATAGTAATATGAATTTTATAGAGAGTAAAGATATATAGTTTAAAGTATGTATTTTAAATGAAACAGGTTAATGAAAATAAATCGAACAAAAAGGTTGAAATGGATAATAAAGGATATATAATTAAGGTTAATAATAATGAATTGAGGGATGAGTATGAAAATACCTGAATATAGTGTAAAAATGGTAATAAGATATAATAATCATCATATATCAAACTTATCTTCCCAGTTGGCTTTTGACATAATGTTTTCTATGGTTCCATTTTTAATCCTACTCTTAAGTTTAGTAGGCTTTATTAATGTTAATCCAACAAGTGTTTTAGAATCTTTTAGAACAATGATTCCCGAGCAATTGTATGAGTTGGTTTCAACATTAACCATACAGTTATTGCAAACAAGAAATGGAAATTTGTTATCGGTATCATTGATATTCTCTCTTTATACTGCATCTAGAGCATTTAGAGCTATTCGTTATGGATTAAATAGAGCCTATAATGAAGAGGAGGATAAAAATTTCATCAAGGTTATTATTTCTTCAATAATATTTATGTTCGTAATTATTTTGTTGATTTTATTTACTTTATCAGTGCTAGTATTTGGAGAAAAGATTGGAACCGCATTGATTAAATGGTTAGGTTTAAGTCCTAGGATATTTGACTTTGTTAAGTATTTAAGATATCCAATAGGAATAGTTGGAATGATTGTTGTATTTTCTGTTATATACAAGATAATACCTTCAAGAAGAGTAAGAATAATGGATGCTTTACCGGGAGCTGTTTTTACTAGTGTTGTGTGGATGGTATCATCTATGGGATTTGCTTACTATGTTAATAATTTTGGAAGGTATTCAGATTTATACGGAAGTATAGGAGTTATAATAATTTTAATGATATGGTTAAAACTAACTTCAATAACAATACTTCTTGGAGGAGAACTTAATGCTATAATTATGCAAGATAATGAGTTTTTACTTAAGTAAGCAAATGTTTGGTTAAATAAAATTGTGAAAAACTGGCAAATCATGTAAAGTGGTTAGCCAGTTTTTGTATTTATTATTGATTCGTATAACTTATTCTTACAAAATTAACAAACAGTAAAAATATGGTAGGAAAATGTAGAATAATAGGAGAAAAAACTAGTAAAAAAATTTTATAATATGGTGTAAAATGTGTAGGTAATGTAAAATTTTGAAATTATCATAAACATGGGGGATTTTCAATGAGATTTGATAGTTTAGCGGAGTTAAGAATATATGATGCAATATCTCAACCGATTTTAATAGTTGATGATAAGAATAAAATTACTTATTGTAATGCTCATGCTGGAAATTTTTTATCTGTAGTAGTTAATAGAGCGTATATTAATGAAGATATAAATAAAATAATAAAGTTTAAAGATAAGAATAGTGGAGAAAAATACTGTATTGATTTTTATAATATGGAACAAGAGGAACTTGATATTATTGCTGAGGTAAATATGTATATAGTCAGTGATTTAAAACTACATATTACAGATGCTTTTATAGAAGATCAAAAGTATAAAATGTTGTTGATTACATTACCAGCAAAGAAAGAAGGTTTATTTAATACCCTGCCTCACGTTGAAAAAGAAGAAGAGATTAAGGATGATGATAAGCTCAATTATATAGATATAAAGAATTCTTTAGAGAAATATTGTGGGGAACTTATTAGTGCAGAGATGGCTATTGGAATTGTTAATGCTACATCTACGGGGATAATTATTGAAAAAAATAATAAGATGGTGGCAATAAATGATGCGGCAAAGACAATTTTAGGTAAAACAGAAGATGAGAAAGAAAAAGAATGCTTTTTAGGAAAAAGTTTATTAGATGTAGTTGAATTGAAACCTATACAGTATAAGGATAAGTTTATTGATGAACAGTATAGGTGTTTTCATGATAATAATATCATTGACAGAAGAATTATAAGAAAAGATGGCAGTGCAGTATTCTGTGAAATTACTAATATGTTCTTGGATGAAGGCGATGAGAGATATTATATATATCTGATTAAGAACATAAGTAGAAGAGTGAAAATGGAGAAAAATCTTATAAGTAATAAAAATGGTTACATGAAATTACTGGAATTGTTGCCCATTGGTGTTATGATTCATACCAACAATAAGTTTAATAGTGGAAATAAAGCTCAGGAAAAAATATTAGGGGTTGAGGATATCAATGCTTTAAGTAATAAAGGCATTTTGGATATGGTTCACCCTGACTCTAAGCAGATATATAAAGAAATGTATCACATGACTTTTACAACTGGAAAAACTACAGATCTTCAAGAGTTAAAAATGATAAGAAAAGATGGTTCTGTAATTGAAGTTGAAATGGTTATGATGAGAATTTGTTATGAAGGTGATAAATCTGTTGTAATGCTGACTCAAGAAATTACTGAGAGAAAGAGGGCGCAAATTGATAAGCTTAAGCTACAGGAAACATTAAAGTATGACAAACTTAAGACAGAGTTTATATCTAATGTATCTCATGAGTTAAAAACACCTCTTAATATTATATTAAGTACTGTTCAACTACTTCAGTACAATTATAAAGATTGTAATGATGAACAGCTGATTAGATATTTGAATTTAACAAAAATAAATAGTTACAGATTATTACGGTTGATTAATAATTTGATTGATGGTACCAGAATTGATGTTGGAAATTTGAAAATGAACTTTGGAAATTATAATATTGTAAAGATAGTTGAAGATATAACAATGGAAGCAGTTGAGTATGTAGAAGGTAAAGGATTGACCATTACATTTGATACTAATGTGGAAGAAAAAATTATTGGAGTTGATAAGGATAATATAGAAAGAATTATGCTTAATTTATTATCGAATGCAGTTAAATTTTCAAAGGAAAATGGAAAAATTGAAGTACAGGTTCTTGATGAAGGTGATATTGTTAAAATAAAAGTTGCAGATGATGGAAAAGGTATATCGAAAGAAGATCAGGAGAAGATATTTGAAAAGTTTGTACAGGTAGAGCAATTATTTACACGAACTCATGAAGGCAGTGGAATTGGTTTATCGTTGGTTAAATCTATAGTTGAGAACCATGGTGGAAGTATATATGTTAGGAGTGAGATGGGGGTAGGAAGTGAATTTACTGTTGAATTACCAAATATATTATCCAAGAAGCCAAGGGGATATAATAATCATACTATTAATCAAGTAAGTAGTACCGAAAAAGTGAAAATAGAGTTTTCAGACATATAATTAAGAGGGAAATTCATTTTCACATTCATTTAAGGAGACTTGTAAAAACTTTAACATATTGTGTTTAAAAAAAAAATTTGTGGATAGAATTTCAATAAGCGATATGTTGGAGGTGTATGATGAATAGAATAGTTTTGGTAGGCAGGCTTATTCGTGATCCGGAAATTAAGGTTTTTGAGGATGGTAGCAAAGTGTTCACTAGACTGCTTTTAGCAGTTGACAGGCCATATAAAACTGCCGCTGGGGAAAAACATGTTGACTTTATTCCAGTTGTTCTTAGAGGAAAGAAAGCTGAAATAGTAAATGAATACTTAGTAAAAGGGAGTATCATAAGTGTAACTGGTAGATTGCAGAGTAGACAATATGAGGGCGAAAATGGTCATAAAAAATACATATCAGAAGTTATTGCGGATGAGTTTCAATTTATGAGTAACAACATTAAAAAGAAAAAAGACGAGGATGTAGCTAGCTGTTAGCTGAAATTAAGAAAGTAATTACTTATAAAAACTTATTGTTACTAGGTATATGGCATGAAAATCTAGTGAAAAGCTATGTAGGATGGAGAAATCTATTTTACATAGCTTTTTATATGCAATTATTTTAAATGGAAATATATTTATAATTTTCAATAAGTAGTATAATTATTGTATAAATTATTAGGGGGAATGGATATGGATATAAGTAAGTTTGTGGATTTTAGAAATAAATCGGTTGAGAATATTTCTAAGGTTATAGTTGGAAAAGAACAGGTAATAGAGAATATAATCGTTTCATTTATTGTTTCTGGACATGTTTTATTAGAAGATGTACCAGGGTTAGGGAAAACAAAAATGTGTAAAGCATTATCTAAAACAATGAATTGCAGTTTCAAAAGAATTCAATTTACTCCTGATTTACTACCATCAGATTTAACTGGAATATACTTTTATAATCAAGGGACTAAAGAGTTTGAGTTTAGAAAAGGTCCACTTTTAAGTCAAATTGTATTAGCCGATGAAATAAACAGAGCAACACCAAGAACACAATCTGCGTTACTTGAATGTATGGAAGAAAGACAAGTTACTGTAGAAGGGAATACAATTGAGCTGGGTAAACCTTTTTTTGTTATTGCAACAGAAAATCCAGTGGAGCAGTTTGGAACTTTCCCATTGCCAGAAGCACAATTGGACAGATTTTTTATGAGATTATCTATTGGTTATCCAGAGTATGATGAAGAAATTAAGATAATGAATAGGTTTATGCAAGAAGAGCCATTAGAGTCATTAGAAGGAGTTATTTCATTAGAAGAGATTTATTATGTTCAAAAAAATTATAATCAAATTTATATGAGCGAAGATATAAAGAAATACATAGTAGACATTGTTAGAGCTACTAGAAATCATAAGGATATCGAATTAGGATGTAGTCCAAGGGCTACTTTGAATCTAATGAAGGGATGCCAGGGGTTGGCAGCTATAAAGGGAAGAGATTATGTTGTTTTGGAAGATGTTAAAGCATTGGCAGTTCCAATAATGGCACATAGAATTGTTGTAAAAAATGATATGAGTAATTCTAAAGATAAAAGCGAGAAGGTGATTGAAGATATCTTAAATACAGTTGAAACCCCAATAGAAAGAAATTAGAGGTGAAATGGAATGCTTCAAATTTTTGTTCTGGGTGCGTTGATACTGGGTGTTTTACAGTTTTGCAAATATAATGCTAAATATGGTCATAAGAATTTAAATATTTCAAGGGAAGTTAACGATAAGCTGATTCCCATAGGTGAAAAATTTAAGCTTACTTTGAAAATCGAGAATAGAAAAAGAATGCCTATAATGTTTATGATTATAGAACAAAGCTTTCCAGAGGGCTTTAGCTTTTGTAATGACGTAAATGTGAGTGCAGTTAAAAATATGAGTTGGCATATTTCTAGATATACAATAGGAAAATATCAAAGAAAAAATCGAAGCTACACAATGGTGGGAAAAAAGAGAGGAGCATATATCCTTAGAGAAACTAAAGTTAGAATTGGCGACCCATTAGGCTTATGTATAGAGACGAAAGAATTAGAAGAATGGCTTGAGATTCTTATATGTCCTAAAGTGAAATCTATAGATGCATTAAGTTTTGAAAATACTAGCTTTATTGGAGATAATACAGTTAGACGATGGATTCATAAAGACCCGCTCTATATAAGGGGGATTAGAGAGTATAATGTTGAGGATAGGATGAAGGATATCAACTGGAAAGCATCTTTAAAGGCTGATAAGCTTATGGTTAAAGAATACGATTATACCTCCGATGATCAATTAGTAATAATAATAAATGTTCAGTGTGGAGATCCATATTGGAGAAATTTAAAATCAGAGATAAGTGATAAGGCTGTGGATATAGCTTTAGCTCTAAGCTGTAAGGCGTTAAATGAAAGCATTCCTACAGGAATTTGGAGCAATGCCAATGTGATTTACAGTAAAGAGGGAGGTCCTTTAGATTTAATGCCTAGGAGAGGTGCATTAGAGGATGTTATTGAATATTGTACTAGAATTTATAGGGTGCCAAGGCAGGAGTTTTCAATTTACTTGCAACAGAAGCTTCCGCAACTCAATGCTGATACTACTTATGTAATAATATCATACTACATGAACGAGAAGGATATTAATGTAGTTAAAGAAATGGTACGAAGAGGCTATAAGGTGAAGATTATTGATATATCTGATAATGGAATTGAAGATGAGATAAAAGGAGTTCAAAAAATAAGATATAAGGGGGAGGTCAAATAATGAGCTGGATTAATCAAGTTAAGTTTTTTTATACCTCAACCATAACTTTATTAGCAACATTTATATGGTCAGTTATTATGGCAGTCCTTTTTTTTCAAGATATAAGTTTTCAATTATTCTTTTTAATAATTGTTATGTCTAATGTTGGGAGATATATTTTGAGACTAGGAATAAATCCTAAATTATGTTTAGTCATTTCTATAGTGCCTATTGCGTTAGTAGAATTTCTTACTAGCAGTGAAGTTGTTTTGGCCATATTAAATATAGGATTTTCCTGTTTGATTATTGAGAAGCTTTTTAAAGAAGAGGGAAATGATGTTAATTATGATGAGTATAAGAATATCTTTCTACATGGAATCTATTATATATTTATAACTGGAGTTCTTTATAGCTTTATGAGATGGTCGGAAGTTAGATCAGATGGTTCAATAATTTATATTGGGATTTTGGTATATATTATTTTGGCGGTTATTTCCATTAGGGAGGCCATGGGATATGAATATCAGATAAAGAGAAGCAAGGGAAGTAAATATATAAATTATGGACTAGTGTTATTTGGGATTCTGCTAACTCAAGAGGTGGTATATAGTAAGTTGATTTTATTAGCAGAGATAATGAAAAAAGGTGTTGTATTTGTATTATCGTGGCTTGTAAATATTATTTTGAGTATACTAAAGTATCCAATAGAGTGGTTATTTAGTCTTATTCAAAAACTCATAGGAGATGGGGATAATGAGCTGCTACTTAAGCTTCAACAGGGGATGAATAAATCAGAAACTTTACAGCAAGAATCTACTATAAATCCACTTATATTCTTAATATTAAAGACTGTATTCTTAGGTTTAAAGATTGCTTTAGTTGTTTTGTTTATATATTTATTATATAAGGGTATGAGCAAGATTTATTATAGTGTGAACAAGAATAAAATACAGGAGTATACAGAGGTTGTTGAAAGTATTGAAATTCATAAATCTAAAGAAAATAAATTGTTCATGAAGATAAAAAAAATATTTAGGAAAAAAGGAACTCCAAGGGACGAAGTAATATACCAATATGGTGAATTGGTGGATACTGCAGTTAAAAAAGAATTTTTCAAATCATACATGACCCCAAGTCAGTTAAAGTACATTATAAGGCTTAAGATTAATTCATCGGATAAAATAGATGATGTTACAGCCACCTACAATGAGGCAAAATTTTCTAATCATCATATAGATGTTTCGCAACAAAGTTTCATGGAGGAAAATGTAAACAAATTAAATAAATTAATGAAATAGCACAAAAAATATTTTTACAAGTTAAGACAAAATAAGATAAATGCCTTTAATAAAAAGGTATATAGTGGAAAATACAACTGATGTTGCTAAGTATAAAGACGAATATTAAAGAATATTAAAGAGCATTAAGAAATAAAGTGTAAATTTATAGGCGGAATATAATTAATTTAATCTACAAGAATTTACACTTTATTTTTATTTAAAGTGATACAATTTCAATTATAAAACAATGGTTTATTTGCTGGTGGGAAATTTTATTATTGGGGGCGGTAGTATGGTAATTGAAACTTTAAGATGTAATTGTGATTATGATGGAGCAAATCTAGAATATATTTATAGATTAGTACAACGAGACTTACAATTAGAAAGTAATGGTGAGATTTGTTGTATCAAAGCTTACGGAGTTGAGGTTGAGGGCAAAGTAAAAGACAACGATAAAATTGTACAAGCTTCGAGGGAGGAAATTAAGTATATTAGTCCCTATAAGTATAAAGGAAGTAAATTTTTACACATGCTAGAAAAGAATATGGTTTCACCAATACATTTAATGGATATTGCAGAAGAGTTGATTGATGAATATTATAAGGATTTTGATAAAGAACTATATGCTCAATTTGATAAAGTAACTGTATAAAGGTAACAGATAAAAAGGCGAGATAAATTATCAATCTCGCCTTTTCAATATTTAAATCATTAAAAGGAAAAATATGTAAAAGGTATGTTATATAATTTATTTTTATGATAGAATATAGAATAATAAATATCTTAAGTAGGAAGGGGGGATAAGGGTGATATTAGGTGTTGGAGTAGATATTGTTGAGATAAGACGAATAAAGGAAATATTAGATAAAAATAATGGATTCTTAGAAAAGATATTTACTGTAAATGAGATAGAATATCTTAAAAGTCGAAAACTTAGGCCAGAATATGTGGCTGGACGGTTTGCTGCAAAAGAAGCAGTATCAAAGGCTTTAGGTACTGGATTTAGAGGTTTTTCATTCAGAGATATAATAATTGAGAGTTCTACTCTTGGGAAACCTATAGTCACATTAAAAGGAAAAGCAAGGGTCATTGCCAATAAAACAGGAAATACTAATATACATCTTAGTATTTCACATGGAGAGGATAATGCCATTGCATATGCTGTACTTGAGGAGGTATAACCTTGGAGAATTCTTTTGAAAAATTTAAAAGTAATAAACTAAGCTTTATTGGGTTCAGACATAAGCCTATGGAAGTAGACTTTGGAATGGTGAGAAATACAATTGAAAAAAGAAAGCAAAACTCATATAAAGGTGATTACGGACAGGTGTTGGTAATTGCAGGATCTATGGGGTTTGTTGGTGCTGCGTATTTGACAGCGCAAGCTGCGGTAAGAAGCGGAGCCGGTTTAGTTACTCTTTGTGTACCGAAGGAAATTCAGGAAATAATGAGTATTAAATTAACTGAAGCTATGACTATAAATTTTGAACAAAGTGATAAAATTGGAAATATCATGGTTAAATCTAATTGCATTGCTATAGGTCCAGGTATGGGAGTAAGTAAATTAACATTAAATGTGGTTAAGAATACTATTGAAAATGCGGAATGTCCTATTGTAATTGATGCAGATGGAATTAATGTTTTACAAGAAAGATTAGAAATACTAGAGAGAAAAAATAATGCAATAATACTTACTCCTCACTATGGAGAAATTGCTAGATTAACTGGTTTATCAATAGATGAAATAAAAGCTAATAAAGTTGAAGTTGCGAGGAAATTTGCAAAGGAACATGATGTAATAGTGTTGCTAAAGGATCATCGAACAATTATAACTGATGGAGAGAGTGTATATGAAAACTCTTCTGGAAATAGTGCTATGGCATCAGGTGGTATGGGAGATACTTTAACAGGAATTATTGCGTCTTTTATAGCACAGGGATATGAGCCTTTAGAAGCAACATATATTAGTGCATATATTCATGGTTATTGTGGCGATAGACTAGCAGAAAGTATGTTTTGTGTAAATGCAACTCATATCATAAATGAATTACCATTTGGTATATATGAAATCATAGAAGGAAAAGTATAATAAAAGCCTTATTACATAAGAATAATTAAGGAAAATCTTTATTTTATGAATTAAATACTTTTATTTAAAGTAAATTATAATTGTATAGGTTATTAACTAAGATTACATATAATAAACATATAGTGTATTAAGATTTTGGGAGGCATTTATGAAAAAGAAAAATATTATTACACTAGTGGTTATTGTAGCAGTTGGCATAGTTTTAATTTTTGGAACATTATTTGTTAAATTGAAAAATAAGAGTGTTTCAGATGAAGATAACGTTATTGAGCTTTTAAGCGAAATTAAGGGATATACTAGTCAGGTTACTATTAAGGTTATCAATGATAAGGAAACCAACGTATATGAGGGAACACAGAAATATGTTAAGGATTTTGGATATAGGTTAGATTTAAGCGATGAAAGATCTTTTATTTTTAAAGGTGATGACATTGAGGTCAAGGATAACAATAGTGAAAGGCGATATACTCTTGATAAGGATTTTGATGAAGTATTTAAGTATGGATTTATTGGAGAATACATAGGTTTAATATATACTAATGAGGAATTAAAGTTCCAAAAAGAAGTTATAAATGATAAAGAGTATTTTATAATAACAACATTAATTCCAGGAAGTAATAATAACTTATATGAAGGAAGTATGTATTATGATATTGCAGAATATAAACCTAGCAAGATAATAATTTATGATAATAAGCATAATGAAAGAGTAATATATAATTACAAAAACTTTGAGTGGACAGATAAAAAGAGTGATATGAATATAGATTTTTAGTAGGAGTATGATTATCAATGACTTATAAGAGGTGGAAAGAGTATGGTTCACAAGTTGAGAACAACTTGGGCAGAAATAGATTTAAATGCCTTAGAAAATAATATTAAAGAAGTAATTAGAGTTTCTAATGGTAGAGAGGTAATTGGAGTCATAAAGGCTGATGCTTATGGACATTGTGCAGTTGATATATATAAAACACTATTGGAAAATGGGGTTTCTAGGTTTGCTGTTGCAGTAATTACTGAAGCAATTGAGCTGAGGAAAAATGGATTAAAGGCACCAATAGTGATACTTGGATATACTGCCCACGATTTTTATGATGAAATTATTGATTTTGACATAGAGCAGACGATATATTCCTACGATGATGCAGAGGCACTATCAAAAGTAGCAGTAAAGAAAAATACAAAAGCTAAAATCCATATTGCTGTTGATACAGGTATGAGTAGAATTGGTTTTTTAGCAACAGCAGAAGAAGCTGTGGAAGTAAAAAAGATATCTAAGCTTCCAGGGATAGAAATTGCAGGTATGTTTACACATTTTGCTTCGGCCGATGAAAAGAATAAAGAATTTACTTTTCTTCAGATAAAACGTTTTGATGATTTTGATGAATATTTAAAACAACTTGACGTAAATATTAAGTATAAGCATGTGAGCAATAGTGCAGGAGTAATAGATTTTCCAAATCTTGAATATAATGGCGTAAGAGCAGGAATAATGCTATATGGATACTACCCATCTAAGGATGTGGACAAAACCAAAGTTAATTTAAAACCTGTGATGAGTTTAAAATCCACAATTGTTCATTTGAAGACTTTGGAGAGTGGCAGGAGTATAAGCTATGGCAGAGTATTTACAACAGAAAGAGAAAGTAAAATTGCCACATTGCCGATTGGATATGCAGATGGATTACCGAGGCAGTTAACAGGTAAAGGAAAGGTAATCATAAATGGAGCCTTTGCCCCAATTGTAGGAAGAATTTGCATGGATCAATGTATGATAGATGTAACAGATATTCCAGATGTAAAGCTTGGAAGCGAAGTTACGTTTATTGGAGAAGATGAATTTGGAAATAGTATAAGTGCAGATGATATCGCTGATGCAATAGGCACCATAAGCTATGAAATTGTTTGTAACATAAGTAAAAGGGTACCGAGAGTGTATAAAAAGGATGGGAATATAGTCAATATAAAGAATTATGTATAATCAACGCCGTATAAATTGTTGAAAAAAGTAGAAATGGGTATAATTTCTTTGACATAGCAGCAATTAATCAATTATAATTGAAGTGTACATATAGTTGTTATTTAAGTTGGAGGTAAAAAAACCCATGTTTAGCTCAAAAAAGATGGCTCTAGGTTCGAAATGTAGTTTTTCTAGTGAGGTTTATGAAAGTTATTCAGAAGCTTTAAAACAATATAAAAAAAGTAGTAAATTAATTGACCATTGTGGAATAGAATATAGTAAGGGCGAAATGAGCAATAGCTATATCGATTGTATGAAGCAAGGGTATTTAGCTATGAAAGAACTTAACTTAGAATTATCAGAGTACGGCTTTGAGAGCTATATTGATGATTTGAAAGAATACGAAGCTAGCCTTTAGGAGAGTGAATGCCTAATGACAACTATTATAAAGAGAGGGGATATATTTTATGCGGACTTAAGTCCGGTAGTTGGGTCTGAACAAGGCGGTATAAGACCAGTAATCATTATACAAAATGATGTTGGAAATAGATATAGCCCAACTGTAATTGTAGCAGCCATAACCTCTCAAATCAATAAGGCAAAACTTCCCACGCATGTGGAAATTTCCTCAGAGGAATATGGGTTAAATAAAGATTCAGTAGTTTTGCTAGAACAGGTTAGAACTTTAGATAAAAGGAGACTAAAAGAGAGAATAGGTCATATGACTGATGAAGATATGATAAAGGTTGACATAGCTCTAAGAATTAGTCTTGATTTAAAAGGATAAGTATATATTGCATGGAGGATAACAAGGTTATCTTCCATTTTTTTATGCATTTTTATTAATGGTAACTAAAGTAGTTTAAGGGGGTTTTTGTATTTAAGATGGGGTTCGTATAATAAAAGAAGGTGGAGGTTAATTTTGGAGTCTGTACAAATAAATTCATTATAGAAATGTAATATACTATATTAAAATGTGTAGCAAAAATATATATAATAGCATTTTATTGTACATATTTAATTAAAAAATAGTACTTAATAGGGAAATTTGTACATGCCATATGTAAAGAAGAGTCATATTTTTATGAAAAAATGATGTAAAATAGTTGAGAATATATGAAAAATTGATATAATTAGTGTAGAAGTAAGTCTGGAGGGATAAGTAATGGAAAAATCATTAGCATCGTTAGAACAGATAACAAAGACTCTTAGAAGAGATATTGTAAAAATGGTAACTGAATCTGCATCTGGTCACCCAGGTGGATCATTATCATCAGTGGAGATTATTACAACACTATATTTTAATGAGATGAATGTAGATATAAATAATCCAAAGGATCCAAATAGAGATAGATTTATATTATCAAAAGGTCATGCTGCGCCAGTATTGTATGCTGCTCTTGCAGAAAAAGGATTCTTCAATAAGGAAGAATTAATGAAATTAAGAAAAATGGGCGCTATGCTGCAAGGTCATCCAAATATGAATTATATCCCAGGAGTTGATATGTCAACTGGTTCTTTAGGACAGGGGATTTCAGCTGCAGTGGGAATGGCTATAGCAGGTAAGTTAGATGAGAAAAATTATAGAGTATATACTTTATTAGGTGACGGAGAATTAGAAGAAGGGCAAGTTTGGGAAGCGGCAATGTGTGCTGCACACTATAAATTAGATAATTTAACAGCCTTTGTAGATTTTAATGGGCTTCAAATTGATGGAGATATAGAGAAAGTTATGAATCCTAACCCAATAGCAGATAAGTTTGTTGCTTTTGGATGGAACGTAATATTTGTTCAAAATGGTAATGATTTAACTGAAATTAAAAATGCAATCGAAGCAGGTAAAAAGGTTAAAGGTAAACCTACAATGATAGTGTGTAAAACTATTAAAGGTAAGGGTGTATCCTTCATGGAAAATCAAGCCGGATGGCACGGATCAGCTCCAAGCAAAGAGCAATGTGATATGGCATTAAAAGAGATTGGGGGAGAAGAATAATGAAGAAGATTGCTACTAGAGAAGCCTATGGTAAAGCATTAGCTAGAATCGGACAGGAAAATGATAAAATAGTTGTACTTGATGCAGACTTATCAAAATCAACAAAGACTGCAGATTTTAAAGCTGTATGTCCAGAAAGATTTATAAACATGGGGATCGCAGAAGGAAACATGATGACTGTTGCAGCTGGTATGGCTGCTTGTGGTAAAATACCTTTTGCTTCTACATTCGCAGTTTTTGCAACTGGAAGAGCTTTTGAGCAAATAAGAAACTCAATCTGTTACCCAAAGCTAAATGTTAAGGTATGTGCAACTCACGCAGGAATAACTGTTGGTGAAGATGGAGCATCTCACCAGTCAGTAGAAGATATTTCCCTTATGAGAAGTATTCCTAATATGGTAGTTATAAGTCCAAGTGATGCCATAGAAACAGAAGCTGCAATTGAAGCTATCGCAAAATATAATGGACCTTGCTATGTAAGATTAGGAAGAAGCGCAGTAACAGTTATTAATGACAATGAAGATTATAAATTTGAAATTGGTAAAGGCGTTACATTAAGAGAAGGTAAGGAAGCTACTATAATTGCAACGGGAGTTATGGTAGATGCTGCACTAGAAGCCTTTAATGTATTAGCAGAAGAAGGTATAAAGGTAAGAGTTATAAACATGCATACAATTAAACCTATAGATGAAGCCGCTATAATTTCTGCTGCAAGAGAAACAGGGGTTATTGTAACAGCTGAAGAACACAGTATTATTGGAGGGTTAGGTTCAGCGGTAGCTGAGGTTGTTACCGGAAATTGTCCAGTTCCTGTATTGAGAGTTGGAATTAAGGATGTATTTGGAGAAAGCGGTAAGCCGGCAGAATTACTTAAAGCTTATGGATTAACTGCTGAGGATATAGTTAAGGCTGTTAAGCATGGAATAAGCATAAAGTAAATTGTTTATTGAAATTTAATATATTTTTAATTTAATAAATCAAAAGCAAGGAATTTGACCGATAAATGGCCAAATTCCTTTTTTAAATATACATATTTTGTAGTGAAAAATAGGAATTAAGCGGAATGGAAGGGTTTTAATAGTGATTTTTAATACAAGCTATGATATAATTTATAAACATAAAGATGGTTAATGAAACTCCTTCTTACATTCATTGGAAGGAGTAAGTTTGACTTAACCAAATCAAAGATTTGGAGTCTTGTTTTAATGAAACTCCTTCTCATGTTCATTGGAAGGAGTAAGTTCGACTTAGCCAAATCAGAGATTTTGAGTCTTACTTAAGTTTTATAGATGGGGGCAAAATTAATATGAAACAAAAGTTAGGAGCATATGTTCACGATACACTTTATTGTCTAAAGCTTTCATTAAAGATAGCTCTAATTCCAATTGTAATTGGTGTAATTGGAACAATTGGATACTTACTTATTAAAGGTGAGTCCATTGAATTAATAAGGATACTTCTAGGGGTTAGAAATGTGGGGATGGTATTTTCCAGTGCAGGTTTATTTATTTGCGCCTTGGGATTTTTACAACCGTTGAAGTTCCTAAAACCATTAAGCTATCACAATACATGGGAAATGTATTTCAAGCAATTTGGATTAGTTGGTGCTATGTTTTGTGTTTCAGGATTGATTGCAATATATTTTTTAGGGTTAGATGTTTTTATTTATTATTGGATTTTGTAGAAATATGAATATAATAGTCTAAATGTAAAAGACGGTATATTTTTCAGGCGAGAACCTAGTGGTTATTTGTCAAAAGCAATTTGAATTTGAAGTTTTTATGATATAATATAGTTTGAAAATAATATGGTTTGAAAAGTAAAATTGAGGAGAGTTAATGATATGATAGATTTTAAGAATGTTACTAAGGTTTATAATAACAACGTATTAGCATTATCAAACTTAAATGTCCACATTGACCAGGGAGAGTTTGTTTTCTTAGTTGGACCAAGTGGTGCAGGAAAATCTACTTTTATTAAAATGTTATTAAAGGAAGTGGATCCAACAGCAGGGTCAGTAGTGGTTGCAGGCTCAGATTTAACAAAGTTAACAGATAAGGAAGTTCCTTATTATAGAAGAAAAATAGGTGTAGTTTTCCAAGACTTTAGGTTAATACAAACTTTAAATGTGTTTGAAAATGTTGCTTTTGCACTGAGAGTGACAGGTGCAGGAGAAAAGGATATACAAAAAAAGGTTCCAGCAGTTTTATCACTAGTTGGATTATCTAAGAAAAGAAATGCTTTCCCAAGTGAACTATCAGGGGGAGAGCAACAAAGAATATCTATAGCTAGGGCTATAGTAAATAGTCCATCATTACTAATTGCTGATGAGCCAACAGGAAACTTAGATCCAGAAACAGCATTGGAGATTATGGAAATATTAAATGATATAAACAGAGCTGGAACTACAATAGTAATGGCAACTCACGCTAAGGATATAGTTGATACCATGAAGAAGAGAGTTATAGCTATTGAAAAGGGAATTATTGCAAGAGATGAAGAAAGGGGTATGTACGGATATGAAGTTTGATTCGGTTAAGTATTCTTTTAAGGATGCAGTAAAAAGTATTGTAAGAAATAAAACATTAAGTATAGCATCCATGGCTACGGTAGCGGCAACACTATTTATATTAGGTGCCATAACTTTAGTAGTGGCTAATGTAGATAAAGCAGTTACTCAATTAGGTTCCATGGTTGAAGCGAGAATTTATTTAGACAATGATATTACAGATTCAGAAAAAAAGGCTATTGAGGCTAAGATCAATGAAGTTGAAGGGATAAATTCTATTGTATATGAGAGTCAGGAAGAAGCTTTAGAAAATATTAAAGGTCAGTTAAATGATACAACAGGTGAATTAACAGCAGGGTTTGAAGAGGACAACCCATTTCCTGCATCATATACTGTAAATGTTAAAAAGCCAGAAATTATTGATAATGTTGTGGCGGCTATAAAGGATATGGATGGAATTGAAGAGATAAAAGATGCTAGAAGTTTAATTGAAAAGATATCAAATTTAACTAATTCTGTTAAGATTGGTGCTGTAATTGGGTTTATAGTATTTATTCTAATTTCTCTATTCCTAATAGGTAACACAATAAAAATTACGGTTTTCACAAGAAAAAGAGAAATTGGAATCATGAAGTATGTAGGAGCTACTGATTGGTTTATTAGATGGCCTCTTATAATTGAGGGGATGATTCTTGGACTTGTAGGTGCTATAATTGCAGGAATAGTTCTTTCTTTAGGTTATTTTGTAGTTACAAGAAATTTAAGTTTAGATTTATTTGGATTTACTATGATACCTGTAACATACATGTGGAAGGTTGTTATTTGGGAATTATTTGCCTGTGGATTATTTATTGGTGCCGTAGGAAGTGTTATCTCAATGAGAAAGTTCTTAAAAGTTTAATCAATATAAGTTATAAGACTAAGGAATTAATTTTCTTAGTCTTATTTGTATATGATTGAATGCAGAATCCTTGAATGTAGAATGAAGGTTGATTTTTCTTACTATGTTCAAAGAAATTTTTATTTTTAGGTTTTTAATTGAAGTTTTATAATTTAAACTACATATTTTGAGTTGAAGTTATAAGTTGAAATTAAAGCCTAAAATAAAGAAACTCCGTAGGAGCTTCATCCATAATTCTACTTTATTAACTGGATATTCTAAATTAAACACAATAATTAATTTTAAATTAATAAATATGTTATTAATAATATAATACTTTGAACATACTTATTAATGAGATAAAATAAATTTACAAGGTATTTTGATACGAGAAGTTTAAGAAGTTGAGAGGGTGGTTTGTATGAACGACAAAAAGAAAAGATGGAAAGGTATTACCATTGTTGTAGCTTTGTTGATAATTACTAATGTAGCAACTTTTTTAGTTTCTAATTTAGTTTCTTTTGCATTGCCCAATGGTAAGGTGCTGGTAAGCAGGACCACATACAACAATATTTTAAGTTTTGAAAAACTATTTACTATCAAGGATAAACTTGATAAGTATTATTTAAATGATTATGACATGACTAAACTAATAGATGGAGCCGCAAAAGGAATGGTTTCTGCAGTAGGTGATCCATATACAACATATATGAATGCTGAAGAGTTTAAGGACTTTTATTCTCAAACAGAAGGAAATTATGTAGGTGTTGGAATTCAGGTTGGAGTTAAAGATGAAAAAATTACTGTAATTAGTGTTTTTGAAAACTCACCAGCAGAAAAAGGCGGAATTATATCAGGGGATGTTATTGAAAGTGTGAATGGAAAAACAATGACTGGTGCAGAATTACAAGATGCTGTAGCAATGATGAAGGGGGAAAAAGGTGGTAAAGTAGACATTACTTTATCGAGAGAAAACAAAGGAAATTATGATGTTACATTAGTAAGAGATGAAATTGAAATGGTAACTGTAAAAAGTGAAATGATAGATAGTGAAGTTGGATATATCCAAGTTACTATGTTCGATGAAAACACTTCTAAAAACTTCGAGACAGCAATTAATACTCTAGAAGAACAAGGTATGAAGAGTTTAATAGTTGATTTAAGAGGTAATCCGGGTGGCCTACTAGATCAAACTGTAGCAATGGTTTCACAGTTTATTGAAAAAGGTAAAAATATAGTTTACACAGAAGATAAATATGGTAACAGAAAAGACTATAATTCGGAAGGTGGAATAGCGGAGGGAATGCCTTTAACAATACTAACAAATGGTGGAAGTGCAAGTGCTTCAGAGATATTCACTGGTGCAATTAAAGACTATGGTTTAGGAACAATAGTTGGAACAACTACCTTTGGAAAAGGTTTAGTTCAGACTACATTCTATAGACCAGTTGATGGCTTTAATGATGGAAGTGGACTTAAGGTTACAATTTCTAATTACTACACTCCTAATGGGAATTATATTCAAGGAACTGGTATTGAGCCAGATATCAAAGTTGAATACCCAGAAGAGTTAGCCACAATAGCCTATGATCGAAATACAGACCCTCAATTTGCGAAAGCTTTAGAGATAGCAAGAGAAAAAATAAAATAAAAATTTAAAATAAGAGTTTTATATGAGAGAATTTAGAGTTAGAATTTAAAGAGATTCTAAACTCTAAATTCTTAATTTAATTTATATATTTATGGTGTGCATATTTTAGAAGGAGAGTAAAATGGAGCTATTAAAATATACTTTGCAGAGTGTGTCCTATGCAATTGTAGAGCCATCCTATGCATTAATTTTAATATTAATGGGATTGGCATTTTATATGAAGAATAAAAAAATTACTTTGATGGAAAAGCTAGTAATGGGTAAGAATACAATTTCAGCTTTTGAGCTGACAATATCACAGATAGTAATGGGGATTTTTGGGGGTGTATTAGTTAGTATAATACTTACTTTTTTAGGAGTAAGTTTTTATGAGAGCTCCAATATATTTTTAATATTTATACTTTCCGTTGGATTAATATTTGTAAATCCGAAGTTTGGTGCTTTTTCTTATTCAGGAAGTGTATTAGGTTTAATTTCAATATTGTTGTATTTTTTAGCGCAGGTATTAAATAAGCCAAGTTTAAATGGAATGAATATGGATATAGCTAATTTAATAATAGTAATTGCGGTTATGCATTTTGTTGAAGGTTTATTAATAATCTTTGATGGAAAGAGAGGGGCGATACCAGTTTTTAGTGGGAGAGATAAGCATATTATAGGTGGATTTGCTTATGGAAGACAGTGGGTACTGCCTATGATTATATTATTGATGGTACAGGCTACAAGCGCAGATTTACTTAGTGGAAATGTAGTTAACACACCACAGTGGTGGCCACTGATTAATCATGAAGAAAATTCAATGTTGTTTGCAACTATGGTAATTGGCGCACTTCCTATGTATTCAGGTCTTAGCTATAAGGCAGCGACCTTTACTCAAAGCAAAGGAAAAAAACCAATTATATCAGGATTACTATTATGTATTTTTAGTATATTCGTGTTAGTGTTATCACAGTTTGGAAATATAAATAAATTTCTAGATACATTTTTACTTTTATTAATTTCAGTAGCTCATGAAGGAATAAATCGATTAGAAAGGCAGCTGGAATTAAAGGGAAAGCCTAAGTATGTAAGCAGTAATGATGGTGTATGTGTATTAGATGTGGCACCAAACTCTATTGCAAAGGAAATGGGACTATGTCCAGGAGACATGATTTTAGAAGTAAATGAAGAAAAGGTGCTTAAGGATGAGGTTATTTTTAAATTCCTTGAGAGACTACCTTACCATATAAAGATGTATGTAAGGGGAGTTAATGGAGAGATAAAGATTCTAACAAAGAATATTCAAGATAGGAAAGAAAAATTAGGCTTCGTTATAGTTCCGAGGGAAGTGCCAAAGCAGATTAAGGTTGCAGGCAATGGCGGAGGAGTGAGATTTTCAGGTTTTATGAAGAATATTAAGAATAAAAATGATGATAAAGAACAGTAATAATTAAAAATTAAAAAATAAAAAAGGAGAAAATATGGGTGAATTTAAGATACATTCAAAGTTTAAACCTACCGGAGACCAGCCTCAAGCGATAGATAGTCTGGTAAATGGTGTTTTAGAAGATAAAAAGTATCAGACACTTTTAGGTGTTACTGGTTCAGGAAAGACTTTTACTATGGCCAATATTATTGAAAGAGTACAAAGACCAACATTAATCCTTGCTCATAATAAGACATTAGCAGCTCAGTTATGTTCTGAGTTTAAAGAGTTCTTTCCAGATAATGCGGTAGAATACTTTGTATCTTACTACGACTATTATCAGCCGGAAGCTTATATGGCTCAAACTGATACCTATATTGAAAAGGATGCTTCTATAAATGAAGAGATTGAGAAGCTTCGTCACTCAGCAACCTCTGCCTTGATTGAAAGAAGAGATGTAATTGTTGTGGCCTCTGTATCTTGTATATATGGATTAGGAAATCCAGAGGAGTATAAGGCACTTACAGTTTCTTTAAGAGAAGGTATGGAGAAGGATCGGAATAAGGTTATAAACCAGCTGGTAGATATACAGTATGAAAGAAATGATATTAACTTTGTTAGAGGAACCTTCAGAGTAAGGGGAGATGTTCTTGATATATTCCCTGCTTCCTCAACGAATAAGGGGATAAGGGTTGAATTCTTTGGTGATGAGATAGATAGAATAAGGGAGTTTGATGTTTTAACTGGAAATATCATTGGCGGAAGAAAACACGTATCAATTTTCCCAGCATCTCACTTTGCTACCTCAAGAGAGAATCTAGAAAGAGCTATTTCACAGATTGAGTTTGAGCTTGAAGAGAGATTAAAGGAATTAAAGGAAGAGGATAAGCTTTTAGAAGCACAAAGATTAAAACAGAGAACTAACTTTGATATTGAAATGATGAGAGAAGTTGGGTATTGTACTGGTATAGAGAACTATTCAAGGATTCTTGATGGAAGAGCAAAAGGAACACCACCTCAAACACTTATTGATTATTTTCCACAAGACTTCTTATTTATGGTGGATGAGAGTCACGTTACTCTTCCACAAATCAGGGCAATGTATGGTGGAGACAGGTCTAGAAAGACATCTTTGGTGGAGTATGGTTTTAGGCTTCCATCGGCATATGATAACAGACCACTTCAGTTTGATGAGTTTGAAAATAAGCTTAACCAAGTACTTTTTGTAAGTGCAACACCAGGTCCTTATGAAAAGGAGCACTCAGAAAATACGGCAGAGCAGATTATAAGACCTACAGGACTTTTAGATCCAGAAATCATTATTAGACCTGTAAAAGGTCAGGTAGATGATTTATATTCAGAAATAATGCAGACCATCGAAAAAGGCTTTAGAGTTTTGGTAACAACACTTACAAAGAAGATGGCAGAGGATTTGACTAAATACTTTAAAGAATTAGGTGTGAAAACCACTTATCTTCACTCAGATATTGATACAATGGAAAGAATGAAGATTATTAAGGAATTACGTAGTGGAGAACATGATGTTTTAGTAGGAATTAACCTTTTAAGGGAAGGATTAGATATTCCAGAGGTAGCATTAGTAGCAATCTTAGATGCCGATAAGGAAGGTTTTCTAAGAAGTGAAACTTCTCTTATTCAAACAGTTGGTAGAGCAGCGAGAAATTCGGAGAGTAAGGTTATAATGTATGCAGATACTATAACTAATTCCATGGAAAGAACTATTAATGAAACAAATAGAAGAAGAAAGATACAAATGGAATATAATGAGGCCCATGGAATAACTCCTACCACCATAATAAAAGATATAAGAGATGTAATTGAAATTTCTACAGTAGCTGAAGAAACAGCATCTTATGGAGATTCGCCTTCACCAGATATTCTGCTAGATAAGAAAGAGTTAGCTAAGCATTTAGCTAAGCTTGAGAAAGAAATGAAGGCTGCAGCTAAGGATTTACAGTTTGAAAGAGCTGCACAACTTAGAGATGAGATACAGCGTATGAAGAGAGATTTTGAACTATAAGAAAAGGAGAGAACATGAGAAATAGTATTTATATAAAAGGCGCTAAGGTGCATAATTTAAAAAATGTTGATTTAGAAATACCAAGAGATAAATTTGTAGTATTTACTGGATTATCTGGGTCTGGAAAATCATCCTTAGCATTTGATACTTTATATGCTGAAGGACAAAGAAGATATGTAGAATCCCTTTCAGCTTATGCGAGACAGTTTTTAGGTCAGATGAATAAACCAGATGTTGAGTACATAGAAGGACTATCACCGGCCATATCTATTGATCAGAAAACTACCAGCAGAAACCCACGTTCAACAGTTGGAACAGTTACGGAAATATATGATTATTTAAGACTTCTTTATGCTAAAATTGGAGTTCCACATTGTCCAAAGTGTGGAAAGGAAATAACACAGCAGACTGTTGACCAAATGGTAGATCAAGCAATGTCACTTCCAGAAAGAACTAAGGTACAGATTTTAGCTCCAATAGTTACAGGTAAAAAAGGTGAACATGTTAAAATTCTTGAAAGTATTAAAAAGAATGGATATGTAAGAGCACGAATTGATGGAGAGCTTATTGATCTGGTAGAAGAAGAGATTAAACTTGAAAAGAATAAAAAGCATACAATTGAAATAGTTATAGATAGAATAGTTATAAAAGAAGGTATAAATTCAAGAGTTGCTGATTCTTTAGAAGCTGCATTGAAGCTTGGTGAAGGTATTGCAATTCTTAATATAATTGATGGAGAAGATATATTATTAAGTGAAAAATTCTCTTGTGTTGATTGTGGTATAAGTATTGGTGAAATTGAGCCAAGAATGTTTTCTTTCAACTCTCCCTTTGGAAAGTGTGATACCTGTGATGGATTAGGAACTTTAATGGAGATTGATGAGGATTTAGTTATACCAGACAAAAGTAAATCAATTCTTCAAGGGGCTGTGGTTACCATGGGTGAAGGAAGTTTAAAGGATGATTCATGGACTAGAGCTATATTAGAAGCCTTGGCAGAGAAAGGCGGATTTACTTTAGATACTCCAATAAACGAACTGTCTAAAGAAAATTTAAATTTATTGCTTTATGGAACCAATGGAGTAAAGCTAAAAGTAAGATATGTTAAAGAATTTAGAGAATCAACATATCAGTATGCTTATGAAGGTGTTATAAACAACTTAAAAAGAAGATACATGGAAAGTAATTCAGATTACATAAAAAGAGAAATTGAAGAGTATATGAGTGACAATCCTTGTCCAAAATGTAAAGGCAAGAGATTGTCAAAAGAAGCTTTATCAGTTACAGTTGGAGGATTAAACATAAGTGATTTTTGTACTATGTCTATCACAGAGGAGTTAAAGTTTATTGAAAATCTAGCTTTATCTGAGAAGGATACAATTGTGGCGGCACAAGTAGTAAAAGAAGTAAAGAGCAGATTGAATTTCTTGGTGAATGTTGGTCTTAGCTATTTAAATTTAAGCAGAGCTGCAGGAACATTATCAGGTGGAGAAGCTCAAAGAATTAGACTTGCAACTCAGATCGGTTCTAGTTTAATGGGAGTTTTATATATACTTGATGAGCCTAGTATAGGTCTTCACCAAAGAGATAACGATAAGCTTATAAAAACTCTTCAGCATCTTAGAGATTTAGGAAATACTTTAGTTGTTGTTGAACATGATGAAGACACTATGAGAGCTTCAGATTACCTTGTGGACATCGGGCCAGGAGCTGGAGAACATGGAGGACAAATCGTTGCAGCAGGGCCAGTTGAAGAGGTTATGAAGTGCAAGAAGTCAATTACAGGCCAGTATTTAAGTGGTGCAAAAGTAATTGAAGTACCTGAAAAATATAGAGCTTTGGATCCAGATAGAGTTATAACCGTAAAGGGTGCAAAGGAAAATAACCTTAAAAATGTTACAGTTTCTTTCCCACTGGGATTAATAACTTCTGTTACTGGGGTTTCAGGTTCAGGAAAGAGTACACTTATAAACCAGATTCTATATAAAGGATTAAATAGGGTAGTAAACCGTTCTAAGAAGCTGCCAGGAAAGCATGATGAAATTATTGGAGCAGATCAAATTGATAAAATTATTAATATTGACCAAAGTCCAATAGGAAGAACACCAAGAAGTAATCCAGCTACATATACAGGAGTATTTGACTTAATAAGAGAGATTTTTGCCATGGTGCCTGAAGCTAAGAGCCGAGGATATAAACAGGGACGCTTTAGTTTCAATGTGAAAGGTGGACGCTGTGAAGCCTGTCGTGGAGATGGAATTATTAAAATTGAAATGCAGTTTTTATCTGACGTATATGTAGAATGTGAAGTATGTAAGGGGAAAAGATATAATAGAGAAACTTTAGAAGTTAAATATAAAGGAAAGAGCATAGATGATGTACTTAATATGACTGTTGAGGAAGGGCTTAAGTTCTTTGAAAATATACCACGTATCAGCAACAAGCTTCAGACATTGATGGATGTAGGATTATCTTATATTAGATTAGGGCAGCCTTCAACTACATTATCAGGAGGGGAAGCTCAAAGGATTAAACTTGCTTATGAGTTATCTAAGAGAAGTACAGGAAAAACTCTATATATTCTTGATGAACCAACTACAGGACTTCATATTGATGACGTAAGTAAGCTGATAAAGATACTTCAAAGACTTGTAGAAGGTGGAAATACTGTTATTGTTATTGAGCATAATTTAGATGTAATTAAATGTTCAGATTACATTATTGATTTGGGTCCTGAAGGTGGAGATAAAGGTGGAACTATTTTAGCAACAGGAAATCCTAGGGATATAATTAAGTGTTCTAAATCATATACAGGACAGTATCTTAAAAAAATGATATAATTACTATAACTAGCATCATGAGAGACTTTGATGCTAGTTATGTTATATTTTTTAAAGGAGTTTGTATATGGATATTTTAAAATTTGGATTAAAGATAGGAGTAATCGTACTAATATACTTTATAATATTTTATGCACTAAAGATAATGTACACAGATACAAAGACATCAGGAAAGAAACGGAATAAGGTTAAGAAGGCAACTGTAGGCCTTGAGGTTATTCAAGCTGGAGATAATTCTAACTTGAAAACAGGAGGAGTATTGCCTTTAGCAGATGTTATTACTATGGGGAGAAAGAGTGATAATATTGTGGTTTTAGATGATAAATATGTATCTTCTCATCATGTTAAGATATATAAAAGAAATAATGAATATGTAATTGAAGACCTAGATAGTACAAATGGAACTAAGGTTAATGAGACTAGAATTGAAAATAGGGTTACATTGAGAACGGGAGATGTAATAAAGGTGGGAACAGCTATTTTTAAATTGATATAGAGGTGTAAGGAGAACCATGAACATTATACGGGAAGAAAATCGTGTACTAAGATTGACATATCTGCTAGTAATGGCATTATTCTTTAATGTTGCAATAATAACTCCAACCATTAACAATAGTGCGGTTATAATTGGAGCTATAATATGTGTATTAATGGCTTATGCACATTTTGTCATAAGAAGATTCTATCCAGATGGAGATAAATTTTTATTATTGTTTGCAAATATTTTAGCAGTTATCGGAATTGCTATGATTTATAGGTTGGATTTACCACTTCAAGGGGGAACATTTCTTACCGGTGGAGAGTCTACGAACTTAGCTGTTAAGCAAGTGCTATTTTTTGCTTTAGGTATGATTGGCTTTATTTTAATAGTTGTAATTGTACCGGATTTAAAGAGATTTAGTAAGTACAAGTATTTTTATTTAGTAGTAACTTTGATTTTTATGTCTATGGGAACTTTCTTTGGAAAAGAGACCGGTGGAGCAAAAAACTGGGTAAATATTGCTGGATTTGGATTCCAGCCATCAGAATTTGGAAAAATTGCATTAGTAGCATATTTAGCTTCTGCATTAAAGGATTATGAAAAGCCTTCTAGGTTTTGGATAAAGGTGGCAAGCAAGGTTGGAATAAAAAATGAAAAGTATTATTCATTGATAAGTTTAGTAGAACCAGCTTTAGTTATGGGAGTATCTCTTTTATTTATGCTTGCTCAAACGGATTTAGGATCAGCTCTTATTTTCTTTGCCATAGCTCTTACAATGCTGTACATAGCAACCTCAAAGAAGAAGTATGTGATAATTGCATTGATTTTATTTGTTGTTGGTGGATTTATAGGATATAAGCTTTTTTATCATGTTAGAGTAAGGGTGGCAATTTGGAGAAATCCATGGGAAGATGGATTTGGGCAAGGGCATCAGTTGGTTCAGTCCCTTATTGCCATATCAAGTGGAGGCTTATTTGGGGTTGGTTTAGGAAGTGGCTTCCCTAACTATATCCCAGTAGTAGAATCAGACTTTATTTTTGCAGCTATATGTGAAGAATTAGGGATTTTAACTGGTTTTGCTATAATAATATTTAACTTCTTATTATTCTATAGATGTATAAGGGCAGCATTATATACTAAGGATAAGTTTTCTAGACTTTTAGTTGTTGGATACAGCACTATGCTAGTTGCACAGACCTTAGTTATCATTGGTGGTGTAACAGGAGCTATTCCGCTTACAGGAATAACACTTCCATTTGTAAGTTATGGTGGTAGCTCAATGCTTATAAGCTATTTTGCTCTAGGAATAATTCAAAAGATATCAGAGGAGAGTAACAGCTATGAATAATCTGCAGAAAAATATTAAAAGTGTAATGATAGTATTTCTAGCACTATTTATAGCTTTAATATCTTATATGAGCTATTATTACTTATTTAAAAGTGAAGAAGCTATAGATAGTGTATATAATAAAAGGATTCAAGCAGAGAACAGTAGAGTTTTGAGGGGAACAATCTATGATAGAGATATGAATCCTCTTACCACTGGTGAAAAAACTAGTGAGTTTTCTCAAACTAGACAGTACTTAGGTGGAGAAGCCTTTGCTCATGTAGTTGGATATTATGATGTAGTTTATGGTGCAAGTGGTATAGAAAAAAAATTCGATAAAGAACTTTCAGGCAGAACAGTAAATTCCATTAAAGATATATTTTCTTCTGCTGATGCAGATAAAGTAGGAAATCATGTAGTGACTACTTTGAATTCTGAACTTCAAAGAAAAGCTTATGACCTTTTAGGTGATAGAAGGGGATCAATTGTAGCTCTTGATCCTACTACAGGTGAAGTATTGGCTATGGTATCAAAACCTAGCTTTGATGCAAATTCAATACAAGAAGAGTTTCCTGCTTTATCACAGGATGAGAATACTCCATTTTTAAATAGAGCTGTATCAGGGTTATATCCTCCAGGTTCAACTTTTAAGATTGTTACTGCATTAAGTGCTCTTGAAAATATGTCAGGAGTGCGAGATAGAGTTTTTGAGGATAATGGAAGGATTTACTTTAATGATGTTGATTCTTTAGAAAATTACAATGGAACTATAATGGGAAATATTAATCTAAGAACAGCTTTCTTAAGATCAAGTAACGTTGTTTTTGGTACATTAGCAATGGAGCTAGGAAATCCACAGCTTAAAGAAACTGCAGAAAAGTTTTTCTTTAATAATGAAATTCCATCTAGAACTCTGGTAATTGATGATAGTCGTTTCCCGACCTATGGAAAAGAGGAAGTTGGAAATATAGCACAAAGTGGTATAGGTCAAAGTGGTGTATTAGCAAGTCCAATTGAGATGGCCCTTGTTGCCAGTGCTATTGCTAATAATGGAGTTATGATGGAACCTAACATAGTAAGAGAAATAGTAGATTCAGAGGGAAATGTAGTTAAGGAGTTTAAGCCAGAAGTGGCAACAACAGTAACTACACCAGAGAATGCACAAGTTTTAAAGGAATATATGAAGGCTGTTGTAAGTGAAGGTACAGGAAGAGCAGCAAGCCTTTGGGGAGTTCAGGTTTCAGGAAAGACTGGTACTGCGGATACAGATATAGGAAATAAGATACCACATTCATGGTTTGTAGGTTTTGCTGGATATGATAATCCTGAAATTGCCTTTGCCATAATTGTTGAAGAGGGGGGTAATGATTCTTACAATGCTAGTGGAATGGCAGGAGATCTTGTATCGGAATTCTTCAAATAATGATAGGTTGAAGTTTATGGAACGTTAAGTTCTATTGAGATGAATAGAGTTTATTTAATTAAGAATGCCTGAATGTAGAATTAAGAATGCAGGAGATTTCTCTTCACTTCGTTCAGAGAAATTTTAATTTAATTTTTTTATTAGTTTTGAATTAGGAGCTATCACAAATGGAAGAATGTAAATGATTCTAGCAGAGCTAGAATCATTTACATGCAGTATTGAAATTGAAAATTTCAATACTGCAAATAAAATAAAAGAAATTACGCAGGAATTTCATCCACCATTCTACATTCTTAATTCTTAATTGTTAATTCAAAAAGTGGAGGTTGTGTATGTTTGACTTTGAGTATCAACTGAAAAATCTTCCAGATAGTCCTGGCGTATATTTAATGCGAAATTCTTTAAAGGAAGTAATATACGTTGGAAAGGCTAAGAATTTAAAAAATAGAGTGAGACAATATTTCCAAAACTCTAAGAACCATACGGAGAAAGTTAAAGCTATGGTTTCTCATATTAGTGAGTTTGAATATATTGTTACTGATTCTGAAATGGAAGCACTGATTTTAGAGTGTAATCTTATAAAAAAATATAGTCCTAAATATAATATTCTTTTAAAGGATGATAAATATTATCCGTTTATTAAAATTACAAATGAAGAGTTTCCGCGTGTTATAGTAACAAGGAACCATGGAAATGATTCAGCTAGATACTTTGGCCCCTATACTGATGGAAGTGCTGTTTATGCAGTTAATGACTTGATAAAAAAGGTATTTCCACTTAGAACCTGCAGAAAAGTAATAAAAGAAGGTGGCCCTAAAACAAGAACTTGCTTAAATTATCATATAAACCTTTGCAAAGGGCCATGTAATGGGTTAATATCTAAAGAGGAGTATGGTAAAATAATAGATGATGTGGTAGATTTGCTCACTGGTAAAGATACAAAGATTACCAGCAGACTTAAAGTTGAAATGGAGGAAGCAGCTGAAAACTTAGATTTTGAAAAAGCTGCTATGCTTCGAGATAAGCTTATTGCCATCGATAAAATAAATGAAAAACAAAAAATTATAAGCAATAACTTTGAGAATGAGGATTTTATAGGTATTTCTCAGGATGAAGTTGACAGCTGTATTCAGATATTTTTCCTTAGAGATGGAAAGATTATTGGCAGGGAACATTTTATTCTAGATAATACTGGTTCAGAAGAGCCAACTTATGTTTTAGAAGAGTTCATTAAAAATTTCTATGGAGGAACAGCATTTATTCCTAAAGTCATTTACGTTAGTAAGTGTAGTGAGATAGAAATTATTGAGCAATGGCTTTCTTTAAAAAAGGAGCATAAGGTAAATATAAAAGTCCCTCAAAAGGGTGAGAAAAGAAGAATTTTAGACATGGTAGAGAAAAATGCTAGTCATGCACTTGAAATGTTTAAGTTAAAGCATAAGGTGGACAGAGAATTAAATGAAGTAGCTCTTACGGAACTTCAAGAAGCACTTGGTTTGGACGAGATTCCAAGCCGTATTGAGGCCTATGATATATCCAATTTAATGGGGATGGACTCTGTAGGCTCTATGGTTGTATTTCAAGAGGGTTCAGCTAAAAATAGCGATTATAGAAGATTTAAGATTAATACCATTGATGGTGCTGATGATTATGGTTCTATGAGAGAGATTTTGACAAGAAGATTTACTCATGGTTTAAAAGAACTTGAGAAGATAAATAATAACGAAATGAATTTTGAAGCAGGAAAATTTTCTATTTTTCCAGATTTAATTATGATGGATGGTGGAAAGGGACAGGTAAATGTGGCTCTAGAGGTTCTACAGGAGCTTAACATCAACATTCCTGTATGTGGAATGGTTAAAGATGATAATCATAGAACCAGAGGTCTTATATATAATAATGAGGAAATAATGTTAAGACCATCATCTAAATCCATGCTTCTTATTACTAGAATTCAAGATGAAGTACACCGATTTGCGATAACATATCACAGAACTCTAAGAGATAAGCGTACTCTGTATTCAATCTTAGATGAAATACCTAAGATTGGAGAAAGAAGAAGAAGAGAGCTTTTAAAAAAATTCGGAAGTGTCGATAATATAAGAAAAGCTACCTATGAAGAATTAATCTCAACACCTTCCATGGATAAATCATCAAGTGAAAGTGTGCTGGAGTATTTCAAAAAATAATCGAATATTTGATTATTTTTTGTTTAATTAAGAATGCCTAAATGTAGAATTAACAATGAAGGTGGTTTCTTCTTATTTGATTCGAAGAAACTTTAATTGGATTTTAAATGATTAATTAATAATTAAGAGTTGATGGTATTAAAAAAGAAAATAGAAATTAAAGAAATTCCGTGGGAATTTCATCCATCATTCTACATTCTTAATTCTATATTCTTAATTAAAAAAGTTAACAAAAGCTAAGAGATATTCATATAAAGGTAGAGAGGCTTTTAATTTGCATATAGAAATTAAGGGAGATTATATTGTATGCAAGGAAGAAGCGCTATACTTAAATATTAATAATGAGCAAGGGGTATATAATGAAGTTGAAGGATAGTTTTATAAAAAGTATCGAAGAAATCGTTGGCAGCGACAATATAAAATTAGATGAGCTAATGAAGAAGCATACAACCTTTAAAGTAGGTGGTCCAGCGGATCTTTTAGTTTATCCATCTACATATGAGATGGTAAAGAAGGTAATTGCAGCATGTAAAGCGAATAATGTAGAGTACTTTCTTATGGGAAATGGTTCAAATTTAATAGTTAAAGATGGTGGATTTAGGGGCGTCGTTATTAAAGTAGATCGTTTAAATGAAATTAAGGTTTCAGATAGCTTTGTAACTGCTCAATGTGGTGCTGTTCTTAGCTCAGTAGCTAAGGCTGCATTAGAAAACAGCTTAACTGGCTTAGAGTTTGCTTCAGGTATACCAGGGTATATTGGTGGAGCAGTAGCTATGAATGCTGGAGCTTATGGTGGAGAAATGTCTCAGGTTCTTGAGAAAGTATTAGTTATTGATAATGAAAATAATATTATTGAACTAACTATTGATGAACTAGAATTAGGCTATAGAACAAGCGCCATACTTAAATATGGTTATATTGTTTTAGAAACAACCATGAGACTTACTCAAGGAGAAAAAAATGAAATAAAGACTAGAATGAATGACTTGGCTGTTCAAAGAAGAACTAAGCAGCCATTAGAGTACCCATCAGCAGGAAGCACATTTAAAAGACCAGTAGGATATTTTGCTGGAAAGTTAATTCAAGATGCAGGATTAAGGGGAGCCACCATAGGTGGGGCTCAGGTGTCAGAAAAACATTCAGGATTTGTAATAAATACAGGTGATGCTACTGCTTCCGATATATTAAATCTTATAAAGCATGTTCAAGATGAGGTTTATAAACAATTTGGAGTAGAATTAAACACCGAAGTAAGAATTATAGGTGAGGAACTAGTTTAAGTTAAAAATGAAGGCTGAAGGATGAAAAATTAATATGGAAATTCCTAAGGGAGTTTCTAGATTAAAAATAATATTATAGGGAAATATCATTCAGCACTCTGAATTCTAAATTAATATTAGATAAAAAAGATGAAAAGCAAAAGATGAAAAATTATATTTTTATTTCTTTTATGATTTAATACCTTAAGGTAAATCAACAAGGGATTTTTATGTAATTTTTCATTCTTGCTTTTCATTTTTTATTTTATAAAAACTAGGGGGAATAGGGATATGATTTCAAAGGAAATGGTTGGTTATGTACAAAGCAGTTCGTTAATTCGGGCTATGTTTGAAGAGGGAAAAAGGCTTAGTGCTATTTATGGACCGGATAATGTCTATGATTTCAGTTTGGGAAATCCAAATTTGAATGCGCCAATTGAAGTAAAAGAAGCTATTCTAGAAATTCTTAACAACGAAGCTGACACATTTGTTCATGGTTATATGAACAATTCAGGCTATGAAGATGTTCGTAGCACAATAGCAGACTCTCTTAACAAAAAACATGGAACCAATTTTGGTCAAAAGAACATACTAATGACTGTTGGAGCGGCTGGAGGGTTAAATGTAATTTTTAAAACACTATTGAATCCAGGAGATGAAGTTATTGCTTTTGCACCGTATTTTGGAGAGTATAGAAGTTATACAAATAACTATCATGGTAAGCTGGTTGTTATATCTCCAAATTATGTTGATTTTCAACCTAACTTAAAGGAGTTTGAGGAAAAAATTACGCCAAATACTAAAGCTGTTATAATAAATTCACCTAATAACCCTACAGGAGTAATATATTCTGAAGAGGTTATAATGAAGTTAACAGATATTCTAAGAAAAAAGCAACAAGAATATGGAATAGAGATTTATTTAATCTCAGACGAACCATATAGAGAACTAGCTTATGATGGTGCTTTTGTTCCTTATCTTACAAAATATTACGATAACACTATAGTAGGTTACTCCTACAGCAAATCTTTATCATTACCCGGGGAAAGAATTGGATATTTGGTTATTCCAGATGAAGTTGATGACTTTGAAAACGTTATCGGAGCCGCTAATGTAGCTAACAGAATATTGGGATTTGTTAATGCACCATCTTTATTTCAACGTGTAATTGGAAAATGTGTTGATGTAGAAACCAATGTTGAGTTTTATGATAAGAATAGAAAACTTCTTTATAATGGCTTGACTAAATTAGGATATGAATGCATAAAGCCTGAAGGTGCCTTCTATCTATTTGTGAAATCACCAATTGAAGATGATATTAAATTTAGCAATATGGCTAAGAAGCATAACATTCTTATCGTTCCAGGCACATCATTTGCATGTCCAGGGTATATAAGAATAGCATATTGTGTAGCTTATAAAACTATTGAGAGTGCCATGAGTGGTTTTGCAAGTTTAATGGCAGAGGCTGCAGAAGAATTAGTTGCTGCAAGTAAATAAACAGAGTTTTTAGTTCAGGTGGCGCTTTAGTGCCATATGAACTTTAAAAATCCGTATCTAGGGATGTATCAGCCGTTTACTCAAGCCTGTAGAGGATGGAGTATTAGGGCATGTAGTTATCAGATAAAGTTAATTTTTATTAAAAGCTCGTTTGGATACGAGCTTTTTTTATTTGCGGCATAATGGTATATAATATGAAATGGCTATATAGCTTATGTATAGCGCAAATTGCAGTATTTCTACGAAAATTAATCAATGAATATATGATATAATTGTTGTATAATAGATAGGGTATATTCATTGAGTGAAGCAGTAAAAGAGTATACTTGAGTGACTAAATCAAAGATTTGTAGTATTAATTAAGTTAACGTTAGTCAAATTAGAAGTTTGATGTTGCTTAAATAAGATAAAAGGTTTTCTTTTAAATAAAGAAAGTTTCTGGAGTACAGTTAGGGAAGGGTGTGTTTTAGTGAAATTTTTAGTGGTTACAGGAATGTCAGGAGCAGGGAAAACACAGGCAATTAGAAGTCTTGAAGACTTAGGATTTTATTGTGTTGACAACTTACCACCAACACTTATAACAAAGTTTGCAGAGGTTTGTTATAAGACAGGAGGGCAGATAGATAAAATAGCCATAGTTGCAGATATTAGGGGAAGATATTTCTTTGATGATCTATTAGGAACATTAAATACTTTAAATAAAGAAGGATATATGTATGAGGTGTTATATCTTGAAGCTACAGATGAAACATTAGTTAAGAGATATAAGGAAACAAGAAGAAAACATCCCTTAGCACCAGATGGCAGAATTATTAATGGAATTAACATTGAGAAGAAAAAGCTTAAGTCCATAAGGGAAAAGGCTGATAGGATAATTAACACATCGAAGCTGACTAATAAGGAGTTAAATGAGGAGATTATTAAAGCTTATGGAGATGAACATCAAATAGATACGCCTCTTTTAATCAATGTAATTTCCTTTGGGTTTAAATATGGAATACCTCTTGATGCAGATTTAGTTATGGATGTAAGGTTTATACCTAATCCATATTATATTCCAGAACTTAAGCCTTACTCTGGAAAAGATAAGCCTGTAAAGGATTATGTTCTTTCTAAAAATGAAACTACAGAGTTTCTAGAAAAGTTTATTGATATGCTGAAGTTCTTAATACCAAATTATAAAAATGAAGGAAAGAGACAACTGATTTTGGCTATAGGGTGCACAGGGGGAAGACATAGATCTGTTGCTATAGCAAATAGAACCTATGAAGTGTTAAATCATTTAGGATATCATGTGACTGTAGATCATAGAGATATAAATGAAGATGTCAATCGAGGTGCGGGAAAACGATGAAGTTAAGTGAATGGGCTACACCAGGCATAGGAGTTAAGCGGTGGATTTTTCAAATGCTTATAGGTATATTTTTTATTTCCTATGCCATGATTGGATTTATAGGTGGAACAGCAACTGAAGTTAAGGCTAAGACTTTTCTAGTTTTTGTTTTAACTGTAGGTATTTTGATAACTATTTTAGGATTAAATCAATATACTAAAAAAGTTATGGCCATTATACGATTAGAAGAATTAGATTTTTCCAAGGTTGATAAAAGTGGGGAAGATAAAATTCAAAGAAAAAATCTATTAATTAAAGGCCCTAAAATTGTAGTTATCGGTGGAGGAACTGGACTTTCCAATATGCTAAGTGGACTAAAAAAGTACACCTTCAATATTACAGCAATTGTTACCGTTGCAGATGATGGAGGCGGTTCTGGTATTTTAAGACAGGATTTAGGAATGTTGCCACCAGGAGATATTCGTAACTGTATAATATCCTTAGCTGATACTGAACCACTGATGGAGCAGTTATTTAGGTATAGGTTTAAGGATGGAACATTAGAGAATCAGAGCTTTGGAAACCTTTTTTTAGCTGCAATGAATGGTATTTCAGATAATTTTTTAGAAGCAGTAAAAAAAACCAGTGAGGTCCTTGCAGTAACAGGTCAGGTATTGCCGGTTACACTAGAGAATGTTGAGCTTTGTGCGAAACTTGAGAATGGAAGTGTTGTAAGGGGAGAATCATCTATTCCGATGGAAAGTTTAGAGCAGAACTCACCTATAGAAAGAGTTTTTCTTGAGCCAAGAGATGCAAAAGGTATTCAGGAGGCTATCGATGCTATATTAGATGCTGATGCTGTAGTTTTAGGACCAGGAAGTGTTTATACTAGTATAATTCCTAATCTTATGGTTAAGGATGTAAAGGAAGCATTATTAAAGACTGAGGCACTAAAAATATATGTTTCTAATGTTATGACTCAACCGGGGGAAAGTGACAACTATAGCGTTGAAGACCATATCAGAGCAATAATGCGTCACTGTGAAGGCATTAGTTTAGATTATACCATTGTTAATAAAGGAGATACTAATGAAGAGGAAGATATTAAAGAAAGGTATCTTCAAAAGGGAGCTAATCTAGTTAAGCGAGATGGCAAGCTAGACAGCACTATTAAAACTAGATATTTAGAGTGTGATATGATAAAAATAAAAAGAGAACTTATCAGACATGACGAGGATAAGTTAGCTAAAATTTTAATGAAGACAATAGTAAGCAGAAGTATGAAACAGGGCAACAAGAGAATTGAAGAATATATGCAATTAGCCCATGAAATGAAAAAGGAAAAGAAGGATAAGGAGTAGAGTAATGTCATTTTCACTAAAGGTTAAAAATGAAGTATGCAGAACTAGTGAAATATCAAAAGATGAAGTTGCGGCACAGTTATCTGCTATTATGAAGGCTAGTGGAACATTGGGCTTTGGATTTAATAGAGCTGTTACATTTAAGATTGTAACTGAAAACCCATCCATTGCAAGGTGGGTTTTTAGAGTGCTAAAGGATTATTTTGAAATTCACAGTAAGCTGCTTGTTAAGAAGAGTAATTCACTAAAAAAAAATAATATATATATGGTATTGATACCTGAAGATGCTGATGTTAGAGGACTTCTTCAGTATTTAGGGATCATTGAAAAGGATGATTACTTTAATATTAACTACGGTCTTCCAAAGGAGATATTAAAGGATGAGGATTGCAAAAGAGCTTATATTAGGGGCGCTTTTTTAGGTGGCGGGAGTATAAGTAACCCAGAGAAAACTTATCATTTAGAATTTGTAACTCATGACGAAGAGTATGCTAATGAATTAAGCAAATTAATAAATAGTTATAAACTTAACTCAAAGGTAATACAAAGGAAGAATAGTTTCGTAATATATGTAAAAGAGGGAGAGCAGATTGTTGATCTTCTAAATATAATTGGAGCCCATAATGCACTTCTTGAACTTGAAAACATTAGAATTATGAAAGAAATGAGAAACAACGTAAATAGAATTGTTAATTGTGAAACTGCTAATTTAAGTAAGACAGTAAATGCAGCGGTTAGACAGGTAGAAAGTATTAATCTGATTCAAAGCGAAATTGGACTTGATAGATTGCCAAAGAACTTAAAGGAGGTAGCAAAACTGAGGTTAGCATATCCAGATGAATCTTTAAAAGAGCTTGGAGCAATGCTTAATCCACCAGTTGGAAAGTCAGGTGTAAATCACAGATTGAGAAGAATCGAAAAAATCGCTGATGAATTAAGAAAGGAAGGGCGATAATTATGTCTAAACATGAAGAGATAATTAAACATATCCTGTCCTTAGAAATTGGAACAAAAATTTCCGTTAGGGGTATTGGAAGTAGGTTAGGTGTTAGTGAAGGAACTGCTTATAGAGCCATAAAGGAATGTGAGGCAATAGGAATTGTAAATACAGTTCCGAGGGTTGGAACAATCAGAGTTGAGAAGTTAGAGAAGAAAAATATTGAAAGAATTTCTTTCAAGGAGGTAGTAAACATAGTAGATGGTACTCTTCTTGGAGGAAAAGAAGGTGAAGATAATTTTCTCGAAAAATTTGTTATAGGAGCAATGGAGCTTGATGCCATGATTAAGTATATAAGTCCAGGAGCTCTTCTAATTGTAGGAAACAGAGAAGCTGCTCAAAAAATGGCTCTTGAAAATGAATGTGCAGTACTTATTACTGGAGGATTAGACTGTAGTAAAGAAATAAAAGAACTGGCAGATAAGAACAAGCTTCCTGTTATATCCTGTGCCTATGATACCTTTACCGTTGCAAGTATGATAAATAAGGCTATCTATGAAAATAACATTAAAAAGGATATTGTCCTAGTTGAGGATGTTATGGAAAGAAACCCGTGTTGTGTAAAAGTCATGGACAAGGTTAAAACTATTAAAAAGCTTGAAGAAGATACTGGACATGAAAGATATCCGGTAATTGATGATGAAGGTAAGGTTGTTGGCGTAGTAAGTGTAACTCATATCAAACATAATGATGAGGAGGATACAGTTGGTAATATAATGACTAAAGAACCTGTTGTCTTGACACCTAAAAGTACTGTAGCGTATGCAGCTCATGTTATGGCTTGGGATGGAATTAAGATTTGTCCTGTAGTTTATAAAAAGAAGCTAGTAGGGGTAATTACTAGAGAAGATGTAATTAAAGCCCTTCAAATTGTTGTGAGACAGCCTCAAGCAGGTGAAACCATGGATGATTTAATTTTAAAGAACTTTGAATTTGAATCTAATAAGAATGGGGTTCATTTTTGGGGAGAAATTGTTCCAGAAATGCTTGATTCCATAGGAACTGCTTCTTGGAATGCACTTAATATGTTGTTATCTACCATGGGAACTATGGCTTTAAGGCAGGATGGAACTACTAATGTTGCCATAGATAACTTTACATCATATTTCACTAAGCCTGTTCAAATTGAAAGACTTATTGACGTATATGCAGATGTTATAGATAGAAGTAGATATAATTCTAAGGTTGAAGTTACTATGTTCAATCAAAATAAGGAGATGATGGCAAAAGCATTGTTGTCAGCTAAGGTTTTAAGAAAAAGTTAGGGGGCGCATTATGTTTACTCATGTAGTATTGTTTAAGCTAAATGAACCAACAAATGAAAAGATTAAATATTTTAGTGATGTTCTTAAAGGAATGAAGGATAATATACCACAGCTTAAGGATGTTGAAGTTGGGATTGATGAGCTTAGAAGTGAAAGATCATTTGATATTTGTTTAATTACTAGATTTAATTCTCTTGAAGATATGAAAGCTTATCAGATTCATCCTTATCATGTAAATGAAGTATTGGCTAAGATAAAACCTTATATTGAGGTTAGCAGAGTAGTTGATTATAGCGTTTAGTTTTAAAGTATTCATTCAAGAAGGTGGTTTGTAGAATGAAAAATAAGGTTAGAAATATTGTTAGTATAGCTTTGATAGTTATTGGACTGATATTATTATTTATGGCATTCAAGGGAAAGGCTGAAACAAAGGTTATGCAAGATAAACTTATGGATAAGTTTAAGACTGTTAGTGAAAGCGACCAAGGAATAGAGGATAATGAACAGACTGAAGAAGAAGTGCAAGAAGAACAAACAGACCATACCTATGATTATATTAGTATGGTAAATCCAATAGCTATATTAGAAATACCGAAGATTAACCTTAAGGTTGTAGTTGCAGAGGGGACAGAGGATAATATTATAAGATATGCCGTAGGACACTTTGAAGAAACTGCAATGCCAGGAGATACTGGTAACTTTGCACTAGCTGGCCATAGAAATTTTGATACAGGGGAATTTTTTCTTAAACTCGATAGACTTGCAAATGGTGATGAGATGAAGGTAACTACATTAGATGGTACTGTCTATACTTATAGTGTAACTAACAGTTTTGTGGTCCAGCCAGAGGATACGTACATTTTAGAGGAAAGTGAAGAGCCAATAATAACTCTTGTTACATGTACCTATGATGGTTCAGAAAGATTGATAGTGCAAGGTGCATTAACTGGAAAAAAAGATAAAGCAGAATAAAAAACATAAGAGCAATTTTTGCAGGAGGTGAGAGTATGAAGGATTTTGTACATCTGCATGTCCATACTGAATATAGCCTTTTAGATGGTTCAGGAAAAATATCAAAGCTTGTAGAGAGAACTAAAGAGCTTGGAATGAAGGCTATAGCAATTACAGACCATGGAACTATGTATGGGGCTGTTGAATTTTATAAGCAGGCTGTTGAAGCAGGCATAAAACCAATTATAGGATGTGAGGTTTATGTTGCAGGAAGATCCATGCATATTAAGGAACCTCAAAAGGATAACGATACTTATCACTTGGTTTTATTAGTAAAGGATGAAGTAGGGTATGGAAATTTAATGAAGATAGTTTCTGCTGCATCTATTGAGGGATTTTATTATAAGCCGAGGGTAGATTATGAATATATAAAAGAGCATTGTGAAGGTTTAATTGCATGTAGTGCTTGTCTTGGTGGAGAAGTTCAAAAGAATCTTTTAAGGGGAGAAAAAGAAAGAGCTGTTGAGACTGCTTTGAAGTATAAGGAAATCTTTGGTGAAGATTTTTACTTAGAGCTTCAATATCATGGGGTAAATCAACAACTTCAGGTAAATGATATGCTTATAGAGCTATCAAAGGAGTGCGATATACCTCTTATATGTACAAATGATATTCACTATATAAAGGAAGAGGACAATAAGTCACACGATATTTTACTTTGTATTCAGACAGCTAAAACAGTAGAAGACAAAAGTAGGATGAGATATCCCTCAGATCAATTCTATCTAAAGTCTCCAGAGGAGATGTATGAGGTGTTTTCATATATACCTGAGGCTTTAGAAAATACAGTTAAGATAGCAGAGAAATGTAATTTTAATTATAGATTCCATGAGTCTAAATTACCTAAGTTTCCGCTACCAGAGGGCGGTGATCCCTTTGAATACTTAAAGGAAACCTGTTATAAGGGATTATTTGAAAGATATAAGGTCTTTGAAGGCTTTACAGAATTTGATGAAGGCAAGGTCAGAAAGTTTTGTGAAGACAATGAAGAAGCTAAACACCTTTGTGAAAGACTGGATTATGAACTTGGAATCATTAAACAGATGGGATACGTTGATTATTTCTTGATTGTTTGGGATTTTATAAGGTATGCCAATGAGAGTGGTATTCCAACAGGTCCTGGAAGGGGGTCTGCGGCAGGTGCCATTGTTGCATACACACTGGGAATTACGAAGATTGACCCAATCAAATATAGCTTAATCTTTGAGCGTGAAATTTAAGATGCGCTCGTAAAATCGGGTGAATTGCTGGAAAGCTAAACTGTTAAAGCAAGCTAATCAGCAGCCAAGTCTGGGAATAGCGAATTGTACCAGAAAGGTTCAGAGACTAGAGAAATGAGGAGCTAAACAATAAATTTCTCCAAGAGTGCCCGACATATAATAAATTCTAATGTTGTGTAAAAACTAATACATAAATAGTCTTTAAGGAGAGTTTATGTATAAATATTATTGTGAAAAGTGTAAAAAGGAATTTGAAACTAGAAAAAAGGAACAAAGATATTGTTCAAAAAGCTGTGCTAATAGCGCTAATACTATAAAAAGAAAAATAGAAGCTAAAAATGATATTGAAAAGTTCTATGAGTATCTATATAAGGATGCAACACTTTTTTTAGAAAGAAAAAAGAATTTATTTATATGATGATATAGTCCAAACTGAGATAGAATTGACTATCTGATGAAAATGAGGGAAACCTCCAGAGCATGGAATAAAGAGTCCGTGGATAATAACAAGTGTTCTTAAATCCAGAAAGAGTAAGTATGCCCGATATTGATTCGGATTTCTGTTATGAGGGCCGTCAAAGGGTTATAGATTACGTTGTTGAGAAGTATGGGAAGGAAAATGTTGCTCAGATTATTACATTTGGAACAATGGCTCCAAGAGCTTGTATAAGAGACGTAGGAAGAGCAATGAATTATTCCTATTCGGAAGTGGATAAAATCTCAAAGATGATTCCAGCGGTGCTGGGTATCACTATTGATAAAGCCTTGGAGATGAATCCAGAGCTTAAAACCGTTTATGATGAGGATGCAAGAATAAAAGAACTCATTGATGTGGCAAGGGACTTAGAAGGTCTGCCAAGACACTCTTCAACCCACGCAGCGGGAGTTGTTATCGCATCCCATCCACTAGTGGAATATGTTCCACTTCAGAAAAATGATGAAATGATAGTAACTCAATTTACCATGGGAACCCTTGAAGAGCTTGGTCTTTTGAAGATGGACTTCCTGGGGTTAAGAACTCTTACGGTAATGGATGAGTGTATAAAAAATATTTGGGAAAATCGAGGAATCAAAGTTGATATTGATCATATCGACTTCGATGATCAAAAGGTTTATAACATGATTGGTGAAGGGAAAACCGTTGGAGTATTCCAGCTGGAGTCAGCAGGAATGACAAACTTCATGAAGGACCTAAAACCAGACTGTTTAGAGGATATCATCGCCGGAATCAGTTTATACAGACCGGGTCCAATGGCGGAGATACCTAAGTATATCGAAGGTAAGAGAAATCCTGAAAAGGTTCAGTATGTAACACCACAATTGGAAAATATCCTAGATGTTACGTATGGGGTAATGGTATATCAAGGTGCGAAACGTTCTACAAATACAAAAGCAGGAGAAAAACTGTTTAAAATTGTAGGAGCAAAAATTGCTTAACTTATCATTTGAAATGAAAGGTGAAAATCCTTTTAAGAAGTGAAAAGGCACTTCTTCCCTAAGCTACGACATGCATTGTTAGTTCAACATAACTTTGTATGAAGCTCGTTGAAGGCGGTGAAAATCGGACCTGAAAAGTGGTTAGAGAAGTAATCGGGGGTCTATAAAATTAATATGGCTACGAAAGGAATTCTTGTTTGAAGGGTCGTTAATCATTAATATACGAATAAAAGTATAAATTCAAGGGTGTGGTAAGTATTCTTGGTTACATATCACATAATTATTGTTAAAATAATTGCTTTAAGCCATTCCTTTCTAGGGTGAAAAGCACTTGACGGTCAATAGAGAAAGCCTAAGTTAATATGTAAAGATAAAATGATAGGAACGTTTGAACTCATTCAGTAGATGTTAAAGCTGTTGAAGGCTGATGCTGCTAGTAAAAAGGAAATGTTTTATTAAGAATGAGGACAGCAGCCCGTAGTAGCTAAGAAGCGAAGTAATTTTCGTGGAGCCAAGGGGCATAGTTAATTATTACAAATAAATTCTCTAATTAATGGTAAATATATAATTAGAGGTGATTTCGTGAGATATAGTGAAGGATTAAAAAATAAAGCTTTAGAATATTATTCGGTGGGCTATTTGGCCCAAAAAATTTCAGAGATTCTTGGTCCTAATGAAGCTACCATAAGAGTGTGGCTAAAGTCTAATAAAATAGAAATAAGAGATGGTGGAAGTTATAATGTTAAGCATTCAGAGGATGTAGTTAAAGAAATCTGGCAGTTATATGAAGAAGGATATAACACTATAGGGATTTCTGATATGTTAAATCTTAAAAGATGAGTAGCAAGTAGTCTTTTAAGGAAGAATGGGTATAAATTAAATCATCGTGGACCAAAATCGAAGATTAAGATAGAGGATTATTTTGATAAAATTAATTCATGCGATAGGGCATATTTTCTAGGTTGGATAATGGCAGATGGAAATGTAAGTATATCAGATGGCCAATATTCAATAAAGATACATATAGCATATAGAGATAGGGAATTAATATATAAGTTTTTGGAACACATACAGTCTTCTAACAAGGTTAAAATTAAAGAGGGTGAAAATCCTAGCTGTTATGTTAGCTTAACATCAAGACATATGTGTGAGAGCTTAATGAAATATGGTATTGTACCACAAAAGACAGGTAAAGAAATATTTCCATTGCAAGTACCAGAAAAATACAAAAGGGATTTTATACGAGGGGTGTTTGATGGTGATGGAATCACTGACATAAGTAAGGGTAGAAGTGGTTTTGTTGGTAGCAATAGTTTAGTGAATAGTATTCTAAAGGAGTTAAATGAAGAGTTAACAGTATATCAAACAAAGAGTGGGAATGTATATTACTTTTTAGGTGGAAAGAGATTTTCAAGAAAACTTTTTAAGTATATGTATGACGATACTGAGTTATATCTCGAAAGAAAACATGAAAGAATGAAAATTATTTGTAATAATTAATGGAACGCCGTATGCGGTGAAAGTCGCACGTACGGTGTGAAGTGGGGGAAAATAAAGCCTGACCGTTAAGACGAAGGTGGAGTTACCTATCACTATAGCAGGTTATGCAAATCGTTAGGGATTTGGCAGGCTACTCACTAGGCCGAAGTGACTTAGTACGCCGTGCCATGTCAAAGAAAAAGCATAAGGTAATGGAAGAGGAAAGAAAGAACTTTATCCATGGTATCGTAGATGAAGAAGGAAAAGTTCTGGTTCCAGGATGTATAAGAAATGGTATAACAGAAGGAGCAGCCAATAAGATCTTTGATCAAATGATGGATTTTGCTTCGTACGCTTTTAACAAATCCCATGCAGCAGCCTATGCCGTTGTAGGTTATCAAACAGCATACTTAATACATTACTATCCAGCAGAATTCATTGCAGCCATGTTAAATAGTATAATGGGGAACAATGAGAAGGTTGCTTATTATATTCGATTTGCAGAGGATATTGGAATAAAGGTTCTGCCTCCAGATATTAATGAAAGCTATACTAAGTTCACCGTTAAAGGCAATAGCATAAGATTTGGACTTTCAGCTATCAAGAATGTTGGGGTAAACGTAATTGAGTCCATTGTGGAAAGAAGAAATGAAAAAGGTAGATTCAAGAGCTTTGTAGATTTCTGTACCAAGATTGATACTTCTCAAGTAAATAAAAGAGCTGTAGAAAGCCTTATAAAGGTTGGAGCCTTTGATGAACTTGGAATATATCGTTCTAAGCTTATTGCCATCTATGAGAAGCTTTTAGACGGAATAAACAATGAAAGAAGGAGAAACGTACCAGGCCAGATAAGCTTATTTGGTGGTGGAGATGATGAAGAAACACAAGAAGATACCTTCCAAATCGTTTATCCAGAGATACAGGAATTTAATAAAAAGTATCTTTTGGGTATGGAAAAGGAAATGTCAGGTATATACTTATCAGGACATCCTCTTGATGATTATGAGAAAACCTTGAAGCATAGTACAACTCATAAGATTTCGGATTTAGTAGTTGCCGATACCTTAGAGGAAAATACTACTGAGGAGCTAGTAGAAACTAATGTTTCAAAGGTTAAGGATAGACAAAAGGTTATATTAGGTGGTCTTTTAACTAGCGTTTCTAAAAAGATTACAAGAAATAATCAAGCTATGGCTTTTGCAACCCTTGAGGATCTATGGGGAACAATTGAAGTTGTAATCTTCCCTAAAACCTATACTGCTTATAGAGAGTTTATAGAGGAGGATGAAATTGTAACTATAGAAGGAAGAGTTGCAATTGAGGACGAAGCACAGCCAAAGATATTATGCGAAAAAATATCACCACTAGTTAATGTTAGACAGGATAAGATATATATTAGGGTTCAAGATGATCCTAGAAGGATGACAGCTATGAAGGAGATATATGAAAATTTCAAAGGTAACTTTGGAAATACTCCAGTATATTTCTTTGTTGCTGGAACTAGAAAAAAATATCTTACAAATAAAAGTGGATGGCTTAATAATGATTTTGAAACAACTTCAACCCTAAGAAAATTGTTTGGGGATGAGAATGTGAAGGTTGTTGAAGAGTAATTAAAGCATAAAAATATGAAAGCATACCTGACCCGTGATTTAACGGGTTAGGTATGCTTTTAAATTTAAAATTTCCTAAAAGCTCTTAAGAGATAAGGTTGAAAGTTCTCGATACATTTTAACATATTCTGAATAGGCATCAGATTTACCATCCATGTACACTTCTTTTGGTCCCCATAAAGTATAGATTGTATTATTAGTGAATTTTATAGAGCCTTCATTATATTCACCAAAAGGTGGTGGATTTTTTTCATCTCTTACGGTGAAGAGCAGGTTAGTGTTAGGACCTTGTTCTCCATTTTCTAAATAGTAAACATTTATATAAGATTCTTTTTCCTCTATCCCAAACTTTCCAGACCAGCTTTCAGGAAATACTATAGAGTACTTCAGGTTTTCATTTTTGTATAAAAATGAGTTATTCATTAAAGTAACCATTTGATCCTCAGTGATTAAGTCATAGGTTTTAAAGTTATGTTCATAATTATATTTTCCAATGAAATGTGAGGCTATTATTGAGAAGAAAGCGATAAGAATAAAGAACAGAGTATTTTTCAGCAAGTAATTTCTATTTTTTATTACCACATCTTCAATAATTACTTGAGGATTAGCAGTTTTAAATAAGGCTATGAACTCATTTACGTCCAAAGGAAGAACTGCTTTGGGAACAAGGATAAAGGCTTGCTGACCATGGCAGAGAGTTATTCCTTCTCTTAATAATTTTATTTTATCAATGCTTTTAAGTGGAATTTTAATAGTGCTAAACTGATTTTCTCTTGTTAAATAACCATCTTCAATGATAAAAGTGAAGTTGCTTTCCAGGTCGGAATAAATTCTATTATTTTTAATCCTTTTAACAACATTCTTGGAAATAAATCTTATTAAAAAAGTTATAAGGAAAACAATTATGAAGGTTACAGCTATGATAATACTTTTAAAAAGTATGGAGTTAAAGTACTTGCTTAGCATAGCAATAATTATATAGCTTAAAAGAGTAATTATTAATGGCACTACAGCGTTTCTGTAGACTTTAATTCCCTCAATATCTTGATATATGTTAGACATGTATTCTTTAAAGCAAGGGTTATGTTCAGAAGGTTTAAATTCAAATCGCATTCTTAGTCATTCCTCCTTACAGTTGTATATTCTTCAAGTGCTTCAAGGATATCATCTTTGGAGGCGTCAAAGAAATTGAAGAAGAAGCTATTACTTGGTATGCCATTTACTTTAAAGTAAAAGATTAGCTCATGTTTGGTAGCACGGACCTCTTTGACAATTTCCCAATTTATAGATTTTGTCATAGCAGTAGAATTTATATTAATGCCAGCTTCATTAAAGAAAAGGGTTAGGGTGTTTTCATTAATTTTATTTAAGCTATTTTTTACTTCTTTATTACAATAAAAAAGTAAAGTAATACCCTCTAATAGGATAGTAATACCTAATAGGTATAAGTACACTGTTTCATTGAATAACTGATTTTTATTTAAAACTAAAAATAAAAATGAGAAAATAAATATATTAACTAATAGCAATATAAGTGAAGTATAAATTAAAATTGATTTTCTAAGATTTTTTGTATAATAGCTACAAAACCATTGGGTTTTAGCAAATTTATAATCGAACATGTGAAAACTCCATTCTAAATATTAAATACACCATATATTATAACATATATTTACAAAGAAGGCGTAGACTGCATGCTAAACCTACAAAAATTGACTAATAAAATATTAGGTTAAGAAGAGTTATTTTAAAGTATAAATTTTCTACATTGCAACTTTAAGTTGCGCATTTGCAAGTATAGGTTGGTGTTTATTATGGTTAAAAAATATTAGAATTTAAACATAATAAAAATGAAAAGAGGTTAAAGTATGAGTTTTGCAGAAAATCTAAGGTTGACGAGGAAAGAAAGAAATGTATCACAGGGAAGAATTAGCAGAAATAATGGGCATAAGTCGTCAGCATATTTCTAAATGGGAACAGGGACTTTACCAAAGTTAAGGATATTGATGAATACAATCCATGTTTACATGTTTGCAGAATATACCAATAAAATGAATGTTAAAGAATATGGAACGCATGAAATATTAGCGTTCCTTTTCTTATGTTTAAGTAGAAAAATATTTTTATACTTTTGATAAAGAATGTAATTTCCTGTGTTTTTAACAACTCAAAAATATTGCTAAAAAGTATAAAAATGTTATAATTGGAGTTAAATACTATGTTAAGGGGAGATAATTTTGAAGCAAAATAAAAGCCAATATTTTTGGTTATTTGGGGCTAATTTATTCATTAGTACATTTACTTTTGGTGGTGGATATGTAGTTGTTCCTATGGTTCGTCGTTATTTTGTTGAAAGAAAACAATATTTTTCAGAAGAAGATTTAATGGAAATGTCAGCAATAGCCCAATCAAGTCCAGGGGCTATTGCAATCAATCTATCTGCTTTGGCTGGTTATCGAGTTGCAGGGGTTATTGGAGTAATGATAAGTTGTATAGCATCTATTATACCACCACTGTTTATACTTGGGGTTATATCTGCTTTTTATACAATGTTTATAAGCAATCATCTTATTTCAGCTATTCTAAAAGGAATGCAAGCAGGTGTTGCTGCCCTTATCGTAGATCTGGTTGTTGATATGTGTTCAATTATTATCAAAGAGAAGTCTTTATTCTTAACATTGCTAATACCAACAGCATTTATTGCAAATTTTATTATGGAAGTAAACGTTGCAGTGATATTGTTAGTTACTTGTTTATTATGTATGATACGAGTGTTTTTGAAGAAAGGAAGAAATTAAATGAATACAATTTTACAATTATTTTTTACTTTTTTAAAAATTGGGCTACTGAGCATTGGCGGTGGTTATGCAATTATTCCTTTAATTCAAGAACAGGTAGTTGAAAATGTGGGGTGGATTAGCGAAAAAATGTTTACAGACATTATTACCATTTCACAAATGACACCTGGACCTTTGGCTGTGAACACATCAACGTTTGTAGGCTTGCAAATCGCAGGTGTCATGGGAGCTATTGTTGCTACTATAGGGTGTGTTTTATGTGGTGTAGTAATTTCTTTATCATTACATTGTTTCTTTCAAAAGCATAAAAAGTCTGTATATGTTTTTGAAATATTAAACGGTTTAAAATCTACATCTCTAGGGCTTATCATTTCTGCGTCGGTTACAATCGTTTTTTTAGCCTTATTTGGTACAAGTACAATAAATTTCAATGAAATGGCTAAATCATTAGATATTTGGGCAGTAATTATTTTTGTGATCATGTTTGCGGCTTCTAATAAATGGAAAGTGAGCCCTATTTGGATTATGGTAATAAGTGGAGTTGCTGGAGCGTTTATATATGTTTGATAGTTTACGAAGAAGCGTCGCCGGATAAATCTCCAGATTTTCTGAGTGACCCGACTTGGCGAATAGCGGAGTCGGGTTGACCGTGAGATAGCCTGTATAAAGGCCTTCATTATCTAACATGGGGCACTAATTACTAAAAAGCAGATTAAAATTATCATAAACACCAAGAAGATGAAGGATTTATCGGGGGGGCAACGATATGGATTTTATCAATGAATTAAAGTCAAAGCGTAAAGAGCCATTGATGAATTGCTTTCTACAAGAAGTCCAGAACAGGTAGTTTCAACCATTATCAACACACAGGTATATTTTACTGATTATATTCTATTGAATATATTTATGGAAAATATGCAGTCCTGTTTACCGCTTGTGATGTCATCTGTTCCTGTCAATATGGATAATACAATCGCATGGCTGAAAAGACAGTTTGCCCCTACTCTGATTATGGTGGAAGAAATCGAAGGGTGAAATGGTACAAACTACTTAGATTGATTGCAGTATTGGGCAAAAGCAGTTTAGCAGGTCGAAGAAAAGGTCTTAAAGTATCGTTAGATTATTTAATCGATAAGACTATACTTACTATAGGTTATTCATATTACTATAGTCGTAAGATATAAAATTTACAAATATATAAAACAAATCCATAACTGAGCCGTAGAAATTACAGGTCAATTATGGCTTTTTAGTGTTACTTTTATAGAATAAATAGTGTCAAAGGACATATTGAAGGGTATTTTTCGCTGAGGTGAACCATACCATAGATAAATTTACTTTATCTCTTCTATAGATGAATTTATTTTTGTCAGCAATTTTTCTAAAAGGTTAATCTCATCTACACTAAGGTCCGCTTTAAAGTTATCACTAATTATTGGAAATAAATCGGAGAAAATTTTAAGAGACACTTTTTCTAATTGATCCATTAATAGAATTAATAAATCCTGGCCTTTAGAAGTCAAGTTTATTAAGCGAACTCTATTATCATTTTTAGAAGGCATTATATAAACTAATTCCTTTGCTTCTAGGTTTTTTATTACATAATTCGTTGTACTATGGGCGAATTCAAAAGAAGCTGTTATGTCACCCATGGAGCTTTCGCCATATTTATATAAGTAGTATAAAACAACTTTTTCCTCTTTTTTTAAAGAAATTGACTGATCATTAATGTTAAAAGGTTTTCCAAACCAATCTTTATATTTTTTATTATCATCAAAATGCATATCTATTAATTTATTTATAAGCATAAGTAGTCCTCCATAAGAGATATTTTATATTATATAAAAATTATAACATAAGTTTGGATTAAAAGTTTTAATTAAAAATCCAGAGATATATTTCATAAATTGAAATAATATGCTACAATGAAATTGATATTTCAGTTTTTGAAATAAAAAAATGGTAGGAGAGGGTTTTATGAATATTTTTACGCCAATAAAAATTGGGAATGTGGAACTAAAAAATAGAATTATGTTTCCACCGTTAACCACTTCTTTTGAAGAGAGAGGTGGAGTTATTACTCCAAAATCTATAGAGTTTTATAGAGGTATTGCAAAAGGTGGAGCTGGTTTGATTGTAATTGGGGACGTTTCAGCAGTTTCAGCTTTTTCAAAAACGCCAACACTTCATCATGATGGGTTAATTGAAGGACATAAGAGTTTAACAGATGCGGTGCATAAAGAGGGAAGTAAGATAGCCGCTCAGATATTTTATCCAGAGGTAGATCCAGATATAATAGTTAATGAGATGAAAGCTAAGGGTATGCCAACGGCAATGAAGCTATATAATAGATTATTTAATGAATTTGTCAATGAAGTAGATAAAGAAGGAATAGAAAAGATACAAAATTTAATTGTGGATGTAGCAATAAGAGCTAAAAAAGCAGGTTATGATATTCTGCAATTACATGGAGATAGATTAATTGGAATGTTTTGTTCTCCAATCTTAAATAAAAGAACTGATGAATATGGTGGTTCCTTTGAAAACAGAGCGAGATTTGTTTTAGAGGTAATGGATAAGCTTAGGGCAGCCTTACCAGATATGCCTATAGAGTATAAAATGTCTATTATCAGAATGAATCCAAGAAAAGGTTTTGGTGGCCCAACTTTAGAAGAAGCAAAAGTATTAGTGAAGTGGCTTGAAGAAAAAGGGGTTAACTCTTTTCATGTAGCACTTGCTAACCATGGGGAACTAATTAACACTATACCTGGAATGGGAATGGAGCCTTATGGATGTTTCTTAGATTTATCAGAAGAGATAAAATCAGTTGCCACAGTTCCAGTAAGCTGTGTTGGAAGAATATTAAGACCTGCAATGGTTAAGGAAATATTAGCAGAAGGTAAAGCTGATATTGTTGCATTAGGCAGACAATTAGTAGCAGACCCTGATTGGCCGGTAAAGGTTCAAGAGGGAAGAGAAGATGAAATAAGATATTGTATTATGTGTAATAAAGGATGTACAGACAAGCTTCTTGCTCATGGAAATATTGAATGCTCAATAAATCCAAACAATGGATTAGAAAAGGAAATTATAATATCTGAGGCAGAAAATAAAAAGAAAGTAGTAGTTGTAGGTGCCGGGGTGGCTGGAATGGAAGCAGCTTGTACAGCGGCTGAAAGAGGACATACTATAATAATGCTTGAGAAAGAAGAGAAGCTATTTGGACAACTAAATATTGCTATGGCTCCTCCAAATAAGTCTGAGATGGAAAGATTAATGGAGTACTATTTGAAAAAGCTAAAGCGTCTTAATATTGAAGTTAGAACAGGGGTAGAAGCAACTGTTGAGATTATAAAAGAATTAAACTGCGATGAAGTAATAATAGCAACAGGAGCAACTGAGTTTATGCCTAAATTTAATGGTATGGATAATATGAAGGTTGTATCAGCTTGGGAAATTTTAAGTGGAAAAGAAGAGCTAAAGGGTAAAGCTGCAGTAATAGGAGCTGGATTCGTTGGTATTGAAACTGCTGAATATATTGGAGAAAAGAATAAGGAAGCCTTTGTTATTGAATTAAGTGATAAGATATTAAATGGAGAAAATGTATCTAATATTAAGGTTATGATGAAAAATCTTCAAGATCATAACATAGAGATTTTCAAATCTCATAAGCTTTTATCAATAGAAAAAGATCATATTAAGGTTCAGTATGGTGAAGAGACAAAAGAAATGCCATGTGACATGGTAGTGATTGCAATTGGAGCTAAGCCAGATAAGTCGTTATCAATGAAGCTTACTGAAGCGGGCATAAATCATTATCTAATTGGAGATTGTAAAATGGACAATGTAAGATTAATAGGTGATGCAATAAGAGATGGATTTAAGTTAGCTGCAACAATCTAGAGGAAACCCTTAAAATTTTAAATATATATTGAAGATTTTAAAAATAAGTAGTAAAATAGTTTAATAAAACTATGAAGAGAATAGTAGTCAATCTAAATTTTTTACAGAGAGCTTTCGGTTGGTGAGATGAAGCGAAAAGTATTTTGATGAATAAAGCCTCGGAGTTGTGCATTGAACCGTTAAGGGGATGATGCAACGGGTGCTCCCGTTATAGAGATAGAGTATAATCTTTTAATAAGCCTGGTGATTTTAGTTAAAGTTACATACAGGAGCTTTTTTTAAAGAAGCTATAATAAAAGCCGTACTTGAAAAGGTCAATATGGTGACATATTGATAAAATGGGGTGGTACCACGGAAGTTGAACTTAGTAACTCTCGTCCCCAAGACTTAGTCTTGGGAGGTGAGAGTTTTTTTGTTGTTATTTCCACTGAAAAGGACCAGTGGAAGGTGTAAAAAGATGAGAGAAAATTAATAACAAATTACTAAGAAAGGTGGTACTATTATGTACGACAATTATGTAAAATTAGAAAATTTACAAGAAATAATGCAGGATGCAAATGAATTTAATGTGGAGAGAATTAAAAAATTAAATGGAATTTTAGATAGAGGAATTAATGCATATCCATATACCTTTAATCCAAACTCCACTTCAACTTATATATTAAATAACTTTGAGAATATAAATCCAGAGGAGAGTTTCACAATTGCAGGAAGAATAATGCTCCTTAGAAGAATGGGGAAGGTTACCTTCCTAAATTTAAGTGATCAAGACGGCAATATTCAGGTTTATATTAGTAAAAATGATATAGGTGAAGAGGCTTATGAGCTTATAAAGCTTTTAGATACAGGAGATATTATTGGAGTTGAAGGAACCGTATTTAGAACTAAAACTAATGAAATCACAGTAAAGGCAGGAAGTATTACAATGCTTTCTAAGGCCATAAGACCTCTCCCTGAAAAGTATCATGGAATTCAAGATGCTGATTTAAGACTAAGGCACAGATCTTTAGATATGATAATGAATCAGAATGTAAGAGAAAGATTTATGAATAGATCTAGAGCTATGTTTGCCATAAGAGAATTTATGACTTCAAGAGGCTTCCTAGAGATGGACACACCAATTCTAGATACTAAATACGGTGGTGGAGAAGCAAAACCTTTTGTTACAAAGGTTAACGCCATGGATTGTGAAGTATTCATGAATGTGTCTCCAGAGCTTTATTTAAAAAGACTTATAGTTGGTGGAATTGATAGAGTGTTTAGTATGGGACGTTCCTTTAGAAATGAGGGAATAGACAGAACTCACTACCCAGAGTTTACACTGTTTGAATGCTATATGGCTTATGCCGATTACAATGATATGATGAGGCTTATGGAAGAACTATATGAAGAGGTGTTCTTAAAGGTTAAAGGTACAACTAAGGCTGTTTATGATGGCATGGAAATAGACTTCAAGGCTCCCTGGAAAAGAGAAACTATGTGTAATTTAGTTCTTAAGGATACAGGGATTGATGTAGAAAGATTATCTAGAGATGAGATTGCAGCTTTAATTGAAGAAAAAGGATTACTTGAAGAAGAACAAAGAGAAGGCTTTGATTTACAAGAAGCAAATAAAGGTGATTTGATCTTAACTTTATTTGAAGCATATAGTGAAGAAAAATTAATAGAGCCAACATTTGTTATAGATTTTCCACTAGATTCATCTCCATTATGTAAGGTTCATAGGGAAAACGAAGAGCTAATAGAAAGATTTGAACCTTATGCCTTTGGAGTTGAGCTTGGAAATGCTTATTCAGAACTAAATAATCCATTAAGACAAAGAATTTTACTTCATGAACAGGCTGCTAAATTAAGAGCTGGTCTTGAAACTGCAAGCCCAATGGATGAAGAGTTTGCAGTAGCTATAGATGTGGCTATGCCACCTACTGGAGGATTAGGAATAGGTATAGATAGAATGATGATGTTCCTTACTAATTCAGGTTCTATAAGAGATGTAATTGCATTTCCGCTGGTAAAAAGATAATAGGCTTAAATATAAAACATCTTCAAATAAATCATTTTGAAGGTGTTTTTTTGAGATATTTTGGATGATTTAAAATATTAAAACTAATTAGTAGTTTTATGGAGAAATATGAGGTAAAATATAGGTAATACTACCAAGGGGAATTTCACTAAAAATATTTTTATCTCAAGATTTTTAAATTGAAAATGGACAAAATAAAATAGAGGTAAGAATAAAATAGTGAGAGGAAATTATTGTTGCTTGTGTGTTAAAAGTCAGTATATTCTGTTGCAAGTGATAATTCAAAATATTAAAATATATATGTGCTATACTATTTGTTTCTACATAAAGTAAGGGACAAGTCGGGGTATATAAAATTCTAGAGATGGTATACTATAAAATCCTAGGGGGTAATAATATGAAAAGAATTGCAGTACTAACAAGCGGTGGAGATTCACCAGCAATGAATGCAGCTATAAGAGCAGTTGTAAGAACAGGAATAGAAAAAGGTCTTAAGGTATACGGTGTTCACAGAGGATATAATGGCCTTATCAGTGGAGAAATATTTGAAATGGATAGGCACTCAGTTTCAGATATAATTCAAAGAGGAGGGACGATATTAAGAACTGCAAGAAGTGAAGAATTCAAGACTCCTGAGGGCAGACAAAAAGCTCTCAATGTTATAAAGGTTTTAAAAATAGATGGAATAGTAGTAATTGGTGGAGATGGTTCATTTCATGGAGCAGAGTTATTAAGTGATTTAGGAGTACCAACCATAGGAATTCCAGGAACCATAGATAATGATTTAGCATACACGGACTATACTATTGGCTTTGACACAGCTTTAAATACAGCTATTGATGCCATTAATAAAATAAGAGATACTTCAAGTTCACATGAAAGAGTAAGTGTTATTGAGGTTATGGGAAGAAATTGTGGGGATTTAGCTATTTACTCGGGGATAGCTGGTGGAGCAGAATATGTTATTGTTCCAGAAAAACCATATACTGTAGAAGATATTTGTGAAAATATCTTTAAAGGAAAGAGAAGTGGTAAGCTTCATAACATAATTGTTTTAGCTGAAGGTGTTGGTGGAGCTCAAAAGTTAGCTAAAAAAATAGAAGAAATTACATCAATAGAAACTAGGGCTACAGTATTAGGATACATTCAAAGAGGGGGAAGTCCAAGTGCCTTTGATAGAATCTTGGCTTCAAGAATGGGAAGTAAAGCTGTGGAAGTATTATTAGAAGGAAAGAGTGCTAGAGTTATTGGAATAAAGAATAATAAAATTATTGATATGGATATTAAAGAAGCTTTAGCAATTCCAAATGTTTTTGATGAGGAATTATTTAACTTATCAATAAGCCTTTCAAATTAAGTTCTTAAATGAAACTCTTTGTAATATGCATTTTAAGGAGTGCTTAAAGAGTAAGTTTGAGTAATTAAATAAGAGTTTTAGAGATTTAAAGAGGAAACTCCACCTCACATGCGTTCGGTGGAGTAAGTTCGAGTAACTAAATCATAGATTTAGACTCTCACTTAATTAGTATTAATCGAAGGAGAGAATAAGATGAAAAAAACTAAAATAGTATGTACCATGGGTCCTACTACCAATGATAAGGAAATCATTAAAAGCTTAATTGAAAGTGGCATGAATGCTGCAAGATTAAACTTTTCTCATGGTAGCCATGATGAACACTTAGGAAGAATTAACATGGTTAAAGAAGCAAGAAAAGAATTAGGAAAGTATATTGCTATTCTGCTTGATACAAAAGGCCCAGAAATAAGAACAGGAAATTTTGAAAATGGAACGGTAGAGCTTCAAGAAGGCAGTAAATTTGACGTTTACTGTGGTGAAGACATAGTTGGAGATGAAACTAAATGTTCTATTTCATACAAAGAATTATATAAGGATGTAAAGCCTGGAGACAGACTTCTAATAAATGATGGCCTTGTAGCTTTAAGAATAGAGGATATTGAAGATACAATAATAAAAACTTCTATTGAAAATACAGGAGTTATAGGAAACCATAAGGGAATGAATGTACCAGGAGTTAAACTTAACCTTCCTGCATTAACAGAAAAGGATATAGAAGACCTATTATTTGGTATAGAATGTGAAGTTGATATAGTTGCAGCTTCATTTATTAGAAAAGGTTCAGACGTTATTGATATAAAAAATCTTCTTAGAAAAAATGGAGGAGAAGGTATCCAGATTTTCTCTAAAATTGAAAATCAAGAAGGTGTGGACAATATTGATGAAATCATAGAAAATTCTGATGGAATAATGGTAGCTAGGGGAGACCTTGGAGTTGAAATTCCAACTGAAGAGGTTCCAATAGTTCAAAAGATGATAATTGAAAAATGCAATAAAGCCGGAAAACCAGTTATTACAGCTACTCAAATGTTAGATTCCATGATTAGAAATCCAAGACCTACTAGAGCTGAAGCTTCGGATGTTGCTAATGCGATTTTTGATGGAACAGATGCTATAATGCTTAGTGGAGAAACTGCTAGTGGTAAATATCCAATAGAAGTAGTGCAAACGATGGCTCGTATAGCTGTTAAGGCTGAAGAGTATTTAAGTTATAAAGAAATTTTTGAAAATAGAAGAAAAGGATACACTTCTAATGTTCCAGATGCTATAAGTATAGCTACTTGTAGCACTGCTATGGAGTTAAATGCACCTGCTATTATAACAGCAACTCAAAGTGGGCATACTGCTAGACAAATTTCTAAATATAGACCAGAGTGTATGATATTAGCTTGTACTCCATATGAGAAAGTAGCAAGAGGTTTAGCCTTAAACTGGGGAGTTGTACCAGTATTAATTCCAAAAGTAGTTGATACTGATGATCTTATTGAAAAAACTACTAAGATTGCCTTAGAGAAAAATTACGTTGAAAATGGAGATTTAGTAGTTATTGTTGCAGGCATTCCAATCAACTATGTTGGAAGCACAAATATGATGAAAGTTCATATCATAGAGGAATCAGAGATTTAATCAGTTTAAAATGAAATTTATAGTAAATTTAGTTGAAATTATTGAAAAAAATTTAAAATAAGTGTATAATTGATGGTCAAGTGGACAAAAATTGTAATGGCGACATTTTTGGCAACTGATACATTATTGGCACCCGAAAGGGTGTCCTTTTTTGTGCATAAAAAGTTAAAAATTCCACATACTAATAAAAAATAACTCAAAGGAGTGTTTTAAATGAGTGGAAATTTGAACTGTAATGCCAATAATTGTATGCATAACACATATGGGATGTGCACCTCAAATAATATTCACATTCAAGGTACAAATGCTCACTCAAAGGAATATACTAACTGTGGATCTTTTGAAGAAAAAGGGCTTAAGCATACTTTATCCAATGTATATAATCATAATATAGGAAGTATGGTAGATAATAGATTTACAAATTCGACCTATAGTAACAACGAATCAATTCAATGTGAAGCATCAAGATGCAAATATAATGTAAATGGAAGTTGTATATCTAGTGGTGTTAATATAAATGGACCGGGTGCAATTAGTAACCATAGAACGGCTTGCGACTCATTTATGCTTTAAGTGCGCCTTAGAAGTGACACTCCAAATCTTTGATTTGGTTAGTGAAACTTTCACTGTGTGCATCTTTAATTTAGTCAGTTGAATTTACTCATTCGAATGAATTGAGAATGTGTTTTCTTAATGAAAAGTAACTTTGGCTTTATGCTAAAGTTACTTTTTTACTATAAAAGAAAATTTAAAATACTTATTCAAAAAAATTAGAATGTATGAGCAAAACTAATATATTAGGGGAGTCTAAGGTTATAGTGGTTAAATGAGCAGATTTCTGTTAAAATTATTAGTATTGAAAATTGATTGAGGGTGAATTGAGAATGACAAAGGCACTAAATTTAGATATAAAAAAGAATGAAGATTATATAATTAGCATAGAAAACTACGGACATGAAGGAGAAGGCGTTGGGAAAATAGACAATTTTACTGTGTTCGTTAAAGGAGCTATTAAGGGAGAGCAAGTAAAGGTTAAGCTTATAAAGGTTAATAAAAATTATGGGGTAGGTAAGCTTTTAGAGGTTATAAAACCAGCAAACTGTAGGACAGAAGCAGTGTGCCCTATATATAAAAGATGTGGAGGCTGTAATCTTCAGCATTTAACTTATGAAGAGCAGTTAAACTTTAAGACACAAAGAGTTCAAGATGTGATGACTAGAATAGGAAAGCTTGAAAATGTAGAGATTCATAAAACCCTAGGAATGGAGAAGCCGTATAACTATAGAAATAAAGTACAGCTGCCAGTAGGAATGGATGGTGAAGATGTGGTTGTAGGTTTCTATGCGCCTAGGTCTCACCATATAATTGATATGAAAACTTGCTTCATTCAAAGTAAATTAGGTGATAAGGTAGTAGAAATTTTAAAGGATTGGATGAAAAAATATAAGGTTAAAGCTTATGATGAAAAAACGCACAGTGGTATAATTCGTCATGTAATGATAAGAGAAGGCTTTAAGACAAAAGATGTTATGGTTGTTATTGTAACTAATGACAATAAACTTCCTAATGCTAATACTCTTATAGATGAATTAAAAGCTGAAATTCCAAACCTTAGATCTGTAATACAAAATATAAATAAAGATAAAACTAATGTGATATTAGGACTTCAATCAGTAACCCTATGGGGACAGGATACCATAGCTGATTACATTGGAGAGTTTAAATTCAACATATCACCATTATCATTCTTCCAGGTTAACCCTGTACAGACTGAAGTTCTGTACAAAAAGGCTTTAGAATATGCAGAGCTTACGGGGGATGAAGTGGTATTCGACGCTTACTGTGGAACAGGAACAATTTCCTTATTCCTATCTAAAGCAGCTAGAAAAGTTTATGGAATAGAGATAATTCCACAAGCCATTGACAATGCCAATGAAAATAAAAAAGCTAATGGTGTTGAGAATGTAGAATTTATTGTTGGGAAATCAGAAGAAGAAATACCAAAACTTATTAAATCAGGCATCAGCCCAGATGTAATAATGCTTGATCCACCAAGAAAGGGCTGTGAAGAGTCACTTCTTCATGCAATTGCAGCGGTACAACCAAGAAGAATAGTATATGTATCCTGTGACCCAGCAACTTTAGCAAGAGATTTAAGAGTTTTAGAAGACTTAGGATATAAAGCGGATGAAATTCAGCCTGTAGATATGTTTCCACAGGGGCATCATGTTGAGACAGTCGTTAGGCTTACAAGGAACATAGAGACGAAGTAAGTCTTACGAATGTCCATGCAAGGGCTCACCAAGAATTCGAGTGAAACGAAGGATGATTGGCATGAGCCTACTGCTGAGGTGGTTGTTAAGCTTACAAGGACCGAAGGGACGAAGTAAGGTTTTTACAATCACCAATGCAAGGCTTTCCCATGAAAAGGAGTCGAAGACGAACTTTAAATGTGTAGCAAAGACAGTTAAAGGGAATATCTAAATGATTTAAAATGTACCTCATAGGTTAGGCTGTTTTCAAAGTGTCTACTCGATGGGGTACATTTTATTTAGTAGAATTTGATCCTTTTATTTATAAGGAAACTTCATTCTCATATTCATTTGAAGGAGTAAGTACAAATAAGAGTTAGTAAATAGAATACTAATTAGGTATATTACTTATGATTTGTTTTTTTATGTAATTTAGGTTATTATATAGAAGGATGAGAAGTTTGACAATTAATAGTTAATGGTTTACAGGGGGGATATCATCGTGAAGTATAAGATTAAAAGATTTACTATATATATAGTAGGATTATTAATAGTTGCATTTGGAGTAGCACTGTCTATTAGGTCACAGCTGGGAGTATCGCCAGTTACATCAATACCTTGTGTTTTAAATTTAACCACAGGAATAAGTGTTGGTTCAATAACTTTTGCACTATATCTTTTATTTATTATAGCCCAAATAGTTATTTTGAGGAAAGAATTTAGAAAGCGGGATTGGCTTCAAATTATATTTTCTTCCGTGTTTGGGATGTTTACAGATATATTTTTGTATTTAACTTTATTTATTAATTTCGACAATGTAATATTAAAGCTAATGCTCTGCTTATCCAGCTGTATAGTAATTGCCTTTGGTGTATTTTTAGTTGTAACCACAGATGTGATAATGAATGCTCCAGATGCTCTTTGTAATACTATTTCCAAAAAATATGATAAGAAATTTGGAAGTGTGAAGATTAGGTTTGATTTAACTTTAGTTTCAATAGCTACATTAATATCCTTTCTTTATTTAGGAAGACTTGAACAGATCGGGATTGGAACTATAGTTGCTGCACTCCTAATTGGAAAGTTTGTGAATATATTTATGGGGAAATATAAAGATAAGGTTGAATCCTGTTATATAGTTTAGAAAGTATTAAAAAATAAAATTAGTGTGAGTAAAATCAATTCTATTAATTGAAGTCAAAAGTCATAGTGAGATATAAAAGGTGTCGTGCTTTAATGACATCTTTTTTAATATATTAGAAAAACTCCTTGTCATATGTATTCTAAGAAATAAGTTCACATTAACCAAATCAAAAAAATTGCAATTTACTTAAATAAGGAGGAAAAGGTAACTATGGAAAAATACATATTAGAGTGTTGTGTGGATTCAGTTGAATCTGCTATAGAGGCAGAAAAAGGGGGAGCTAATAGATTAGAGCTTTGTGCTAATCTAATTATAGGAGGAACTTCGCCAAGTTTAGCTTTATTTGAAAAGGTTAAGGAAAATACAAGTATAAAAATAAATGTATTACTTCGTCCTCGTTTTGGAGATTTTTTGTATTCAGATTATGAGTTTGAAATTTTAAAGGAAGAGGTAAAGTTATTTAGAAATGCAGGTGCAGATGGAGTCGTTATAGGCTGCTTAAGAGCTGATGGAACCATTGATAGTTCTAAAATGGAGGAGCTTATTGCTTTAGCTGAAGGAATGCACATAACAATGCACAGAGCCTTCGATATGACAGAGAATCCTTATGAGGCATTAAGAGAAGCTAAAAGATTAGGGGTAAATACTATACTTACTTCAGGACAGAGAAATACAGCTTTAGAGGGAAAAGAGCTAATTAAAGATTTAATTGAAGAAGCTGGGGACGACCTAGAAATTCTGGTTGGCAGTGGTGTAAATGCTGAGGTTATAAAAGAATTTTTATATGAAAGCAAGGCTTACGCTTTCCATATGTCAGGAAAAGAAACTTTAACAAGTGGAATGCTTTATAAAAATGAGAAGGTTTCAATGGGACTTCCAATGATGAGCGAGTATGAAGTTTGGCAGACTAGCAGTGAAAAAATAATAGAAGCAAAAAATGTATTATTAAATGCTTAGTAAATAGGAAAAGGTTTTAAGGCCATACAAGGGGAATAAGTCAAAAAAGGATTTGGTGTAAAGATGAATAAGGATGATACAGCAAGGAAGACCTTGAATATTTAACGGTGCATACAGAAGCAAAATATTACGAATATTATAAAAATATTTAGAAGATAAAAGAATAAGAAAATTACTTTCAATGCCTGTACACACATGATATAATCTTGAATTAAATAAAGTTTCAACAGTGTTTTTGTACAGGAGGAGAGGTATATGGAAAAAGGTCTAGAAAAAAAATATGGACTTGGCATGGCTATTGCTATGGTAATTGGAATTGTTATAGGTAGTGGAGTCTTTTTTAAAGCCGAGAAAGTATTAACTGCTACAGGTGGAGATCTTCCTACTGGAATTTTAGCTTGGATTATCGGTGGACTTATTATGATTGTTTGTTCTTATGTATTTTCAATTATGGCTACAAGGTATGAGAAGGTTAATGGTATTGTGGATTATGCTGAGATGGCATTAGGTTCAAAATATGGATATATGATTGGTTGGTTTATGACTACAATTTACTATCCAAGCTTAACAGGTGTACTAGCTTGGGTTGCTGCAAGGTATACTTGCGTATTGATTGGATGGGATATTGCTGGATCGCAAGCTATGATTTTAGCAGGATTATTTCTAGTTTCTAGTTATGCAATTAATGCATTATCACCAAAACTTGCTGGAAAATTTCAAGTATCAACTACGGTTATAAAGTTAATACCATTAGTGTTAATGGCAGCAATGGGAACAGTTGCTGGTATCAGCAACGGAATTTTAGTAGAAAACTTTACTAGTGGTGCAATAGTGGAGGTTACAGGAAACCCTTTATTTACAGCAGTTGTTGCAACAGCTTTTGCTTATGAGGGATGGATTATTGCTACGAGTATTAATGCTGAGTTAAAGGATGCTAAAAGGAATCTACCTTTAGCATTAACATTTGGTACAACATTTATAGTAGCTATTTATATTCTTTATTATATCGGATTAGCGGGAACTGTTGAGAACAGTGTTATGATGGCAGGTGGAGAAACAGGAGCAAAACTTGCATTTTCAAAGGTGTTTTCTAGTGCAGGTGGATCAATACTATTTGTATTTGTTGTTATTTCTTGTCTTGGAACTCTCAATGGATTAATGCTTGGATGTACAAGAGGTATGTACTCACTAGCAGCCCGTAACATGGGACCAAACTCAAATGTATTTAAATCAGTAGATCCAACTACAGGTATGCCAACCAATTCTGCCATAGTAGGTTTATTATTAAGTTGTTTATGGTTAGTTTACTTCTATGGAGCAAACTTAACAACTCCTTGGTTTGGAGCATTCAGCTTTGACAATTCAGAGCTTCCAATAGTAACAATTTATGCTTTTTATATTCCTATATTCCTTATGCTGATGAAGAAAGAAAAGGAATTAGGAATATTTAAACGCTTTATAGCTCCAGCTCTCGCAGTGTGTGCGTGTATATTTATGATAATAGCAGCATGGTATGCTCACGGAATGGCTGTAGTGTACTACTTAATAGTGTTTGCTGTAATAATGATTGCTGGTTTATTATTAATGAATCCAAAATCAAAATAGAAATTTAAGATAATTTCACTTTGCTTTCAAGTAAAGTGAAATTTTTTTATTTATTATATAAGATGAATTAATATTAAATGTAAAAAGATTATAGTTTAATCATATTATTTTATTTAAAATTCTTACTGATTAATTAGATTAATTTTTATGTTTTATTTTAGTGGTTTTTAGTTTGCATATTTATAACTTTCATCTTGTATAATATTACAAACTTCATTTAAAAGGACACCCGGGAAATAACTTATAAGCACTAAGTAAGTTTATTAAGAGGTAATATTTTATTACTCTTAAAGTTATTAATTTTTAATTAAAGGGGGACGAGAAATGAGTTGTAAAAAAGAAAACATGTATCGATTGGAAGGGAGAGTACCATTAGTTGACGCAATACCACTTGGTATGCAGCATATTCTAGCTATGTATGCTGGAAACTTAGCACCATTGTTAGTTATTACAGGTGTATTGAGCATGGATATGGCAACAAAAATTATTTTATTACAAAATGCTATGTTTGTATCTGGTGTTGTAACCTTAATTCAGTTATATCCAATATGGAAGGTTGGTTCTGGGCTACCTGTTGTAATGGGAACTAGTTCGGGGTTTATTCCAGTAAGTATTGGAGTTGGAACACAGTTTGGTTATGGAGCTATCATGGGTGCATCACTCCTTGGTGGTATAATGGAGTTTTGTCTTGGATTTATAATTAAGCCTTTAAGAAAGATTTTACCCCATTGTGTTACTGGAACAGTTGTTTTAATCCTTGGAATATCTCTTATAGGAGTTGGTATTCAATTTGTGGGTGGTGGAGTAGGAATGCAAAGTGATCCAAGTTTTGGGTCAATAGCAAATATCTCTATCGCATTACTTGTATTTTTAGTAATTGTAATTTTAAAGCAGTGGGCAAAGGGGTTCTGGAGTATTTCTGCAATTTTATTAGGTATTTTAGTTGGTTATTTAGTTGCAATATTCATGGGAATGGTTGATTTTTCAGGAGTAGCTAGTGCTGCTTGGTTCTCTATACCTAAGCCTATTTTCATGATTAAGGGATTAGGGTATAGTTTTCACATTGAAGCAATTGTACCTTTTATTTTAGTATATTTAGCAACTACCGTAGAAACTATTGGGGATAATACTGGTATAGCAGTTGGCGGTTTAGGAAGAGATATTACCGACAAAGAATTACAAGGTGCAGTACATGCAGATGGATTTGGGAGTGCCTTTGCAACAGTATTTGGAGTAATGCCTAATACATCCTTCAGTCAAAATGTTGGATTAATAGCTATAACAAAGGTAGTAAACCGTTTTGTATTAATGACTGGAGCTACATTTTTAATCCTCTGTGCTTTTATACCTAAGTTAGGGGCAATAGTTGCATCTATTCCAAATTGCGTTTTAGGTGGAGCTGTAATCTTAATGTTTGCAATGATAAGCATAAGTGGAATAAATCTTCTTTTAGAAGAGGATGGTAAGCTTTCAGAAAGAACAGGACTAATAGTAGCAGCTTCCTGTGCTGTTGGATTAGGTTTAAGCAATTGTCCAGAAGTAATGCAGTATCTCCCAACTTGGTTTCAAAATATGTTTAGTCAAGCCATTGTTGGAGGTTTCGTAACTGCTTTAATATTGAATTTAGCTTTACCTAAGGGAGTTGGGATTAAATCAATAAATAAAAAATAAAACTGTATAATATCAGAAGGAGACGGCTTAAGCTGTCTCCTTAACTTAAGTGAGAGCCTAAAAGTGACACTCAAAATCTTTGATTTAATTTTTAATTAGGAATTCATTAGTTGAGAAGCATATAAAAGTAGTAAAATGGATAAAAGATAGTAAATTAGAATTTATAATGAATTAAAATAGCAATATGTTATTGGATAGCTATTTTTTTAGGCTTTCTTTTAAAATCATTATAGCTTTTTCAAAGTCATCTTCGCTTACACCAGAACAAGATAGAGAAATCTTTGGAGGTTCATTAGGTATATCTCTAAAGGTATTGACTAATATGCCTGCATTTTCAGCTTTTTTAGCAATTTCCTTAGCTGTTAAGTTAACATTAAACTCCACTTTAATCAAAAATCCCCCAGTACCTGGCGTAGCATTTGCTTGTTCTTTAAATATCCTATTGATGGTAGAACATAACTCTTGACTTTTAGCCATATATAATTTTCGAGATTTCTTAATTTGTCTTTCTAAATGGCCATCTCTAATAAATTGACACAGTGCAATCTGTTCAGTTTTAGAGGTGGTTTGGTTATATAGGTGTCCTATATCCTTGTATTTATCCATTAATTCCACTGGTAAGACCATAAAACTTATTCTTAAGGATGGAAGTAAAAGCTTGGAGAAGGTTCCCATATAAATTACCTTATGTCCGCCATCTAAGCCTTGTAAAGAAGGTACAGGTCGGCCATAATATCTAAATTCACTATCATAGTCATCTTCTATTATTAAACAATCCTTTCGCTGAGCAAAGGAAAGTAAGGCTAATCTTTGCTGCATTGGCATCACATCTCCCCAAGGAGTCACATGGGATGGAGATGTATAGATTATTTTTACATTGCTTTTTTCAAAATCAGAAAAATCTTCAGTCATATTTTTATAAGATACAGTTCTAAAGCCTCTATCATCAAAGATTGCTTGTCCTTTTTCAAAGGATGAGCCAGTAAAGTAGACTGGTGAACGTGGTCCCGTTAAGGAACAAATTATATGGAGAAGGCTTTGAATACCAGCACCAATTACTATTTGGTCTGGATTGCATACTACACCTCTTTGTTTTGCTATATAGGAAGCGATAGCCCTTCTTAGGTCTGATTCACCTTGTGGATCGCCGTAGGAAAGAAGGCGTTCATTGTTTCTTAAGGCGCTTTTAATATAACGGCTCCAAATATCAAAATTAAAGCTTTTTAAGTCTACAGCAGAGGTAGAAAAGTCATAAGTAATTGTTTTAGATTGATGGCCAAATGATTTATTTTGTGGTTTAATTTGTTTTAAACTAAAATAGTTTAAATCATTTACGTAGAATCCACTTCCAGGTCTTGAGGTCACATATCCCTCAGCAGCAAGTTGGAGATAAGCACTTTCTACAGTTGTTTTGCTTATAAGTCTCTCAGAAGAACAACGTCTTATTGATGGAAGCTTTGTCCCAGATTTTAAAACACCTGAAGATATTAAGTCTTTATAGTATTCATAGAGCTTAATATATAAAGGATCATTTATTTTATTAGGTGATATAGCTTTATCTATACTCATAAATTTCAATTGCCTCCTTTAACTGTATACTTTTAAAAGTGTACTTTTCGAAATTTTAATAATGACAATTACATATATTATACATAATTAACATAGAATATTCAATGTAAGTTGAACTTTAGGACAAGACAAGACAGGATGCTTTAGGGAAGTTATACTGAATAATTTAGGATAAGAATTAAAGAGATTAAATTTATTAAGTAGAATATGAAAATTATAAGGTGAATTTGGGAGGAAAATGGGGATTTTTCTCATGAATCAATGTATATGTAATATATTGAGGGAAGGTTGTATAAATTAGAGGTTTAAGGCATTAAAATAGATTTGTTTAGTAAAAAAAATTATGTTAATATTTTTATGATAATAGGCAATCAAAGGAAAAAGACAAGCCGTATGAGCGAGGTATTTATGAGCCAACAAGTGATAACGAAGAATGAAAAAATTAAGAAGAGCGTGATGGATTATGCTTTAATAACAATTAGTACATTATTAGTTGTATTAGGTGTTTATCTGTTTAAGTTTCCAAATAATTTTTCTTTTGGAGGGGTTACTGGACTAGCTGTTGTTGTTAGTAAAGTAACGTCAATTTCTCCAAGTGCAATTACTAACATAGTAAATGCCATATTAATTTTAATTGGATTCATGTTTTTGGGAAGAGAATTCGGAGTAAAAACTGTTTATGTAACTATTTTAACCACTGTGAGTCTTAGCATTATGGAAAAAATTTTTCCTATGGCAGGACCACTAACAAATCAACCGTTTTTAGAATTGATATTTGCAGTAATTTTACCAGCAGTTGGATCTGCCATATTATTTAATATAGGGGCATCTAGTGGTGGTACAGATATATTAGCGATGATTCTAAAAAAACATACAAGCTTTAATATTGGAACTGCTTTATTTGTAACGGATGTAATAGTAGTACTTTCTGCATTTTTCATATTCGATGTTCAGACTGGATTATACTCTTGTCTAGGACTTATGATGAAATCAGTATTTATTGATAGTGTCATAGAGAATATCAATTTATGTAAGTATTTTAATGTTATGTGTGATAATCCTGAACCAATTTGTGATTTTATTACTAATGAGTTGAATAGAAGTGCTACAATATGTAGAGCTGAAGGTGCATATTCTCATGATAGTAAGGCAATCATATTTACAGCGTTAAAACGAAGTCAGGCAGTTCAACTGAGAAATTATTTAAAAAAGGTTGAGCCAAATGCGTTTATTCTTATTTCTAATACTAGTGAGATTATAGGAAATGGATTTGGACAATAATTATTGTAAGATTAGGGGTATGAATATATGAGTGAAAAAAATGGGGAAGAATTTGAAAAACTAGAGTTTAATGATTTAATTATCAATAGTGATGGGAAAGCTGGAATTCCCTTTGATATGTTGCGAGAAAAGTTTGGGTTTACAGTAATCGTGAAGGATTCAGCAGTATATGTTAAAGATAATAAGTCCCCATGTGAGAAAGTAACTTTAACAAAGTCTCAGGAGCTTGAAAGAGTCAGTGCTACTGATAAATTTAAAGCAGATGTAGAGTTTTTAAAGAGAAGTTATGGATTTCAACAATATTACCAAGATTCAATAATTTATAGTTCTGAAAAGAGAGGAATAAAATTTTATGACATTATCATAACAGAGGTTGGAAATTGGTGTAACATAACCTTTAAGGGGAGGTATGACCAATATTGTGATATATATAGCACAACTAATGTGATTCCCAAATTAATTAAATTTTATTTTCCTTTAAGCTATAATGAAGTATTACAAGAATTACTGTCAAGTGATAATGTAAGAAAGAAGTATGATGGTAGAGATACGTTAATTAAAAGTTATGATGTGGATAGCAGGGAAATTATATTTTCCAAAATTGGTGAAGAGTTAAGTTAATAGTAAATAATAGAGATATATATATGCAGTGTGCATGTATGTATCTTTTTTTATAAGTGAATGTTTAGATGTGAAATTTCAAATTTATAATTTGGTTAACATGTATATGTTAAAATTAATATAAATATAATGTGGAGGAAGTATAAATGTTATTGAAAAGTATTGAAGAAAAAGAATTTCAAAATAAAGTTGATATAAGATTTAGTAATATTTCTGATGGGTTTAATAAATTTCACAATGGAGTTCTTGAAAAAAAGATTTTATTAAATAAGGAAGAAAGTGAAGAAAGGATCTTTAGATTTTTCGAGAGAATATTAGAGTTAAATGGAGAAGAGAATTCATTTATAGATTTCTATTATTTAAGATTAGGAGAGGAAGATAAAAAACGACTGAAAGATATGGTGGTAGCTGATGATAAGATAACACTAAATATTATAGAAAGAGAGTTGAAAGGTGACAGTATTTATTTTAGATTATCTAGAGAAATACTTCCGTTTATTGTAAGGCTATGTACAAGAGAAGTATTGTTTTCAACCTTTTACTTTACTAAAATACCTTGCACAATATGGGGAAATTATAATATGGAATTTCCTTGCTTCTTTAAAGACGAAAAGTGCATGGAGTTTTATGATGAAGTCAGCAATAACTATGATTTAAAGATTAGATAGTTGAAATTAGGAACTCAAATAAATAGTTGAAAATAATAGGCGAATACAATAAAAAGTAGTATCTAATATAGATATTCATGTATATGAGGAACAATACTAACTAATAAATCATATTAAAATTTTAGATTGCATATAGATTATTAGAAATAGTGCATGGAGGATATATATGAATAATTACGATAATATTGAAGCTAAAGTTGAAAATTTTTTTGATGAGTTACCATGTCAATCTGACTTACCGATGCCAAAAGGAAAAGTTGAGGGTAAAAATTTAAACTATGCAAATATGTTATTAGATGCATATTCAAGTGCAGCAGATAGTGAAATACAGGCAATAACTCAATATTTGTATCAGAATACTACAATAGCTAATGAATCAATTTCAAATATATTATTATGCATTTCCATTATTGAAATGCATCATTTAGAGGTTTTGGCAGAATTAATTGTAGAATTAGGTGGTAAACCAATTTATTACAACTCTAATAGGTATTATTGGAACACAGGAAATATTGCTTATGGAGATAGGGATATTATGTGTATAAAATTAGATGAGAAAGATACTAAAGATAAAGAAATAATTAGAGAAAAGCTGTTACTTGATATAAAGGGAGAAGTAAATGCTATAAATGGCTATAAATTTATTAAAAGCAATATAAATGATAAATATATAAAAAGAGTATTGGATAAAATAATAAGTGATGATGAAGTTCATATTTCTTTATTTCAAGAAATGATTAAGAAATACCTATCTTAGTAGAATTGCACAATAGGAAAATTTATACTAACAAATAATAATTATTGATTAATTCAAATTATGATGATATAATTTAGTTAATAGAAGAAGGAAATACATAAGAAAAGGAGGATAAATTTATGGCTGGAAAAACAATATGCTATTGTTTAAACGTAAATGAAGATGAAATTAAACAAGCTATTGAAGAGGGAGCAAATTCTGTAGATGATATTAAAGAGGCTACAGGTGCGGGAACTGCATGTGGAGCATGCATAAAAAGAATTGAAAAGATTTTAGTTGAGAGTAAAGAGAATTAATTTTAAAATTCATTAAATTATTCCTTAAGATTTTATTGTAAATTGGTTAGTATAAAAATGAGTAACGTTTTATTTTACTAAGGAGGGGAAAAGAATGTCTGATAATAGAGTAATATGTCCTTGCCAAGGGATAGATATTGATGCTATAAAAAAAGCTATAGCTGAAGGTGCTGAAACTGTTGATGATGTAATGGAAGCAACAGGAGCTGGAACTGTTTGTGGAGCTTGTATTGATGAAATAGCAGAAGTTGTAGAGGAACTTTAATCTATAATTTAAAAAGGAGTTTCATAATGATTTTTTATCATTATGAAACTCCTTTTTATTTTTATAATGGCAACAGTTTTAAAACTAATGAAATTCTTTTTTTATGTCTTTTACAACTTCGTTAACAATAGCTTTTTCGGCTTTTCCGACTTTTTTAGCTTCATGAGCCATTTTATGAGCTAAATTTTTTTCTTCATGAAGTTCAGATTTCATTTGATGTTTTATTTCGCTAGAGAATTTCATTTCATCAAAACGATCCTTTAAATCATCAAATTTTTCTTCTGCTTGAATTTTTAATTCCGTATATTTATCTTTTACCTCTTCTTTTAAATTTTGAAGATCTTGTTTAATTTTTTCCATAATAAACTCCTTTCAAATTTATTTAATAATGGAAACTACTTCTCAAAAACAGTGGAAGTAGTAAGTTCCATTCGCCAAATCATAGATTTGGATGATCACTTATAAGTATGTGTAGAAAAATAAAAAGTATAAGTGTGAAATAAATACTTGGGAAAATTTAAAGAAGATTCAGAAAAATATTTTTTAATAAGTAAAAATATGGTATAATCATATTGGGTTAAAAACTTAACAATTTTATTAGGAAACTTAAAAATATCAATAGAAAAGAAAGAGATTCCTAATAGTTATTAAGTGATTACTAAATACATATTATAGGGGGAAAAAATATGTTTAAAAAATTTACTAACGGCTGCGTTACTTTGGTACAAAAGTTTTTACCAGACCCATTTTTATTTTGTATCATTTTAACATTTGCAATTTTTCTTTCAGGAATTATATTTACAGGACAATCTCCTATGGCAATGGTTCTACATTGGTCAGGCGGATTTTGGAGTTTATTAGGCTTTGCTATGCAAATGGCTTTAGTTCTTGTCTTTGGACATACTTTAGCTAGCGCACCAGCATTTAAAAAAATGACTAAAAAGTTAGCTAAAATTCCTAAGTCGCCAACACAAGCAATTATGATGGTTACTTTTGTATCTGCTATTGCATGCGTATTAAACTGGGGATTTGGATTAGTTATAGGAGCTATTTTTGCAAAGGAGCTAGCTAAAGAGGTTGAAGGAGTGGACTATAGACTTCTTATTGCATCAGCTTATTCAGGATTCTTATTATGGCACGGTGGATTCTCGGGATCAATTCCTCTTACTGTAGCAACAGGGGGAGAGACATTAGTTAAAGCTACGGCTGGGGCTGTTAGTGAGATTGGAATTCCAACTAGTCAGACTTTATTCTCATTTTACAATATGGCTATTGTGGCTGTACTTGTTATTACATTACCGCTTATTAACAAAGCGATGCACCCAGCTAAAGGTCAAAAGGTTGTAGTTATTGACAAGAGCTTATTAGAAGAAAAAGAAGAATTCATGGCTATGACAAAAGCTGAAATGACACCAGCTGATAAATTGGAGAATAGTAGGATAGTAACATGGTTGACTTCTTTAATGGGCTTTAGTTATATCATATACTACTTTATTAATAACGGATTTAACTTAAACCTTGATATAGTTAACTTCATATTCTTATTCTTAGGAATATTTTTACACGGAACTCCAAGGAGATTCCTTAATGCATTGATGGAAGGTGCTAAGGGCGCAGGCCCTATATTACTTCAATTTCCATTCTATGCAGGAATTATGGGGATGATGACAGGTGCAAACGCAGCTGGAGTTTCTCTTGCAGTATTAATGTCTGACGGTTTTGTTAAAATAGCAAATCAAACTACATTCCCATTACTTTCATTCTTAAGTGCAGGACTTGTAAACTTCTTCGTACCATCAGGGGGGGGACAATGGGCAGTACAAGCTCCTATTATGATGCCAGCAGCTGTAGAGCTTGGTGTAAGTACAGGAAAAACAGCAATGGCTATAGCTTGGGGGGATGCTTGGACAAATATGATTCAACCATTCTGGGCTTTACCAGCATTAGGTATAGCTGGACTTGGAGCTAAAGATATAATGGGATATTGTATAATTGACTTATTATATGCTGGATTAATAATAGGAGTTGGATTAACTGTATTCGGAATATAATTTTATAAAATAAAACTAAAAA
>JARKVD010000025.1 GCA_029851835.1 Clostridium sp. | reverse complement strand
GTACTGCACGGGAAGCTGTGTGGGAGGGTAGGTGGTTGCCAGGTCATGTGTGGCTCGATAGCTCAGTCGGTAGAGCAGAGGACTGAAAATCCTCGTGTCGCTGGTTCGATTCCTGCTCGAGCCACCAGTTTGGCGCCATAGCCAAGTGGTAAGGCAGAGGCCTGCAAAGCCTTTATTCCCCAGTTCAAATCTGGGTGGCGCCTCCAAAAAAGACCTTGTAAAGTAATTTACAAGGTCTTTTTTTATTATTTAATATTTTTATAAAGTTCAGAAGTACTTTCACGTATTAAATCCGTACGTTCAATTAAATCTAACCCTGTAATGGCAAGTGCCTCTATAGCTTTCCACATGTTTTCTTTAGCAAATTCTGATATAGTTGCTTCTTTAAACTCTATAGAAGGGCATTTAATAGAAGTGTCATTTACTATATTAATTGACGGATAAATAGTTGGGGTTGAATGGCTTACAGTTCCGATACCAATAGGATAAAGCATCATTTTACCAGAGGTTGTATTTATTAAGCCACATTCTTTAAGGTTAGATTCAAATAATTTATTTATTATACGATTATCGATTAATTCTTTACAAGGAAGCTCTAGGAGTGTTAATTTACAATCAATATTCATAACATCTTCAATACATTTAATATATCTCCTAACGTTAGTTTCAATTTTTTCACCAATACTGTAGTTTTGAGTTTTAATTTCAAATCTAACTTTTGCTGATGATGGATATTCATTTAGAGCATTATCACATATTAGTTGTAAATGATCCATATAGCAGTGGTTACAGGTATCCTGAATAAGCTGATTTATAAAATGTACGTTTTGAAGACATACATCTAATGAAGATAAATTTGCCTTACCATTTTCAAGCCATAGGTTTGAGTAGGTTAATTCCATGGGAATGGAAGAAAGTGAAATATTATTTAAGCAAGTAATATTATCAGCATGAGGAGCAAAGATAACATCAGTTTCTTCAAAAGCCTTTTCTCTTGTCATTATAATCTCAGCACCGTTTGAATATTTACCAGGACAGCCTACTACAATTATTGAGCCGCCAATCTTATCAATGACGGTACTTAATCCTATTGCAGAACCTATGGACATAGATGCATTTACATTGTTACCAAATACATGACCTAATTCATCGCCAGTACTATATTTACATATAAAGCATATTTCAGGATGTCCAGTTCCAATTTGAGCTTTAAATGCAGTTGGGATGTTTTGAAAATTAGGTTCAATTACAAAGTTATATTTTTTTAATAAAGTAGTTATATATTCGCAAGATTTATACTCATTAAAGCAATTTTCGCTAATATCGTATAAATATTTATTTAAAGAGAAAATATCCTCTTTTATAGTACATAAAAAGCTTAGGATGTTTTGTTTCAAAGAAAACCCTCCTTAATGTTTATTTAAATAAATGTAGGATTCGATGATTTACTACATTAGTATATCCATAGCAATTATGATTTATAGGCTTATTGGAGAATTGTATATAATTATAGAGTGAAAAAATTTTTTGGGACAACATAAAAAAACGCTTCCATTGAATAAAATATATTATAAGAGGCGAAAATTTAGATGGTTCTATTAGTTTGACTTAAGCTAAATATTACTTTAATAATGGCCTTTAAGTAAATTAGAACCAAATGATAAATTTTGAGGGGGATAAGTATGTGTAGGACGTGTATTATATGTAGAAAGCCTCTAAATAATGGTATAATTGTATATGGAAAAGGAATTTGTGAAACTTGTGAGAAAAGACTATTAGTAATAGATAGAGAAACAGACTTCTATGATTTCTATAAAAACTGTATAAAGAAAAATTTAGTACAACTTATACCAGGAGGAGTGAATGATAATTGCCGAGATTACCAATAGTGGAGGCACTATTAAAATATAAAGAGGAAAATAATAGTTATTTTGCTATGCCAGGTCATAAATATGGAAAGGTATATGAGCAGACAGAAGAAGGAAAGCTTTTTCTAAATAACTTAATCAATTTTGATGTAACAGAAGTTGATGGTATGGATAATTTTCATAATCCAGAAGGCATAATTAAAGAAGCACAACAAGAATTAAGTAATTATTACCAAAGTAAGAAATCTTACTTTTTGGTAAATGGAAGTACTTCAGGGAATATGATAATGGTTTACTCTGTGTTTGATGAACATGATAAAATTATTGTGGAGCGTAATTGTCATAGGTCTGTATATAATAGTATTGTTTTAAGAAAGTTAAGACCCATTTATATAAGAAGTAGAATTAGTCAGGATTATGATGCTCCTTTCTCCATTGATAAGGAGCATTTATTTTCTGTAATGGAAGCTAATAGAGATGCAAAGGGAATATTGCTTACTTATCCGAATTACTATGGTTTATGCTCGGATCTAGAAGAGATAATCAAAAAAGCAAAAGAATATAACATGAAGGTTCTTATAGACAGTGCTCATGGAGCACATTTTGGTGTAACTGAAGGCTTACCATCTAATGCTGTAGCTTTAGGTGCAGATATTGTAGTACACAGTGCACATAAAACATTACCAAGTTTAACACAGACATCATTTTTACATGTTAATTGTAATGAGCTAATTGATAAGGTCGATTACTACACTAGCATATTTTCAACTACGAGCCCATCCTATTTGTTTATGGCATCTTTAGATTATAGTAGATATTATCTCCAAAAGTACGGGAAGGCAGCTTATGATGAGTTGATAGTATTATGTGACGAGTATAGAAATAAAATAAATGGCTTAGGTATTTTTCATATTATTGGACACATGGATTTAGAAAAAGAATATAGTGAGAATAGTCATATTCATAAGATAAAAATAGATAAATCAAGGTATATTATTAATTTACCTAGAGGTTATAGTGGACATATGCTTTTAGATTATTTAAAGGCAAATAGGATACAAGGAGAAATGAGTGATAATAGGAACGTTGTGTTACTATTTGGAACTAATAATACAAGGCAGGATTTTGAAAACTTATATGATGCACTTAAAAGATGTGATTTAGAAAAATTAAAAGATAAATGTACAATACCTATAGATTCTGATATACCTTCTATGAAGGTTATGCCATGGCAAGCCATTGATTCAGAAAAAGAGAAATTATCTATAGGTAAAGTAAGAAACAGAGTATGCGGACAAGCTATTGTACCATATCCACCAGGGATTCCAATTGTGATGCCAGGTGAGTTAATTGAAGAAGAAACTGTTGAAATTATTAATTATTATATAGATAATAAGGTTACATTACTCGGTGTAGAAGAGGGTATGATAACTGTGTTAAATAATTAAAAATGTAGATGTATACTATTGGAGGAATTTATAATGAACAAGGGATTATTAATAGCTTTAGAAGGTCCAGATGGAAGTGGAAAATCAACACAGATTGAGTTATTAGAAAAGTATTTTTTAAATAAAGGTATAGAGGTAATAAGAACTAGAGAGCCAGGCGGAACTAAAATAAGTGAAAAAATAAGATCGGTGATTCTAGATAATGATAATGAGGAAATGGATGATATGTGTGAAGCACTTCTTTATGCAGCATCTAGAGCACAACTTGTAAGTCAGGTTATCAAGCCGGCAATTGAAGCAGGTAAGGTAGTTTTATGTGATAGATTTGTTTATTCATCTATAGTATATCAAGGTATTGCAAGAAATCTTGGTATAGAGAAAATAAAATCAATTAATGAGGCAGCTTTAGGTGGATTAGAAGCAGATTTTGTGTTTATGATAACAATACCTTACGATAAAGGTATTGAAAGAAAGCGTAATCAAAAAACTTTAGATAGATTAGAAAATAGTGGAGATGACTTTCATAAAAAAGTTTTTGAAGGATATACAAAAATTAGTGAAATTTATGGTAAAATAGAATTAATAAATGGAGATGACACTGTTGAAAACATTCATAATGAAATTATAAATAGGGTTAAATCCATTGTGAAAATATAACACATAGGAGGGGTTTAAGTGAAGCTAATAATTGCAATAGTACAAGATGATGACGCTATGGACTTGGTTGACATTTTAACAGAGAATGGACTAAGAGTAACAAAGCTAGCAACTACAGGAGGATTTCTTAAAGCTGGAAATACTACATTAATGATAGGTGTTGAATCTGAAAAAGTTGATGCTGTTTTAGGTTATATTGAAGAAATATGCAAGGTTAGGAAGCAGCTTGTATCATCACCTTCTCCAGTGGCTGGTTCTACAGGAGTATATATTCCATACCCAATAGAAGTAAATATAGGTGGTGCAACTATATTTGTTGTTGATGTTGATAAGTTTTTAAGAGTATAATATACTTAGGCTGATACGATGTACAATAGGCATGGCTTATTGTACATTTTTCATATAGAAGAAAGTAGTTAAATTAAAGCATTATCATATAAAAATAACAGGAGGTTAGCCATGATAGGGCATGAAAAGATAAAAAGTAATTTAATTGAAGCTATAAATAATAATAAATTTACTCATGCTCATATTTTTGTGGGGGAGAAGGGTATAGGAAAAAGTATATTAGCGGATGAGATTTCAGCTAGATTACTTAACCTTGATCATCCACGTGATCATGTTGATATTATTCATTGTACTCTGGATAAGGGAAAAAGTTCTATAGGAGTTAATACAATAAGGACGATAATAGAGGAATGCAATAAAAAGCCATTTGAAGGCGATAAAAAAGTTATTATAATAGATAGTGGAGATAAGATAACTTTTCAAGCTCAAAATGCATTTTTAAAGACAATAGAAGAACCACCAGCAAATGTGTTTATATTTATACTCTGTGAGGAATTAGATGGCATTTTAGATACTATAAAATCGAGATGCTGTATACATAAATTGAGACCTTTAACAGATAAGGAAATGGATTTGTTTATGGTAAAAAAGTTTCCTTATATTTCAGCAGAAGAACTTAAACTGGTAAAGTCCTTTGGAAAAGGGATACCAGGTCAAGCAGAGAAGCTTATAGAAAATAAAGATTTTCAATTAGTGAGGAGTAAAGTTTGTGAGCTGATTAAAAGTATAAAGGATATTGATAGTGAAATATCATTAAACTATGAGACTTTTTTCTCAACATATGGAAGCATGGATAATGATATATTAGATATAATTATAACTGTGATAAGAGATGTTATTATATATAAAGAAATTGGAGATGAGGATTTATTAATTAATAGTGATAAAACTTTGGAAATTAAAGATTTAGCTAATATATTTTCATCAGGTAAATTAAATGATATCATTAGAATTGTAGAAGAAACACGAGATACTCTAAAAAATAATGTAAACTCATCATTGGCATTTATAACAATGGTTTTGAGAATGCAGGAGGTTTAAGATGATAACAGTAATAGGGGTAAGGTTTAAAAAGGCGGGAAAGATATATTACTTCAATCCTGGTGAGTTAGATATAAAAAAAGGCGATTTTGTAATAGTTGAAACAGCTAGAGGAATAGAATTCGGTGAGTGTGTAGTAGGAATAAAGGAACTTAAAGAGGGGGAAATTGTTGCTCCACTTAAAGATGTTATTAGAAAAGCTACAGAGGAAGATATAAACTTAGATAAGGCAAACAAGGCTAAGGAAGATGAGGCTCTTAAAGTTTGCTTAGAGAAAATAAAGGCTCATGACTTAAGAATGAAGCTTATAGATGTTGAGTATACCTTTGATAATAATAAAGTTATATTTTATTTTACAGCGGATGGAAGGGTTGATTTTAGAGAGTTAGTAAAGGATTTAGCTGCAATCTTTAGAACAAGAATAGAGTTAAGGCAAATTGGGGTAAGAGATGAAGCTAAAATGACTGGGGGGCTTGGACCATGTGGAAGAAGTTTATGTTGTTCCACATTTCTAGGCGAATTTGCTCCAGTTTCTATTAAAATGGCTAAGGAACAGAATCTTTCACTAAACCCAACTAAAATATCTGGAATATGTGGTAGACTTATGTGCTGTCTAAATTATGAACAGGAAACTTATGAAGGAATAAGAAAAAGACTTCCTAAGGTTGGATCAATAGTTAACACACCTTATGGAAAGGGTGAAGTTATTTCAAACAGTGTAGTTAAGGAAGCTGTTAAGGTTAAGGTAACATTAAAAGAAGGAGAAGATGATATTAAGGTTGTTGGAATTAATGAATTAACATTAATATCAGGAAGCTTTGAAGATGTTATTAACGATATAGATTTAAAAGAGTTAGAAAAACAAGTTGAAGATCCAACAATTATTAAGGAACTATTTAAAGAAAATTAGGGGGATATATATGAAAAGTACTCTAAAAATTTGTGATATGATAACAGCAAAGGATGTCACAAGAATTAAGAATGCTATATCTACTAATGAAGGTGTTATTGCTTGTGGTATTCATAAAGCAAAGAAAGAAGCTGAAATAGTTTATGACAATAATTTTATATCTATAGAAGAAATAATTGAATCTATAGAAAATGAAGGGTACATGGTAATTTAACCTTAGAATCTAAAAGACTTGAGAGGATTGTAATTTATGTTATGATCCTCTTTTTTTATAAAAATTTAGAAAAAATTATAAATTTTATGTGTTAACATGTATATTTTATACCAATTTAGTCCATAAATTAAATATAATTCATTAATTTTATGAGAGGTGTTAACAATGAAATTTAAAAAACAAATAGGAATAATTATAAGCTGTATAGCAATATTAGCTGTTGTATTCTTTGCAGTTAGCTACATTGGAGATAGAGATAAGGCTGCTTCAAATAAAAACGGTTCAAATGTAGTTGAAACAGGGTCTAAATCTAATGATATAGCTGATAATGAAGAAACAGCTGATAATTCATCTAATATTGATGATGCTACAGCAAACAAGCCAGAGAATGAAAAAGAAATAGAACAAAATAAAGAAGAGTCTAAAGTAAGTGAGGGTATTAAGGAAGGATACTATACTGTTAAAGAAACAGATACATTATTTAGTATTGCTAAAACTTATATGCCAAACTCTGACCCAACTAAGGTAGTAGAAGCTATAAAACAAAGAAATAAACTTACTGATGATGTGATTGCAAATGGACAAAAATTAATTATTTCTTATGAAACTGCATTAGAAAATCAAAGCAATTCATCTGAGGATAATGCTAATGCAACTGGAGACCATGCTAATCATGAGAGTTATGTAATAAAAGAAGGCGATACATTATTTAGTATTGCTCAAGAACATATGACATCAATGAATGTTATGGATGCAGTTGAAGCTATAAAAGCACATAACAACATGGGCGATTCAACTGTTATTAAAGTAGATCAAGCAATTTGTATTCCAGCTTCGGAACAATAGTATTAATAAAACCTTAGGTTTTTTAAGAGAAGAATGCTTAAAAACAAAGGAATAAAAACTAAATGTATTATAAAAAGTAGTAAAGATATAATCACTAGATGATGTAGTGTATTATATCTTTAATACTTTTACAGAGTCACAATCAGCATAAATAAAGTCACTATCTAGAGTTAAGAGGTATTCAATATTATTACATATACATGAAGCTAAGTGAGTTGCATCATTTATAGAAAGCATATTTTTTACCATTAATTCTTTAGTTTTAACCATACATTGTTTGTTAATATCAACGTAGGAATATTTAACTGTATTTTCAAGCTGATTATGCATGGCAACTGCTGTCTTATAGTATATGGCAAGAATTTGACGTTTTTTAGTGTTCTTGGATAGATTATCAAAGTATTTTTTGTAAGGAATTTCTCTTAATTTATCAATTCGTTTATCTTTTATTATCTTTTTATCATATTTGCTGAAGGATGATATAATTTCTTTTATGTTGGTTTGAGTGTTGAAGGGATTTCTTTTATCCATTTTATGACGAATATCAAGGATGAAAATTCTATACATGATTTGATTTAGAACTTCTGCGGATATTATATTTGTTATGAATAATTTAGTTTTTTTATTTATTAATATTCTAAATACTTCGATGCATTCTGCATGATGAATATCATCATCATACACCAAACTAAGCAAAAAGGATGCATCTAGGAGTATTGTAGTATTAGAATTAAAATCAGTGGAATTAAAGGGATATAACAGTATTTCCATAATGCAGTCCTTTCGTATTTATTACTTATATTAAGTTTATTAAAGTTAATTAATCCTTATTACATTTAAATATATAAGTTAATCATTTTATATAATATGAGAAGCAGTAAATAGGTGTTGGTATAATTAAAGTTTTAATGGAAATAATATAAATCATAAATATAAACCCTTAAAGCAATATGCAGATGAAGAACTTATGTAGTTTAATTTGAAGCTAAGTTTGTAGTAGGCATATTGCTTCCCTTATATGTGATTTGAATTCCTTAAGTTTGAAAATACTTAAGGAATTTTTTCTTTATAAAAACAGATAGTTAAGTTATAATGGGGTGTTTTAACTAATTAAATGAGTTTTCGTGAGATGAAAAAAAGTAGATATTAGTATATAATAGGATAGATACTTTAAGTGAGAATTTAAAAGATATACTCCAGAAATGATGTTTCAGAAGTGACACTCAAAATTTTTGATTTGGGTATTGGAACTTTCACTGTGTACATATTTGGTTTGGTTAATAGAACTTCCACAGAGTACATCTGTGATTTAGATCAGGCTTACTCATAAGAACACTTATTCGAACGCATGTGAGAAGGGGTTTCGCTATAGGAGTTAAGAATTTAAGAATAAAACATAAAAATGAGGAAGGAATAAGAGGATGAACCTTGTTAGAGATGATGAAACTTTAGATGATTTACAATTAAAGGGAATACATATAATCCAAAAAAAAGAAGGATTTAGATTTGGAGTTGATGCTGTTTTACTAGCTAACTTTGCAAAAGTAAAGAGGAATGGAACAGTTATTGATCTATGCAGTGGGACAGGGATTATTCCATTTATTATAAAAGGAAAAAGTCAATGTGGATTAGTCATAGGGGTTGAAATTCAGAGTGAGTTTGCTGAAATGGCTAATAGATCTTCAGAGTATAATAGATTTAAAGAGGAAGTTAAATTTATAGAAGGGGATTTAAGGGATAAGAAGCTTTTAAAGGAATTAGGAAGAGTTGATGTGGTAACAGTTAATCCACCATATAAGCTTCATAATGCTGGAATATTAAATGAAAAGGATCGAAGCGCCATAGCTAGACATGAAGTTTGTTGCAAATTAGAGGATGTTATATCTGCAGCAAGAAATTTGTTGAAGGACAATGGAAGATTCTTTATGGTCCATAGACCAGAGCGATTAGTAGATATTCTCTCGTTAATGAGGCAGTATAAAATAGAGCCTAAAAGACTAAGATTTGTACATCCTAAACCAGGCAAAGCACCTAATATAGTTTTAATTGAAGGACAGAGGGATGGAGGAGCATTCTTAAAAATTGAAGATCCACTATATGTGCATCTAGAGGATAACTCATATTCTAAAGAAATTCAGGATATGTATAACTCTCAATCATTAGGAGTATAGGGAGTAATACCAAAATTGAAAAAGTCAAGGAGAAATAAAGAATGAGTGGAAAATTATATTTAATACCTACACCAATAGGGAATTTAAAGGATATAACATTAAGAGCATTAGATACATTAAAAACTGTGGATCTAATTGCATGTGAGGATACTAGGCAAAGTTTAAAACTGTTAAATCATTTTGGAATAAAAAAGACATTGATAAGTTATCACAAGCACAATGAAAATGGTAAGAGTGAGGATATAATTAAAAGATTATTAGATGGACAGAATATAGCAGTTATTAGTGATGCAGGAACACCAGGTATATCTGATCCGGGAGCAGTAATTGCTAAGAGATGTATAGAAGAGGGAATTGAATTTGAGGTTTATCCTGGAGCTACTGCAATAACTACAGCATTAGTATATTCGGGATTAGACACAGATAAGTTTATATTTATAGGTTTCTTATCTAGAGAGAATAAAGAAAGAAAAGAGACAATGAATAGCTTAATGGATAGACAGGAAACGATAATTTTATATGAGGCGCCTCATAGGATACAATCAACATTAAACTTTATAAGAGAAGTTTTAGGAAATAGAAGAATTGCAGTATGTAAGGAGCTTACAAAACTCCATGAAACTATACTTAGGGGTACAGTGGAGGAATGTATAGAGTATTATGAAGAAAATGCTCCCCGTGGAGAATATGTAATTGTTATTTCAGGAAAAAGTAAAGAAGAGATAATAGAAGAGAAAAAGCTACAGTGGGAAGAACTTACTATAGAAGAACATATTTTGAAATATATTAATGAGGGTAAGGATAAAAAAGAAGCTGTTAAATTAGTTGCGAAGGAAAGAGGGTTGCACAAATCGGAAGTTTACAAGTATTCTCTGGATTTGTAGGGTTAAGTTGTAATAAGTTTGAGGAATTAAGTTAGTTTTTAAGAATATATTTATTATATAGGCATATGAATATATATGGATTGTCTTATTTTTTACAGTAAAATACTTGTAGTTGATACAAGTATAGTGTTATAATTGTAAGAGAAAATTAAGAATTAGAGGGGGGGATTTTTTTTGAAAAAGAAGAGCATATCATTAGTACTTGCTTTAACATTAAGTTTTGCATCAATTAGTACTGGTGTGCTTGCTGACCCATACAGTGATAAGGCAGCATACGAGCAAGAATTAGCAGAAAATAAAAAGAATTACAAAAGTGCTCAAGAGCAAGTTGATGAAATTGAAGCTAGAATACAAGAAGTTAACTCTAAAATGGAGGATATTACTTATGAAATAGAAGAGTTAGAGACAGAGATTTCTGGTGTTCAAGACAAGATTGATGAGAGCAACAAAAAAGTACAAGCTACGGAAAAAGATATAGAAGAAGAAAGTGATTTATTCAGTAAAAGAATGAGGGCTATGTATATCAATGGATTAGATAGTTATGTAGAAGTTCTTTTAGAATCAAAGGATTTTTCAGATTTCTTATCTAGATTAACAAATATAAAAACAATTATTAACCATGATACTAAGGTTATAAACGACTTAGTTGAAAAGAAGGAAGTAATTGTAGCTGAAAAAGCTATTATAGAAGATGAAAAGGCTAAGCTAGATGCATTACAAGAAGAAAATAATGCAAAATTAGCGGAGTTAGAAACTCAAAAATCAGAAAAGCAAGTAGCTCTTGCTGAGGCAGAAAAAAATAAAGATTTATTTGAAGCTGCTATGAAGGAGTCTGAGCAACAATTAAATCAAACATTAGCTTTAATCAATTCATATACAGGTGGGGACAATAGACCTAATAGAGGGGATAGTTTTGTACCACCAAGTGCAACAGGTAATGCTATAGTTGATTATGCTATGCAATTTTTAGGTGTACCATATCTTTGGGGTGGAAGTAGTCCAAGTGGATTTGACTGCTCAGGATTGACAAGCTATGTTTATAGAGCTTGTGGAATAAGTATAGCAAGAGTTGCAGATGATCAAATGCGTCAAGGTACTTATGTGCCTAAGGAGGAATTACAACCAGGAGATTTAGTATTCTTTGGGTATGGTGGAGTTGCATCTCACGTTGGTATCTATGTTGGAAACAACAGTTATTTACACGCACCACAAGATAATGAAGTTGTAAAAATATCACCAATGCAATATCGTTATGACTACATTCAAGGTAGAAGATATAACTAAGAGTTATTTTGAGACCAGCAACAGTGTTGTTGGTCTTTTTAAGTGAAGGTCTAAATTTTAACTTGGTAAAGGTGAACTTACTCCTTTGAAGAAACTGAAAGGGAGTTACCTTAAGGCTGTGTCACTTTTATATTGGTATATATAATTTGATCTATATAAATTTACGTCTTAGAATAGAATGAGAAGGCGTTTCCTTATTAATATATACGGCAAAAAAATAAAAACGTTACGATAATCGTAACGTTTTTTTATTTATTTCCCTTGTTGTTTTAAATCTGAAAGACAGTTTGTACATATATTTTTGTTTTTGTAGTTAACTACATCACGAGCATCTCCACAGAATATGCAAGCTGGCTCATATTTTTTTAGAATTACTTGATCACCATCAACATATATTTCAAGAGCATCCTTAACATCTATGTTTAATGTTCTTCTTAATTCTACTGGAATAACGATTCTACCTAGTTCGTCTACTTTTCTTACAACACCTGTTGATTTCATAAAAATTCCTCCTATATTTTCAATCAAATCAATAAATACATGTCTTATATTCCATATTCTTGAATTTAATACCATATTATTAATAATAGTACAAAAATGTTTAAAAGTCAATGAATTTTGATAAAATTTAGTAGTTATATTACAAGAAATGCCATAAATATAAAGTTGGTTAAAGCTAAATTATAGTCTATTATGTATACAATGTATATATTTATAAATTATGTAAGGGGTATTACAAAGTTATCGACAAAAACAGAGAAATATAATGACTTCATTTAAGATATATTTTGCAAAAAGTAGGAATTTGTAGTTTTAAGAAATATGAAAGTAAAATATGATAAATCTTCAAACTTATATACAGTCATATTTGAATTTATACACAGAGCATCTGTGGATAATGTTAATAACTTTTTAAGATGTAAACTAACTTTAGGAATATCAACAAAAATTGTAGTATATTAATTAACAATAAGTGTTGATATTTTATTATTACTATTTAGTTAAAATTGTGTTTAATGTTGATAACAATTGTTTAGAATTAATATATGAAAGTGTAATTTTAAAATTATTCAATTTTAAAATTGAATTTTATTACATGTGAAATATATAGTACGCATTAAATTATATATAATTAATTAATGTTCTAGAAAATGGATTAAGATGTTTGTAAAGAGATAGGTTATAATTTATAATAATCTTAAAGAAGATATATATAATTTAAAGGGTTTTACAAATAAGATTTATTATAGATTTTTAGATTAAAGTGAGGTGTAACAATGAAATATAATGAGGACAATAACAAAAATATTTTTAATGATATGTTGTCAAGAATATCAGAAATAGCTAAGGAAACAACTGATAAGAGCTCTATTTCTTATGATGAATTACCACAGTATGATCTATTTTTATCTCAAGTAAAAGATTATTTAAATGATAAGTTTGATCAGGATAATTTCACTAACAGCATACTTCAAAACTATATAAAAAGTGATGTTGTTTCGAAACCAGAGGATGGAAAAAAACGAGGCTATACAAAGTTACATTTAGTACAATTAGTATTACTTGCACATATGAGACCAATCTTAACAACGGATGAGATAAGAAGTGTATTCAGATTAGCCTTTAATGATATTAATAGTAGGGAAGATGATATTTTATCATGGGAAGACACTTATAAAATGTTTGGAGAACTTCAGGAAAAAAGTCTTGATATGGATTTAACTTTTATTGCAGATGAAAAGGTTAGAGAAAAAATATTTGATAAATACCTTGAGAAATATGAATTTAATGCAGAAGAGAAAGAAAGAATAATGATTTTCTTGGTAGTTATGAGTTTAGTTGCTCAAGCTAGTAATATTAAGAAATTAGCAACTACTTTAGTAAAAGAATATGGAGATAAATATAATTAGTTATTATTAAAGGAAATTTATTCTCATATTCATTCAAAAGAGTACTCGAAGAGTAAGTTCGTGTTTCTTAATCATAGATTTGGACACTCACTTAACTTCTATTTAACCAAATCAAAAATTTGGAGTGTTACTTATATGAATAAAAAAGTCGCCTCAGGTGAAAACATAATATTAAGTGTTTAATGAGGAGATGGTTTTGTGAAGTCTACATATTTAAATGATATTATAAATATAAAGGATTCAAGTGAAAGAAAAATACATTTAATTGTTAGAGAGAAGACTACAGGAATTAATAATATAGAATATATTTTGGGAGATATAACAAAGGATATTAAATTTAATTCATATAAGAATTTTGAGGAAGGGCAAATAGTAAGTGCAGTTTGGAAAAATGGATATATTAACAGTGTATCTGTATATGAAGGAGAGTATGAGTTAAAGGATTTTATGCCACATTCACAAAGTGATATAGAATCAATATTAAGTGAACTGGAAAAAGCCACAACGGAAACATTTAAAGATGAAGAGGTTATTAGATTAAATAATTATTTTTTTTCAAATCAAGAGTTTGTCAAGCTATTTTCTACAGGAATTGGGGGATTTAGTCATCATATATATGTCGGTGGATTAGCAGAACACACTTTAAATGTTGTGTACTTGACAAATAATTTGGTTGAAAGATATCATTGCAAGTATAGAGATATAGCAGTTTTATCAGCAAAGCTTCATGATATAGGGAAGATATATGAGTATAGTCACAATGGTTCGTTTAAAAGTACTTTTAGAGGAGAGATGGAAGGACATATAGTTATCGGAATTACTATGATCGAAGATGCCTTTAAAAATGATAATTTCAACTATAGTGAGGAGTTTAAAAATCGAGTTAAAGGATGTATAGTACAACACCATGGGATGCCTAAGTATGGCTCTCCAAAGAATCCAAACACGGAAGAAGCATATATGGTGCATTTTGCAGACTATATTGATGCAACAATGAATAAAATATCAAAGATAAAATCAGAAACTCTACCAAATGCCTGGTCTGAATTTAGTGAGGAATTGAAAACAAGATTATTTATATAAAGAAAAGGGCTGTCTATTAAATAGATAGCCCTTTTTAGAGTAGATTAAAATAAAAAATTGAGGGGAATTAGGAACAGCTACTTTCACCAAAAGCTTTTGAAACTACTTTGAAAGTTTCACCAAAGAAAGTCTTTTTATAAGATATTGTGCAGTCTTCAAAAACGAATTCTTCATCTTGGTTTGCTACAAAATCTATTCCCTCTACAGTTACTAATGTATCATTTTCTTTTTGTTCATCCAGAACAACACTTAAATTTGGGCCGCCTCAGCCAAAGCCTGCAATGGATAATCTAACAGCTGATTTGTTTTGTTCTTTAAGAGCTTTAATTAAAGCATCTTTTGCAGCATCTTCTAAATGTATCTTCATAGAAAATTCCTCCTTAATTTAATAAAATATTATAAATTAACACAAAGTGTAGTTAATTTAATACATAAGTACATGTTATTTTGGAAAAAACATGTTTAGTAATAATAATTACATTTTACTTTCTTTTAATTTACAATTCAATAAAAACATTTTAATAATAGAATATTTTAAATTGAATATAAATAAGTAGAAATACCTAATTAAATAGGTTGACATACTTATTTTTTTGGAGTAAACTGTGATTAATAAGGTGACTCCTTCTCATATTATTCGCAGGAGTAAACTTATGTTATCCAAACCAGAGATTTTGATATTCACTTAAAATTAATATATCCTTTTAAAGGCAGTACAGAGATACTGGCAAGGGAAGAATGAATAGATTGTATGATAATAATATTATGCACAGAACTATGAGTAGGATGTGTAGAAATATAAGGTTCTTTATGATACAATTTGAAATTTTCGAGATATGAATTGAATTTCAAAGCTTTCCTTGAATAAGGAAAGCTTTTTTTATTAAAGTAATTACCTTTAAATTATCCCAGAGAGGTTAAAAAGGAGTGTTTTAAATGTTAAAAGGAAAGAATGTAATTGACCCAATGGATCTTTCATTAGAAGAGTTGGATGAAATTCTTAATTTAGCTGATGAGATTATCGCGGATCCTAAGAAATTTGCACATGTATGTGACGGAAACGTACTTGCAGCTTTATTTTATGAGCCAAGTACAAGAACAAGACTTAGCTTTGAAGCGGCAATGTGCAGGTTAGGTGGAAAGGTAATAGGGTTTTCAGAGCCAAACGCAAGCTCAGTAGCAAAAGGTGAAAGTATAGCAGATACAATAAGAACTATAGCATGTTATGCAGATGTAGCCGTAATGAGACATCCGAAGGAAGGTGCGCCAAGGATTGCAGCACAATATAGTGATATACCAGTTATAAATGCAGGAGATGGTGGACATCAGCACCCAACTCAAACATTAACTGATTTACTTACAATTAGAGCAACTATGGGAAGATTAGATAATTTGACAATAGGCTATTGTGGAGATTTAAAATTCGGTAGAACTGTTCACTCTTTAATAAAAACTTTAAGTAGATATGAAAATAATAAGTTTATTTTAATATCGCCAGAAGAGCTAGAGATTCCAGAATATATAAGAAGAGAAGTTTTAGAAAAGAGAAATATTGAGTTTAAACAAGTAAGAACAATGGAAGAAGCTATGGGTGAGTTAGATATACTATATATGACTCGTGTGCAAAGAGAGCGATTCTTTAATGAAGAAGATTATGTAAAGTTAAAAGATACCTATATATTAGATAATGAAAAAATGAAATTGGCAAAGAAGGATATGATAGTTCTTCATCCACTACCAAGAGTAAATGAAATTTCTTATGAAATTGATAATGATCCAAGAGCTGTTTACTTCAAACAAGCTAAGTATGGAATGTTTGTTAGAATGGCATTGATTTTAAAGTTATTGGGAATTTATTAATAGTGTAATGGAGGAATGAGCTATGTTAACTATAAATAGTATAAAAGATGGTATTGTTATAGATCACATCAAAGCTGGTGAAGGAATAAAGATATTTAACTTCTTAAACTTAGATAAAGCAGACTTCTCAGTTGCACTTATAATGAATGCTTCAAGTGAAAAGTGTGGAAAAAAAGATATTATAAAAATAGAGAATAAAATAGACTTAGATTTAAAAATATTAGGAGTTATAGATCCAGATATAACAATAGATATAATAGAAAATGAAGAAATAAAAGAGAAAATAAAATTAAAGCTTCCAGATAAGGTGGAGAATGTTATTAAGTGCAAAAATCCTAGATGTGTTACATCTATAGAGCCAAACATAAAGCATATTCACTATTTAGTTGATGCTGAAACTAAGGAATATAGATGCCACTATTGTGATGACTTACAGAAGATTAATTCACTATACTAGGGGGAAAGTGTATTATGGATTTATGTATTAAAAATGGAACAGTTGTTGACTGGAGTGGAACATTTAAGGGTGACATATATATAAAAGATGGGGTTATATGTGAGCTTGGAAGAGATTTAGTAAAGGACTGTACTACAATAGATGTTAATGGATTAGTTATAATGCCTAGTTTCGTAGATTTACATGTTCACTTTAGAGAGCCAGGATTAACATATAAGGAAGATATCGAGACTGGTTCTAAGGCGGCTGTAAGAGGCGGATATACAATGGTAAACTTAATGGCTAATACAAATCCTGTATGTAGCACCATTGAAACTGTAAAATATGTAGAAAGTAAAGGTAAAGAAATAGGGCTTGTGGATATAAATCAAGTTGTATCAATAACTAATGAGTTTAGTGGGGATGATTTAAGCCACCTTGATAAATTTGAAAAAGGGGATATTAAAGTAATATCTGAAGATGGTAAAGATGTTATGCATAGCGAAGTTATGCTTAATGCCATGGTTAAGGCTAAGGAAAAGGATATTACAGTTATGTGTCACTGTGAAAATCACAACTTATCAAATATAGATATGAGGTTGGCAGAAAACACAATGACTTGGAGAAATCTTACCCTAGCAAAATATGCTGGATGTAAAGTGCATTTCTCACATGTAAGCACCAAGGAGTCTATGGAGTATATCATTAAGGCAAAAGCTAAAGGGCATAAGGTAACTTGTGAAGTAGCACCTCACCACATAGCTTTAACTGATGATGAATGCAACTACAGAGTTAATCCTCCAATAAGGGGTAAAGAAGATGTAGATTACTTAATAGAAGCAATTAAAGATGGAAAAGTAGATGCAATTGCTACAGATCATGCACCTCACAGTGAGGATGATAAGGTAAAAGGAGCACCAGGAATATCAGGGATAGAAACTTCCTTTAGTGTATGCTATACAAAGCTAGTAAAAGAAGGTCACATAAGCTTAAATCAATTAAGTGAGATAATGAGCAAAAGACCTAGTGAGATTTTAGCTGTTAACAAAGGTGCTATTGATATCGGTTACGATGGAGATTTAGTGATTTTAGATTTAAATAAAGAGTATGAAATAAATAGACATGAGTTAGTATCAAAAGGAAAAAATACACCATTCCATGGCAAGAAGGTTTATGGAGAAGTAGTGAAAACTATAAAGGGTGGAAAGATTATTTATTCAAACAAATAGATGAGGAGAAATGAAGATGATTATAGATAGATTATTTAAAACAGTAGCAGAAAAAGGACATGTTTGTGTTGGGTTAGACACAGATATAGCATATATTCCAGAGAGCTTTAAAGCAAAGTATGAGAACATAGGAGATGCAATATTTGAGTTTAATAAAGCTATAATAGATGCAACAGCTGATGTAGCTGCATGCTTTAAACCACAAATAGCATATTATGAGACTTATGGAATAGATGGATTAAGAGCTTATGCAAGAACAATGCAGTATTTAAAGGAAAAAGGAGCTCTTTCTATAGGGGATATAAAAAGAGGAGATATTTCTAGAACTGCAGAGATGTATGCTAAAGCTCACTTTGCAGGAGAATTTGAGGCTGATTTTATAACTCTAAGTCCATACATGGGATTAGACAGTATAGAGCCATATCTTCCATACCTACAAAATAATGAAAAAGGAGTTTTCGTATTAGTGAGAACTTCAAATAAGGGAAGTAAAGATATTCAATATGTTGAAACTGCAGGAGAAAGAAGAGTTTATAATGTTGTCGGAGAAATGATAAACAACCTTGGAAAAGAGTACATGGGAGAGTGTGGATACAGCTCAGTTGGTGGAGTAATAGGCTGCACTCATGTAGATGAAGGAATAGAAATTAGAAAAGCTTTAGACAGTACTTTCTTCTTAATACCAGGATATGGAGCACAAGGTGGAAAAGCTGAGGATGTAGCTCTTTACCTTAAAGATGGAAATGGTGGAGTTGTAAACTCATCTAGAGGTATTATGCTTGCTTATAGAGGAAAGGAAGATGGAGAGACAAACTTCGCTAAGTATGCAAGAGAAGAAGTTATAAGAATGAGAGATGAAATCTTAGGAGCAATAGCAAATTTAAAGAAGTAGATAAAAGCTAGATGCCATACAGTTTTGTATGGCATTGAATTAAAATAGGTTATTAGGAGATTTGGGTATGGGAAGAAATTATGAATATAATGTGTGTCAAGTAATAGAAAATAGAAAAATTTCCAGGGGAATATTCAAACTTACTGTCGAAGGAAAGTTTGATGGTAAACCAGGACAGTTTTATATGTTAAGAAGTTGGGACAAGGAACCACTATTATGGAGGCCTATTAGTATTCATAATATAAGTGAAAATTCCATAGAGTTTTTATATCAATTAGTTGGAGATGGAACGAAGTTACTTAGCAAATTAGAAGCTGGTGATGATGTTAAGATTGTAGGTCCACTAGGAAATGGATTTAATTTAGATGAGATTAAGGGAAGAGTAGCTGTAGTTTCAGGTGGAATTGGAGTTGCTCCAATGAGATATCTAGTAGATGTAATTAAGAAACATACTGATTCTGAAGTAGAAGTGTTCTCAGGCTTTAGAGATGAGGTTTATGGAATAGAAGAAATTGAAGCTTTAGGAGTTCCAGTGGGGGTATCTACAGAAGACGGAAGCGTTGGTGAAAAGGGATTTGTAACAGCTCTATTTGATCCAAAGGACTTTGATTTAGTTCTATGCTGTGGGCCTGAGGTTATGATGTATAACGTAATTAAGCTATGCAGAGAGGTTGGTACAAAGATTTACATATCTGAAGAAAAGAAAATGGCATGTGGAATAGGGGCATGTTTAGTTTGTACTTGTAAAACTGTTAAAGGAAATAAAAGAACATGTAAGGATGGTCCTGTATTCGATGGGGCTGAAATAGAGATTTAAAGGAGATATTATGCTTAAAGTAAATATTTGTGATATAGAATTTAAAAATCCTATAATGACTGCTTCAGGAACCTTTGGATTCGGGGAAGAATATAGTGAGTTTTACGATTTATCAAAGCTTGGTGGAATCTGTAGTAAGGGACTGACTTTAAATGAAAGACAAGGGAACTACGGTATTAGAATAAAGGAAACTACAGGCGGAATGTTAAATAGTGTTGGACTTCAAAATCCAGGAGTTGATACTTTCATTGAAAGAGAGATTCCAAAAATGAGGAGCTATGATACTAACATTATCGCTAATGTTGGTGGTGGAACTGTAGAAGAGTATATTGCAATAATAGAGAAGCTTAATGATAAAGATATAGATATGGTAGAGTTGAATATATCATGTCCCAATGTTAAGCATGGTGGAATGGCTCTTGGAATAAAAGCCGATGTAGCCAATGAAGCTGTTAAAGAAGTAAAGAAGATATGCAAGAAGCCTCTTATGGTTAAACTATCTCCTAACGCTGAAAATATAGTTGATATGGCAATGGCTTGTGAAGAGGCGGGAGCAGATGCGCTATCACTTGTAAACACATTCCAAGGAATGTCTATAGATTATAAGAAAAGAAAAGCTGTATTTGATAATGTTTATGCAGGTTTCTCAGGGCCGGCAATAAAGCCAATAGCTTTAAGAATGGTTCATCAGGTTGCTAAAGCATGTAAAGTGCCTGTAGTAGGCCTTGGTGGAATTACAAATTGGGGGGATGCAATAGAGTTTATAATGGCAGGGGCTACAGGAATCCAAGTAGGAACTGCAAACTTTATAAATCCATTTGCTCCAATAGAAATACTTGAGGGCATAGAAAACTTCTTAATTAAAGAAGGCGTAAAAGATATAAATGAAATTATAGGAATTATATAGTAAAATATAGATTGAATATACAAATGAATTTATTAGGAGGAATAAACTATGGAAAACAAAATTGTAAATATATTAAAAGAGTGTGATGCATTACTAGAGGGACATTTCTTATTATCTTCAGGGAAGCACAGTAATAGATACTGCCAGTGTGCAAAATTACTTCAACACCCAGATAAGGCTGCAGAAGTTTTATCAGTAGTTGCAGAACAAGTTAAAGACTTAAATGTTGATATGTTAGTTGGACCAGCTATGGGAGGAATTATAGTTGCTTATGAATTAGCAAGACAACTTGGAAAGCCAGGAATATTCACTGAGAGAAAAGATGGAGAGATGACTTTAACAAGAGGATTTGAAGTTAAGCCGGGCCAAAGAATATTAATAACAGAAGACGTTGTAACAACAGGAAAATCTTCAATGGAGGTAGCTAAGATTTTAGAGAGTTTTGGTGCTGAAGTTATAGGAATTTGCTGTATAGTTGATAGAAGACCAGCTGGCTGTGAAGTAGAACTTCCAATATACAGTGCAGTTAAATTAGAAATCGAAAGCTTCGATAAAGAAGAATGTCCACTATGTAAGGAAAATATTCCATACGTTAAACCAGGAAGTAGAAATATAAAATAAGATTTCCTTTATATAAGAAAATAGTATAGATAAGTTAACTGCCTAGAAATCTCTTAAGAGAGAATTCTAGGCAGTTTTTTTATTAAAATGATAAAAATAGAAATCTTTTATTTGCAATAGAACGGTGGAAGAGAAGGTTCGAGTATTTAAATGCTTACTTATAATTTAAAGTCATAATTTGAAGGAAGGGATAATAGTATATATCAGTAATTAACAACTTTTGTAAGGAGAGACAAGATGATTAATAAAATTCCTGATGTAATATACGATAAGGAGGGAAATCGAATTAGAGTAATAAAGGCTAGTGAGATTTTCTTTAACAACCACGGTCAAAAGGGATATGTACTTCATATTGAGAGAGAAGAAAGAGTAACAAGTATAAGTGAGTTTGATTTGACTGAAGAAGATGGTAAATATATAATTACCAGAGATGTTTTAAAAAGTAGCCATGATGTATAAAACATATGAAAGATACCTAGTTGTAAATCATTAAGCATATACTTTAATTTATGAGCCACACTAGTAATAGTTAATTAAGTACTGGAAAATCATATTTGAAATCATATATGTGGAGGCTTATAAAATGAAGAAGTGGAAGAACGGCTATTTATTAAAAAGTTTATTACTAATATTAATTATAAATTTATTTATTTTTACAGGCTGCAATGAACAAAAGGAGAAAAGTGATAGTGTTGGTTCAGGTCCAACTATCGAGAATATGGGCGATTTAAATTTTGATAAAGATAAGGATGAAGTTATTAAAGATGCTATTAAAATGAGTGAAGACATAATGCTTAGATTAAATGATATAACTGGTGTTACTAAATCAATAGTATTTATAAATCATGAAGCAGTGTTAGTTGCATTAAAGCTTGATGATGGTGTAGAACTTTCACCAGAGCTAAGGCAAGAGATAGAGCAGAATGTATACAAAATATATTCAGAAGCTAAAACAATAGCAGTAAGTGATGATGATTATGTATATGAATCTATTGATAAGCTTTTAAGGTCTTATAAAGAAAATGATCCGGTAGGTGAGTTATTGAAGGATTTACAGGAAATATTAAGGAAATTATAAGAAAAACAGTTGAAGTAATCTTTAAAGTAAGATATATTTCAACTGTTTATTTTATAGTTTTTAGATTTTAAACTTTTGTAAGTAGGCATATGGATTGAGAAGAAATCCCTTCTTCACTACCAGTAAAACCAAGGCCTTCTTCAGTGGTTGCTTTGATATTTACTTGATCAATGTCTATATTAAGTGTTTTGCTTATATTTTCTCTCATAAGTTGTATATGAGGTGCCATTTTTGGCCTTTGAGCGATTATAGTAGCATCTATGTTTCCTATAGAATAGCCTGCTGTATCTAAAAGAGATTTAACTTCCTTTAATAATTCAAGACTAGAAATTCCTTTGAATTTTCCATCAGTATCTGGAAAGTGCTTACCAATGTCACCTAAAGCTGCAGCACCTAATAAGCTATCCATTATAGCATGTAGTAGGACATCAGCATCTGAATGGCCAAGTAGTCCAGTTTCATGAGGAATTTTAATTCCACCAATTATTAAATCTCTGTTGGGAACAAGTTTATGTACATCATATCCCATACCAATTCTCATATGTAAAACCTCCTAAATAAAAATCTAAATGGTATTTTAATTTTATTAATGCAAAATAAGTTTATCATAGTATTAGTAGTATATGTAGCTTATTTATAAATTTAATAAATAATAGCTTTGTAGAAATAGGGTATAAATTAAGATAATATGTGGAAATATAGACATAGCGTTTTGGGGTCGAAAAAATGAAGATGAAAAAGTTATAAACATGTTATACACATTACTGTGGATAATGTTAGTAAAGGTAAAAGTGGTTTTAGTGAATAAAATGAATGGAAATCATAGAATTATGTAAAATGTTAGCTTTTTTATGGTTTTACACTGATATTAACATTAAATTCACTACATTATACACAAGCCATCTGTGGATAATGTGCATAATATATAAGAATTGCACACATATATTCTCATATTAAAAAATTTTTTTTATGTAATGTGTATAACTTTTAAATTACTAACAATGGGTGTTAGTATATTTTTATGTAGAAATTTGCAAAATAAAAACTAGATTAAATGCTATAAAATGCTTTAATCTAGCTATTTTTTATTTATGAGTTTTTTTGGAATCCTCAGTAAGAGCGAGTAAATCCGTAACTTCCTTATTAGTTAGATAACGCCAACTTCCCGTCGGTAAAGAATCTAAGGATACATTCATTATACGAATTCTTTTTAAACTACTTACGCTATAACCTAAGTATTCACACATTCTTCTAATTTGGCGATTTAGGCCTTGAGTTAAAATAATATTAAAGGTACATTTGCCTATTTTTCTTACCTTACATGGTTTAGTTATCGTATCTAAAATTGGAACTCCCTTTTCCATAGCATTAATGAATTCTTTGGTAATAGGTTTATCCACAGAAACAATATATTCTTTTTCATGGTTATTACCAGCTCTAAGAATTTTATTAACAATATCACCGTCGTTAGTAAGAAAAATTAATCCTTCAGAAGGTTTATCTAATCTTCCAATAGGAAAGATTCTTTCAGGATAATTCATGTAGCTTATAATATTTCCATCAACGTAAGTTTCTGTTGTGCAGGTTATTCCTACAGGTTTATTTAAAGCTATGTATACCTTGTTAACTTTAGGTTTTATTGTAATACCATTAACAACAACAGTATCTGTACTACACACCTTAGAACCAACAATAGCTTTTTTACCATTTATCGATACTCTACCAGCTTCAATAAATTTATCGGCTTCGCGTCTTGAACATATTCCACTCTCACTTATATATTTATTTAGTCTCATTAGATTTTCTGTTTCCATATAATTATCACCACCTAGAATCTCAACTTATTCCTAATCAAAGGTATTAGTGTTACGATTTACTATGATTTCATAGTTGAATTGATAGGCATATTCTTTAAACTTAGTAAAGTCTATAGGGTCATCTTCTTTGTCCTTAGTAATATAAATATATATTTTACCCATTGACCAAAAATCTTGAGGGGGCAATATTTCTTGCTTATAAGCTAAATCAAAAAGAAGAATAAGGCCATCATTAACCTCATTTCCCTTTATTGAGGTGAATTGCTCATTTGAGAGTTTAATATCACCAACATCGGTGACACTAACAATTTTATCATTATTTACTCCTACTTTAGTATTGCCATCAATAGTTACAATAAAGCTTGAAGTTGCAGAAAAGAATATAAAATATAAGGTGGCAGTTAAAAACAAACATATAGCTATTACTATAGAAATAATTTTAATTTGATTTGTTCTATCTATATATTCAATACCTGTATAAACCCTGCCTTTAATAGGTTCTATTTCATTTCTTTCTAAGGTTACAAACTCTTTAGTATCAGTCACTATATAAACTTTTTCTTCATCATAGTTAATTACTTTACCGGTTCTTTTCATACTAAATACCTTCCATACATTTATATATCACATATTATATTACAATAAAATCATAATATTTGGAAGGCGAATGAAAATAAACTAGCTATAATATTGGAGAAAGTAGTCTATATACAGATTCCTTAAATTTTACTATAAGAGTTCTTTTGTCATATAACTCTGGAGTAAGAAGTGTACTGCTTAAGATATCCTCCATAAAAGATTCATCTACTTTGCGGGTTACAGATTCATCATAAATAATAGCGTTAACTTCAAAGTTTAAATTAAAGCTTCTGATATCCATATTAGCTGTACCAATAGTGCATATTTTACCATCAATTGAAACCATTTTACTATGAATAAATCCATTATTATAGGTATAGCAGTGGGCGCCACACTCAACCAGCTCCCATATATAAGATTTAGAGGCCCAGTGAATAAATGGATGATCAGGTTTGCTAGGAATTATAATTTTTACTTCCACACCGGATAAACAAGCTATTTTAAGGGATGTTTGAATACTTTCATCTGGTATAAAATAAGGAGTTTCAATGTATATACTATGTTGAGCTTTATTAATAAGCTTTAAGTAAGTATTTCGAATTGAACACCAATCAGAATCTGGACCACTAGATATTATCTGTACAGCAGTTTGTGCTGAATATTGTTTTTTAGGGAAATACTTTTCACTCATAAAGAAATCTTCATTACTTGCAAAGCGCCAATCCATGAGAAAACGAATCTCAAGATAGTTTACGGAATCTCCTTGTAAGTGAAGGTGTATATCACGCCAGAATCCAAATTTTTTTGAAAGACCTAAATATTCATCACCTATATTAAGACCACCAATGAAGCCATGTTCACCGTCGATAACACATATTTTTCGATGGTTTCTATAATTAATTCTAATATTTATATATGGAACAAAAGGTGGAAAGAAACAATGGACTTCTCCACCAGCCTTTTTTAATGGGTCAAAAAAGTGCCTTTTATTATGGATACAGCCCATGCCATCATATAAAAGTTTAACTTCTACACCGTTTTGTGCTTTATCTACAAGAAGATTTAGAATCTCTGTGCCTAGATTATCATCTGAAAAAATATAGTATTGGATATGAATAAAATTTTTTGCATTTCGAATACAATCAATTAGTAGAGGAAACTTTTCTATACCATTATTAAGAATATCCACACTATTATTATTAGTAACTACAAAGTTATCACTTGCCAAATTCAAATTAATTACATCGTTAAATTCATTTATAATTGGATTTTGAATCATAACAGTATCATCATTAAGGAGCTTTTTTTGTTCATCAGAAAACCTAATTAAAATAGATTCTTCTTCTTTTTTTAGTACAAAAAACTTTTTGTGTCGTAGATCCTGCCCAAAAAAAAGATAAAGAACAAATCCTAAAATGGGAACGAAAAGCATTATCATTAACCAAGTCCAAGTGTTATTAGCATTTCTACGTTCGAAAATAATTACAACTATAGCAAATGCAATGTTTAAAATAAAAATAAAATTTAGTATGTTTAAGAACATTGTATAGCTGTTCATAAAAATCTCCTTATATATGTAAAATATGTATGAAAATATAAACAGTTTATTTAATTTTATCACATTAATAAAAAAATACATATAGTAATATAAATTTACTTTAATTATATTCTTCATGATATTATAATTAGATTTAGTGTTTACTTTAGATTAAAATCTATGCTATAAAAACAGTTAAAACATAGCAAAAATCATATTTCGAGATATGGAAAGGAGAAACCATGAAAAGTGTTCTAAAGAAGAAAGAAGTTAAAAATTATTTAATGATAATGTTAGGAATAACCATATTAGCTACAGGTATTAATGTGTATTATTCACCACAGAAATTAGTTACAGGAGGGGTATCGGGATTATCTATTGTGTTAGATTATGTATTCAGTATTCCACTTTGGTTAACAAATATAATTGTTAATTTACCGTTATTTATTATTGGAATCAAGATAAAAGGGATGGAGTTCGCTAAAAAGGCTATATTTGGGAGTTTATATGTGTCTGTTGCTCTTTGGTATACAAGTTTTATTCCACCTGTTCATTCAGATTTACTTATAGCAAGCGTTTTTGGTGGGGTATTTGTAGGAACTGGAGTTGGACTAGTTTTAAGGGCATCGGCTTCAACTGGAGGAACTGATTTATTAGCAATTATATTAAAACATTACTTAAAAAAAGTTCCTATAAATCAAATACTATTATGCATTGATGGATGTATTATTGTTATCGGATTATTTGTATTTGGTGTTGAAAAAGCTATGTATGCATTAATTTCAATATTTATTGTTTCTAAGGTTGTTAATACTTTGGTTGAGGGAGTTAATTACTCTAAAGGCGTACATATTATTTCAGATAAATCACAAGAAATTTCGGAAGTATTGATGAATCATATTAATAGAGGGATTACAAGTTTAAATGGAAAAGGTGTTTATACAGGAAGAGAAAGAGATATATTATTTATTGTTTGTTCTACTGAAGAGTTAATAGAAATTCAAAAGCTTGTTAGAGAAATAGATGATAAAGCATTTATTGCAATAACTGATGTTAGAGAAGTAATGGGAAGGGGATTTACACATCCTAAATATGATCAAGACTTATAACCTTATAGTATATATGGAAAGTTTAAATTAATTTTAAAGGAATTTAAGTGTAGACCTAGAAATAATTGTTTGTGAATAAAAATTAATTTTAGGTGGTGCATTAGAATGAAAATAAACTTGAAAAGTTATAAGGGTATAGAGTTTAGTCATAGTTCAAAAGTAATAATGGTATTTGAGGACGTTGAAATTATATCTTGTGATAATATAGCCCATATTACTAAATGTTTGAAAGAAGAAAAGCATTTTAGTGGAAAAAAGAATGAGATATATACATTGACCAATGTGGAGAACAATGGAATAGTAAAAAGTATTTTTGTAGGTTTAGGTGAGTATAAACACTTCAATGTAGATTTGATAAGAAATGTAAGTGCGAAAGTTATGAAAGAGATAACTGCTCAGAAAATTGTAGATGTAGATTTTTATATAAATAAACTTAGTGAAAATATGGATGAAATAATAAAAGCAATAACTGAAGCCATTGTGATGAGTACTTATAAGTTTAATAAATATAAGAGTGATAAAGAGTCAGAGGTGCTGGAAGAAGTAACTCTTGTAGTAAATGATGAATGTGATATAAAGGCATTAATGGATAAGGTAGATGAAGGCTATGCTGTTGCAGAGGGGAATTTATTAGCTAGAGAACTAGTTAATGAGCCAGCAAACATCTTAACTCCAGCAGAACTTGCTGAAAGAGTAGCAAATATAGGTAGTAAATATGGGTTTGAAGTTGAAATCCTTAATAGAAAAGAAATAGAAAACTTGGAGATGGAAGCTTTCATTTCTGTAGGAAAAGGGTCAGCTAATGAGCCTAAGTTAATAATTATGAGGTATATGGGAAATCCTGAAGAAAAGAATAATATATTAGGTTTTGTAGGAAAGGGGTTAACCTTTGACGCTGGTGGATATTGCTTAAAAACTGCACCTAATATGTGGCAGATGAAAAGTGATATGGGAGGAGCTGGTGCTGTAATTGGAGCTATGTCCTCTATTGCTAGGATGAAATTAAAAAAGAATGTTATTGCTGTTGTTGCAGCATGTGAAAACCTAATTTCAGGAACGGCTTATAGACCTGGAGATATTATAAATACTATGAATGGAAAGACAATAGAGGTACTTAATACTGATGCTGAAGGCAGATTAACTTTGGTTGATGCTGTTACTTATATTATTAGGAGAGAAAGAGCTACTAAAATTGTTGATATAGCTACGCTTACAGGTGCAGTTGGAGGCGCATTAAGTAATGTGGTAACTGGAGTAGTTGCAAATAATGATGATTTTTATGAAAAGCTTGAGAAGGCTTCTAAAAAATGTGATGAGAAGGTATGGAGATTTCCAGCATTTGAAGAATATAGAGCTTTATTAAAGGGAAATAATGCTGACTTAGCTAATATTACTGCACCTGTTGGTGGAGGAGCTATAACAGCGGGGCTATTTATAGGGGAGTTTGTAGAAGAAAGACCGTGGATTCATCTTGATATTGCAGCAACAGCTTTTGCAGACGGAAGTCCTAATAGGGAGTATTTTTCAAAAGGAGCTACAGGAATAGGATCAAGACTTTTATACGAGTTAGCAAAAATAGAGTAGAAACAAAGAGCACAACTACAATTTGAATGTAGTTGTGCTCTTTTTATGTAAACAGTGAGACTATAAAATACCTTCATTCTTTAGAACCGTTTCGATTTCACGGACTTTATTCGATAGAGATAAAAAGTTTTGTTTAATTATCTCATCAGATATAGAATTTGTTTGGATGGTTTCTTCTAACTTCTCAATAGTAGAAAGGGCTTCATCAATTTCTTTTTGTGCTTGCTTTAAGTTGCTTTCGTTCATAAAAAATCTCCTTTTAATTATATTCTATTTATTTCTATCTTAAATGTTATCATTGAGAAGATTTAAATTCAACCAAAATATATTTTGAGGAAGTGTTTATTGAAAGCTATGTGAAGCTATATTTGGAAGTGGCTCGTCAATTTTACTGCTGTGGAGAGTATAAACGTCACCATTAATTAAATCAACTACTTCTACTAAACCGCTGTTGTTGTAGATTTTTCTTATAAAAATCTCTCTATTATTATAAGTAGCAGTGACTCCAGGACTTTGATTTTTCATTTCAATAATTTTATTTAAATCCACTCACATATCCTCCTTAAGTTATTTTTTAATAGTATCTCCCAGAAGGAAAATTTTATAATTTAAATTATATAGTCAACAAATTTCGTGAAAACAAAATAATGGACAAGTATCCCTCATATACATGATTTAGAAATAGCTTATATGAAATGACATTAGAGTGTAAATTAGGAGAGAAATAAAGTTTTATGGGGGGAAACTGGAAATGATTAATGTAATATGGTTTGGAATTTTATTCATAGGAATAGTTTTTGGATTAGCATCCGGTAATGGGGAACTTTTATCAAAAACTATTGTTACAACTACTGAAGATACGGTACAGTTAATTATTCAATTACTTGGTATGATGTGCCTTTGGTGTGGTGTAATGAAAATTGCAGAAAGAAGTGGGCTTACAGATAAACTAGCTAAAGTTTTAAAACCGGTACTTAGATTGATCTTTAAGGAAGCAGGCCAGGATGATAAGGCGTTAGGAGCTATAGTTATGAATATTACTGCAAATATGTTTGGTTTATCAAATGCAGCTACACCATTTGGAATTAAAGCTATGGAGGAAATGAATAGATTGAATGGTAATCAAGATAAACCTAGTAATGATATGGTTCTATTTTTAATATTAAATGCAGCATGTATTCAGTTTGTACCAACAACTGTGGTTTCTATAAGAGCTGCTGTTGGATCAGCAAATCCGGGAGCAATAATATTACCAGCGTTATGTATAACAACTTCAGCTTCTGTTATAGGAATAACCTTATGTAAGCTGTTACAAAAATACTTTTAGGGGGATAAGGTCATGGGGATATTTAGTTATATTTTAAAAGGGATAATTCCAATAATTATAGGTGGAGTAGTTTTATATGGAATAGTAAAAAAAGTAAAGGTATATGAGTGCTTTATTGAAGGGGCAAAGGATGGAATGGGTGTATGCCTTAGGATTTTTCCATATCTTTTAGCTATGCTTATAGCAGTAAATTGTTTTAAGGTATCAGGAGCAATGGACTACTTTATCAAACTAGTTAAACCTGGAGTTAATTTAATAGGAATACCTCCAGAGATGGTTCCTTTAGTTTTAATTAAGCCTTTATCAGGAAGTGGTGCAGTTGGAGTTTTTACTGACTTGGTTAAAACCTATGGACCAGACTCTTATTTAGGATTTCTATCTTCAATAATTATGGGTGGGACAGAAACAATTTTTTATACCTTAACAGTTTATTTTGGTGCTGTTGGAATTAAAAAGATTAGACATAGCTTATGGATAGCGTTAATAGTGGATTTATGTGCAGTCCTTATTGCTGTAAATTTGGCTACATTTCTTATGAGATAAAGAGGAGCTTAAGCATAAGCTCTTTAATTTAAAGTTTTAATGTTACGTTTAAATATTAAATTAATATTTTATATTAGCATCAATATTATATCGTTGACATATGATAACTATAGTATTATTATTTAAGTAATAATATTTTTTTATAATGCTATGAAAAGAAGAGTACTAAGGGGATTTTTCTACAGAGAGCTAGGATAGGTGAAAGCTAGTGTTAAGGAAACTTAGGAATATGGTCTTGGAGCAGATTTTCTGAAGCGTAAGCCTAGGGAAATAGGGGAGTCACCCTTATATGACACAGTAATAAAAATCCTTTGGATGGAGTTACTGAATAAGGTATTTTTCGTGAGAGAAGTATAAATTAGAGTGGTAACGCGTATATAACGCCTCTATGTAGAACATATTCTACATAGAGGCTTTTTATTTAAAGAAAACTCTTTTTCATATACATTTAAAGGAGTAAGTTCAATTTCCAAAATCATAGATTTGGATGTTTATTTAAATATATAACATTTGAGGAGGAAGAGATATGTCAAAGAAACCATATTATATTACTACTGCAATTGCATATACTTCAGGTAAACCACATATCGGTAATACTTACGAGATAGTTTTAGCTGATAGTATAGCAAGATTTAAAAGATTACAAGGATACGATGTTCAGTTTCAAACAGGAACAGATGAGCATGGTCAAAAAATTGAATTAAAAGCTCAAGAGGCTAATGTTACACCACAAGAATTTGTTGATGGAATAGCAGGCCAAATCAAAGGAATTTGGGATTTAATGAACACATCTTACGATAAATTTGTTAGAACAACTGATGAGTATCATGAGAAGCAGGTTCAAAAAATCTTTAAGAAGCTTTATGAGCAAGGAGATATATATAAGGGACATTATGAAGGAATGTACTGTACACCATGTGAGTCTTTCTTCACATCATCTCAGTTAGTTGATGGAAAATGCCCTGACTGTGGAAGAGAAGTGGAGCCAGCTAAGGAAGAAGCTTATTTCTTAAAGCTAAGCAAATATACAGATAGATTAATCGAGCATATAAACACTCATCCAGAGTTTATTCAGCCTGAATCTCGTAAAAATGAGATGATGAATAACTTCCTATTACCAGGATTACAAGATTTATGTGTATCAAGAACATCTTTCAAATGGGGTATACCAGTAGATTTTGATGATACGCATGTTGTATATGTATGGCTTGATGCCCTTTCAAACTATATAACAGGACTTGGATATGATTTAGATGGAGACCATGCTGAGCTTTATACTAAGTTTTGGCCAGCAGACTTACACTTAATCGGTAAGGACATTCTTCGTTTCCACACTATATACTGGCCAATCATGTTAATGGCTCTTGATATTCCACTACCAAAGCAGATTTTTGGTCACCCATGGTTATTACAAGGTGATGGAAAGATGAGTAAATCAAAAGGTAATGTTATATATGCTGATGAATTAGTAGAATTCTTCGGTGTGGATGCAGTTCGTTACTTCGTACTTCATGAAATGCCATTCGATAATGATGGAGTAATTACTTGGGAGCTTGTTGCTGAAAGAATCAATTCAGATTTAGCTAACACTTTAGGAAACCTTGTTTCTAGAACAGTTACAATGGTTGAGAAGTATTTTGATGGAGTAATTCCAGCACCAGCAGTTAAAGATGCTGTTGATGATGAACTTATTTCCTTAGCACTTGCAACTCCTAAAAAAGTTGAAGATAAAATGGAGCACTTAAGAATTGCAGATGCTTTAGATCAAATCTGGAATTTAATTAGAAGAACAAATAAATATATAGATGAAACAACTCCTTGGGTTCTTGGAAAAGATGAATCTCAAAAGGATAGACTTGCAACAGTGCTTTACAACCTATGCGAAAGCATAAGATTTGTATCTAGCTTACTTGCACCATTCCTACCAGAAACAAGTGCAAAAATAAATGAGCAGGTCAATATTTCTAAAACAGATTTAGAAAGCTTAAATTCATTCGATGGAACTGTAGCTGGAACTAAGGTTAATAGAGGTAATGCTATATTCCCAAGATTAGATGTTGAAGCTATCGTTGCTGAAATAGAGAAAAGAAAAGCTGAAAGAGAAAAGGCTGAAGCAAAAAGAGAAATTACTCCAATCAAAGAAGAAATAACTATAGATGATTTCGAAAAAATTGATTTAAGAGTAGTTAAAGTTTTAGAGTGCGAACCAGTTAAAAAAGCTAAGAAGCTTTTAAAACTTAAAGTTGACTTAGGTGGAGAGATTCGTCAGGTTATATCAGGAATTGCAATGCACTATAAACCAGAGGAGTTAATAGGTAAAAATGTTGTTCTTGTAGCAAATCTTAAGCCAGTAACTCTAAGAGGAGAATTATCACAAGGAATGATTTTATGTGCTGCAACAGATGATGATTCTAAATTATTTGCAGTAAATCCTGGTGAAATTGAGTCAGGTTCAATAGTAAGATAAAAATAAAGAATACAAGGGTTCGTCATAAAATTTATGATGAACCTTTTTTGTGGGTAAAATTTATAGTATGTGGTAAAATATTTAACATATAAACAAGAATGGAGAATGATTATGATATTTGATTCACACGCACATTATGATGATGAACAATTTAATGAAGATAGAGGAGAATTATTGAAATCACTAAAGGACAATGGAGTTGTTGGAATAATAAATTGTGGTTCAAGTTTAGAGGGACTAGAAATGTCAGTAAAGCTTTCGCAGGAGTATGACTTTGTATATGCAGCGGCTGGAATTCATCCCGAAAATGCAGATGAGTTTAGTGAAAGCGTAAAAAAAAGAATAGAAGAGCTTGCAGAAGCTAAAAAGATAGTTGCAGTAGGTGAGATTGGCTTAGATTATTATTGGGAAGAGAATCCACCGAAGGAAGTTCAAAAACAAGTATTTAGAGCTCAAATGGACATAGCAAAGAAATATGATCTTCCAGTGATAATTCATGATAGAGATGCTCATGGAGATACTTTAGAAATAATGAAGGAGTATTCAGGGGTTACAGGTGTGGTTCATTGCTTTTCAGGAAGTGTTGAATTTGCAAAAGAATGTATTAAACTTGGATATTATATTGGAGTTACAGGGGTTGTTACCTTTAAGAATTCAAAGGTTATAAAGGAAGTTGTTAAGAATATACCAATTGAAAGACTTTTAGTTGAAACAGATTGTCCATACATGGCCCCAACACCACATAGAGGAAAGAGAAATCAATCTGATTATATAGAATACATAATGAAGGAAATAGCTGATATTAAAGGTTTAACTGTTGAGGAAATAAGTGAATTTACAATATTTAACACTAAAAGCTTGTTTAAAATTTAAAAATAGGATATAATCTAAAATGTAACTACTATAACACCTGAAGATTTATCAAATAAAAGATAGAATAATTGAACTATAAAATGCATATGTATATTACAAATAAGTGATTATCGCCTTAATAAATATAGGTACCATGTTAATAATTCCTGATAGCTATCATTTTATATTTTTTATAATATGTATTAGTGTGCATATAGTTCAATGCGTTGATGATTAGAGTGCTAGTTTGACATTAAATATGACTTAATATATAATAGCGAGGTACTCTTGTCTGAGGGAGGTAATCTTTATGATAAACAATTTCAAAGATAAATTGAAGAGTATTTCTTCAATTTGGCCAAAGACGGTGTTCGTTGTTGTGTTAATTCTATTAAGTGCCACAGTAGCAATCTATAGTTTGAGGAATACTATAGAAGTTGTAATTGATGGACAGACAGTAGAAATAACTACTTTATCTAAAAACTTAAAAAATATTCTTGAAGACAACGGCATAACTGTTGCAGATAAGGATAAGATATCTGTAGCATTAGACAGCAAGATTAACGATGGTGACGTAATTTATATTGATAAAGCAGTAGATGTTGAAATAGTTATAGACGGAGATGTAATGCCTATAACTTCTGCTGAGGAAACTATTAAGGACATGTTATCAGCTGAGAATATTACTCTTGGCACTGACGACATAATAGAACCTTCAGTAGATCAAGCTTTAAAATCTGGAATGACAATTGAAATTACAAGAGTTAATAAAGAGCTTGTAACAGAATATCAACCAATTGCTTTTGACACTGAAACAAAAAACAATTCTGAACTAAAACAAGGAATAGAACAAGTAGTACAAGAAGGATCTGAAGGTGAAAGAAAGATCATAACAGAAGTTGTGTATGAAAATGGAAAAGAAGTAAAACGAAGAGTTGTTGAAGAAACAGTAAGTAAAAATCCTATAAATAAAGTTGTTGAAATAGGTACTATGGCGGTTGTAAGACCTTCTCGTGGTGATAGCGGTGTAGAATACGCATATTCAAGCGTTTTAACTTGTGAATCTACAGCTTATACCGCAGATAGAGGAGATTCAGGTACTATAACGGCTACGGGAGCTACAGTAAGTCGTGATCCAAATGGATACAGCACAGTAGCAGTTGACCCAAGAGTTATTCCATTAGGAACTAAGCTTTACATCGAAGGATATGGACTAGCTATCGCCGCAGATACAGGTGGAGCTATCAAAGGGAATATTGTCGATGTATACTTTAATACCTATGAGGAATGTGTTAATTGGGGTAGAAGACAGGTTAATGTATATATTTTAAAATAGGAGCATATGCTCCTATTTTTATTTGTCTATTATTTTTGTATAAATTTAAATAGGCTATGATATAATTACAATAGATTAATAACAATAAAAATTATAATATAAATTATTTACGTAAGCGAAAGCTATATACATATAGGATAGTATCGGAGGATTATATGATTAAAGAAGTAATAGTTGTTGAAGGAAGAGATGATGTAACGGCTGTAAAAAGAGCTGTTGATGCAGAAGTAATTTCAGTTAGTGGTTTTGGTATAAACAGTAAAATAATTGATAAAATTAAAGAAGCAAATAAGAGACAGGGTGTAATTGTATTAACGGACCCAGACTTTGCAGGGGAGAAAATAAGAAGAATAATCTCTAAGAGAGTTCCCGATATAAAGCATGCTTATATAACTCAAAGTGAGGGACGTAAAGGTGATGACATTGGAGTTGAAAATGCATCTCCAGAAACAATAATAAAGGCATTAAATGGAGCAAAATGTGAACTTAAAGAAAAAAGAACAGAGTTTACAATCCAAGATATGCATTTCTTTAAACTTACTGCAGATAAAGATGCTAGAAAAAGACGAGATGCAATTGGGAGAGAGTTAGGAATAGGATATTGCAATACTAATCAACTTTTAACTAGGTTAAATAATTATGGTATTTCAAAGGATGAATTCATTGACGCAATGAAGAAGATAGATAAGGAGATATAGAATGGGAAGATTAGATACAAGAGATTTGGTTGAAAAGTATAATTTTAAGTTTACAAAGAGTTTGGGGCAAAACTTTTTAACAGATGAAACGGTTTTAGATGATATAGTGAATGGTGCTGAAATATCTAAGGATGATTATGTTATAGAGATTGGACCAGGGGTAGGAACTTTAACTAAGGAGTTAATTCATAGAGCAAGAAAGGTTACGAGCATTGAGCTAGATTCGAAGCTTATACCAATATTAGAGGCTGAACTTTCAGGCTATGATAATTTTAATTTAATACATAAAGATGCTTTAAAGGTTGATTTTAAAGAACTTATTGGTGATGAGAAAAATGTAAAGGTAGTTGCTAACCTTCCATACTATGTTACTACACCGATAATTGCTAATCTTTTAAATGATGATCTAAACATAAAGTCAATTACTATAATGATACAAAAAGAAGTAGCAGAAAGAATAAATGGAGAGCCATGCACAAAGGAGTATGGGGCATTTACTCTTCTTTGTAAGTATTACTGTGATACAAAAATAATAAGATTAGTTCCACCAAGCTGCTTTATACCTTCACCAAAGGTTGATTCTATTGTTATAAGGCTAGATAAACTAGATAAGCCAAGAGTTGAAGTTGAAGATAAAAAATTATTCTTTAATATAATCAAACAGTCATTTAATATGAGAAGAAAAACTTTATGGAATAGTACAAAGAGTCTAGGACTAGATAAGGAACTGCAAGAAAAAGCTTTTGTAGATGCTGGAATTGAGCCTACAAGAAGAGGGGAAACTTTATCAATACAAGAGTTTGCTAATTTAGCAAATGCCATTAAAGGCGTAAAATCTAAATAAGTTTATATTAAAACTCCTTTTACTAAGGAAACTCCGCCTTACATCTGTTTGGCGGAGTAAGTAAGACTCCAAATCAAAGATTTGGAGTCTTACTTATAGTAAAAGGAGTTTTTTATCATCTTTTATTTATTTGCCTCATATATATATTGTATAAATAAAAATGGAGGTAATAGTATGCCGTCTAAAAAAAGCTATAATAGATTTTTTATAATATTGCAAGAAGATCAAAAAGGGTATGGAGTAGATGCTAATAAGACTCCATCAGGCTATGCAAAGCTTGAGATGAGAAATGATAGGGCTAAAACGTCTTTTTATGTTCAAGATATTAAAAAGCAAAATGGACCATACTATATGGTTTTAATAGCACAAGGCAATGGAGGAACCAGAGAACTTATAAATCTTGGTCAGATTAACGTAGATGAAGGCGGAAAAGCTGATGTTAGTAATGAGCATGATGCCAACAATATTGCAAATACCAACATTTGTATGGATAAGGTTCATGGAGCTGGGATCTGTAGGATAAATGGAACCAGAATTAATCCTGTAATGGTTGGGTTTATTTGTGGTGAAGAGCTAAAGAATTGGGCTACATATCCTATGGCGAAAGGGATTGCTAAGGCCACAAAAGCTGCTACAACTATAGTTAAGGCTACGGAGGAAATTATTGAAAAGGGGTTTAAAAAGGAAACTAAGAATGAAACTAAGGAAACTAAGAATGAAATTAAGAATGAAACTAAGAATGAAACTAATATAGTACAAGAAAAGAAGAACGAGAGTGTGGAAACTGAAAAGTGTCAAAGGAATATAGAAGAGCAAGGTGAAAATACAGTTTTAGAAGAGGTTGAAGAGAATAAAGAGAAAATAGAATTAGAAGCTGAAGGTGAAACTCAGAACTTTGACGAATATGAGGAGCAGATTGAAAGGTTAAAAGAGTACAGGAAGAAACATAATTCTAAGGAATGTAATGATAAACATGAACACCATGGACACCATGAACATCATGAGCATCATGAGCATAATAAAGAATATGACAAATGGGAATATCCAGTAGGACCTATGGGAAAATTCTTTAAGAGTGTAGTTAATGGATTAGAAAATATTGGATCAAATGATAGCATCAAAAATTGTACATGGTATAAGGCTCATGTTGAAAATTTAGATACTATGTATTGTGAATATGATTATAATAAATATTCAGTTATATTTTATCCGATGATTTGTTATTATCCATATATAGCAAAAGCTAAGCATTTTATGGTTGGTTACAAGTGTGATGATGATGGGGTTCTTAAATATATAATTTATGCAATACCTGGAACTAAAGCATTAATTGATCAGCCTTATGAAGGCAAGACTGGATTTGTAACATTTATGAGTGATTCAGAAAACAGTGAAATGGGTCATTGGTTAATGTATTATGATGTTAGGAAAAATTCAGTAGTTGTTCCGGTGAAAAAAAGAAAGTAGATATATATGTATGCTAGTAGAGTAAACTCCTAATTTTCAAGGGAGTTTATTCTATTTTTTGAATGAAACACATACTATATAGTAAAAGGAGGGGGACAAATGATGTACTTAGATAATGGGGGAAAAAAAATAGGACTAGCTTTAATTTTGGTGGGATTAATGATGGTAATTATAAGTTTCGGAAAATATTTTGAAGAAAGTTTAAAGGTTGCTACTTTGACTCAAAATAATATGGTTAGTTTTGAGCAATATGAAATTTTAGAAGGAGAAATAAAGTATGAGCTGCCAACGAACTGGATATCTGCAGAAAAAGTAAGTAGGGATAGTAGTGAAATTTATAATAATGAATTTGTTTCTGAAGATGCAAGTATTTATGGCTCAATAGAAGTGGTAAATGGATCTAATGGTGTAGCGGAAGTAATGGAACAATGCATTGCGGAAATTAAAGACATGGGTGTACAGACGTATGATAGAGATACTGTAAATATAAACGAAATGAGTGTGGGAACTGTAGAGTATGATATAAGGTTTACTAACAATAATATTAAGCATGTATATGAATACTACATACCATATGAAAATAATATGATTAAGGTCACCTTTATTATCAGCGATGAAAAAGCTAGAGAAAATACTAATGTAGTATTTGAAAATATAGTAAGAACTTTTTCTTTTGATAACTAGGGATACATTTGATTTCATTGGGAACAAAGATTATAATAAACATAAGAAAAATGAGAATTACTTAAATGTATTTTTCAAGATGGAGGAAAGTCGTGAAGAAATTTAGAAAATCTTTAGTCATAATGATATTAATGTCAGCGATGATGATTCTTACTGCTTGTAGTGTAGGCGGCAATGAGGATTTTGAGTATATGAAACAAAGAAACATTATGCAGGTAACTATTCAAAGTACAAGAGATAAGAAATATAAGTTTTCGGTTACAGATAAAAGCCTTATTAATGATATATACACCATACTATCTAGTGCGACAGTTGTTGAAACTAAGTCAGAATTAGAGCCAGATTACATTTTAGAGATATATGAAAGTCCAACTGAGGTTAAGACTTTTAATTATGTAGCGGGCTTAGATAAAACTGACGGAGCTAATCTATATGATGGGGAGAATTATTATATTGTATCTAAAAGATTAGACACAGACATAATTAGAAACTTTACTAATATCCGTAAACCTATTGAGTTTGAAAATGTGTATTATAATTCAATAATAAATTGTTTAGATGAATATAAGGCTAATACTAAAGCTAAACAAAAAATTGGCATTGACGTAATAAATGATTCAGAAATATCAAGATTCCAGATTTCAACTGATATTGAAAACTTTAAGAAGATGCTAAGCAAAGATGATGCTAAATATATAGATGGTGAGGAAGAAGATCCAGAAGTTGAAATTGTAGCTAAAGTTAAAACAAAGGGATTTACAAGTAAAAAATATAAGGCTATTGTTACTTTTGAAAATAAAACAGATGGAACGAGTGTAGAATATTATATAAACTGTAGTTATAGTGATGGTCAGTGGACAATGAAAGCTACAGATACTAAACCTGAAGATTTTTAACATAATATAAAGCCGCAGAGAATGTGTATTCTTTGCGGCTTGTTTATATATAATATGATTTATTATTAAATACTCATAGACTTTTCAGCTCTAGGTGGTGCTAAATGTTTAGTTAATCTATTTACATCAATTACAGAGCATATTCCCATACAAATAGCGCAGTTTAATAAATTATAGCTTCCATTATAAATGAGGGAGTAAATAAGAGGGGTCATGTTATAATCAGCAGCATAACTTCCCCAGAAGATTACTCCAGCAATATAGTTAAAGATGAACATTCCGAAGAAGCCAACACCAATTGCTAAAAACTTATTCTTTTTAAAGAATCCAGATAGTCCAATGGCCATGAAAGGAAGAGTATAGTCAAATAAAACTTGAATAGGGTGTAGTATATAAGCTGGTCCTATAATAAAGTTTAGTACACTATAAACAAAGCCAGTAAATATTCCTATTATAGGTCCATATATTAACGAAATTAGAATTATAGGAAGCATTGCAGCTAAGTTAGCACTACCGCCGAAAGGCAATTGAAATAGTTTAATAAAGCTTAAAATTATAGACATTGCAACGGCTAATGATATATGAGTAATAAGTCTTGATGAAAAGTTGATTTTTTTTACCTTAATAAATACACAATATAGAATTAGTATACCTACTAAAGTTGCGATACTTGTCCAATTGGACATGATTCCTTGGATATTTTCCAAGATTCCATTTAAAAATTCCATGAGAAGTCCTCCTTTAAGTTTGTGCTAAGGAATAATAAAAAACCGTGCTCATAAAGAACACGGTTAAACAACTAAGCAGTAACTTATATTTATTAATCGCTTCCCTACGCTAGCATTATCTAGTTCAGGTAAAGGGTTAATGAAAAATCATTTCTCAGCCTTTGGCACCCCTAGCACTATATTTTATTTTTAACAATATTTTAACATATTTTCATGTAAATTTCAATAGTGGTAAATGTTAAAAGTAGTCTACGTATTTTTCGTTAGGTGTAGATTCAAAAGCGGTTAAACTTACAAAATCATCAATTGTTATATAATCAGGTAAAACTGCAAAGGGAATTGATTTAATTGAACCATCTTTAAATTCTAAGGTAACTCCAGCTTCACTTATTTCTTTAACTTTTCCGATCATATTAAAACTCCTTTGTTAGAAATAGAATATTATTAGTATTTAATATTCTTTAATAAATATTCAGAAATAAGGTCCATGTAAAAACAAAAGACAGAAATAAATTATTATAATTTATTTCTGTCTTAATGAGTAGATAATACTATTTATAGTTTTGTAACGTTTGCTGCTTGAGGACCTCTGTCTCCATCTACTATTTCAAATTGAACTTTTTGTCCTTCATCAAGAACTTTGTATCCATCGCCTTGAATGGCAGAAAAATGTACGAATACATCTTCACGACCTTCTACAGACAAAAAACCAAATCCTTTCTCGCTATTAAACCATTTAACTGTACCTACTTCCATATAAATCTCCGCTATAGCTAAAAAAACACTAGCTACCCTTTTCAACATACTCAGTTTGGCCATGCTACTCCTGTTGGTCACGTACTCTAGGGAATAAAACCTTCAAAATTGAAGGCATAGCGGAATCTCCTTTCAAAAATATTTGACCATTATCTAATTCATAGATAACAGTTATAGTTTTCTCAATAAGAAGATTTTTATACTTATATTATTTAATTATTCTTTTTGCAACATAGTAAGCATTACTATAGTATGCAGAGTTAAGATTTGAAATTCTTACAACATCACCTGGTTTAGGGGCGTGAATAAACATATCATTCCCTTTATATATACCTACATGTGAAATATCATTAGGGTCAGATTCATTAGTTGTAAAGAAGATTAAATCGCCGGGTTTTAAATTGTTTCTATCCACTATTTGTCCCTGATGGACCTGATAGTAGGTTGTTCTTTCTAGAGTAATTCCTAATTGTTTATAAACATATTGAACTAGTCCTGAACAGTCGAAACCCATTGGAGTAAACCCACCCCATAGGTAAGGAACACCTAAATATTTTTCAGTTTCAGCAACAACATCAATACCAGTATATATGCTTTCTATAAGTGGTGTTTCTCTTACAAGAGGATTAGTAGACTCACCTTCATTTGCAACAGTTACGAAACTTTCACTTACATATCCTGTAGTCGAACCAACTTGGACCTTATACCATCCGGTAGTATAAGAAATTATAGGTAGTTTACTACCATATCTAGCAGTTGAGATTATTGAATAACTAGTTCCAGCACCTGAACGTACATTTAAAGCATCAGCAGTAACGATAGCAACTTTTCCACTTACATTATGTGATGGTGGCGCTGGTGTTTCATTTGAGTTAGAGTTTATCTTAATATAATCAGCACTTACATAGCCTTGTGTGTTGTTATATTTTATTTTATGCCAGCCGCTAACTGTTTCAGTTATTTCAACCTTTGAGCCAGACTTTAAAGTACCTATAATACTATGACTTGTACTAGCTCCGGAACGAACATTTAGTGCATCAGCATTTACTGTTCCAGTATTTATTACAGATGAACTGTTGTTTGATGAACCAGAATTCGTTGGAGGTGGTGTAGGGGTTGATGTTGAACTTAGTGTGATGTAGTCAGAGCTTACATAGCCTGTCTCACCATTATATTTAATTTGATGCCATCCGTTTGAGGTAGAAAGAATTTCTACTTTAGCACCATTATAAAGTGAGCCAATGATTTTATTACTTGTACTAGCACCAGCTCTAACATTTAAAGCATCGGCATTAACAGTTCCAGTTGAAGTTATTGCTCCAACCGAATCAAGTTTAACATAATCACCAGATATCCAGCCTGTTGAGCTGTTATAGCTTATTTTATACCAACCATTACTCATTTCAATTATAGATACTTTAGCATTTTGGTTTAGGGTTCCAATAATGCTACTAGATGTGTTTGGATTTGCCCTAACATTTAAGACATCTGCAGTTACAGTACCAGTAGTAGCAGAACGAGATGTCAGGGTAGAGCTATCACCTGGGTCTGCTAATGCAACAGTTTGGACAGAAGCTGCAATGGCAGCACCGGCAGCTAATGTTCCGAGGACTTTTAATGTGTTGTTTTCCATAAAACTACCCAACCTTTCAAATATAGTTATTATATTGTAATAAATGTCTCTAATATCTAAATTATATGATGAGTCAACTGGAAATACAACAAAATATTACAATGAATTAGCTTAATATGTATTAAACTTTAATTTTTCTTCAGAGATGTATTTGTTAATTTATAATGAAACTTCTTCTCATATGCATTCGAAGGAGTGCTCTACTGAGTAAGTTCGAGCAGCTAAATCAAAGATTTAGACTCTCACTTAAGTTCGCCTTAACCAAATCATAGATTTGGAGGCTTACTTAAGGAAACTCCTTCTCATATTCACTCGAAGGAGTAAGTTCACATTAGCCAAATCGAAGATTTGGATGTTCACTTAAGGGAAACCATTGAATAGATGGCAGGGGTAAACTATAATAGGTATGAAACAGGTATGAAAATCGTATTAGTTACACATAAAATAAAAATTAATCTTGGTGACTTAAAGGAGATGAGTATTATAGCAAATTTACAAAAAAATGAAACTAGAAGCAGTGTAGAAACAAAGGAAATCAGTATGGTAAAAAAAGTTGTGTATATGGCCATGTTCATTGCAATTACTGACGTTTTGTCGAGATTTCTTTCTATACAGCTGCCTTTCTTAAAATTTACGTTCTCATTTATTCCGATAGCTTTAGCAGCAATGATATTTGGTCCAATATATGGTGGGCTTGTAGCGGGGATAGAGGATTTAATAGGAGCTATGCTATTTCCAACGGCAGCTTTTTTCCCAGGCTTTACATTAAGTGCTGCGTTAGTAGGGGTTATTTATGGTGTAGTTCTTTATAAGAAACCAAAAACTACAAGTAGACTTGTCGTTGCAAATATAATAATAGCAGTAGGAGTAAATATTGTTTTAAATACATTATGGCTTGTTATCATGTATGATAAAGGATTTATAGCATTGGCAAGTACTAGGATAGTTAAAGCATTAATAATGATACCAGTAGAGGTAATTATGCTTAAGCTTTCATGGAAATATGTTGGTGAAAAGTTGGAAAAACTAATATAAAGCTCTAAGATTATGTCTTAGAGCTGAAGGATTTTTACTTGATTTTTAATCTGTGAAAGATCATCTAAAATTAAAGTGTTTGAGTTTAAATTCATAGCATTTTTCATAAGTGCTATGAATTTTTCTATGCCTTCACCAGGGAAATTTAAATGAGAAGTTTTATAGTGCATAGGAATTACAATTTTACTTTGTATCTTTTTACATATCAAATAAGCGACTTCAGCATCGATAGTAAAGTTACTACCAATAGGAATGAAAAGAACATCAATAGAGCCGATTAAATCTATTGAATCATCTTTTAGCATATGGCCAAGGTCACCTAGGTGGCAGAGTTTGAAATTATCAGCTTTATAGGTAAAAATGGTATTACTTCCTCTTTTAAGACCGTTTACTTTATCATGGTATGATGGAAAGCCTTGAATTTTAATATCTTCAGACTCATATGTGCCAGGAGAGGTTAAGGTTAAAAAGCCAGGGTTAAGTTCCTTGGTGTAATTGTGATCAAAATGATTATGGCTAATTGTAACTATGTCCACAGAACCTTTATATGTGGAGTTACCTAGCATAGGGTTAAAGGGATCTATTAAAATTTTTGAACCTTTTGATGTTTCAAGAAGAAAACATGAATGTCCGAGCCATGTAATAACCATAATAATACCTCCGAATTAATAAGTATATACTTAAGTATGAATAGTATCAAAAATTTTATTCAATTGTGCGGCAAAAGTAATGTAAATGTTAAAAGCCTTTACATTGAAAATTTTATGTAATATAATTATAATAAAAATAATTTTACCGTAAAAAGAATATAAAGGCTAAGAATAGGAGAGTACTTTAATTGTAAACTTAAAGAGAGTGGGGCTTGGTGGAAACCCATAGGGCGAGTTAAAGGAAAATCACCTAGGAGCTGAGAACTGAAACAATAAGAGGAAGCTTCTTCTCATTTTATTTGAAGGAGTGCTCACAGAGTAAGTTCGAGTATCTAAATCAAAGATTTAGACACTCACTTAACTTCTGATTATCAAATCAAAGATTTGGAGCATCACTTAAGTAAGTTTTTCCGTATTTCTGCGTTAAAGAATAGGATATGTTAGTATCTAAAATTAAAAGCACTGTAGGTGGTATAAGCGAAGTAACTTCGTCCTTTAGTAGGGCGGAGTTTTATTTTTAATCTATTATATTTAAAATAGGTAAGATAAATATAAAGTTTGTTAAGAATAGTAACAGATGTACGAATAATGTATAAGGAGGAAGCAAGGGTATGTACAAGAAAATTGACAACACAAAGTCTTTTATGGATATCGAGAAAGATATACTTAAGCTTTGGGAAGAAAAAAATGTAATACAGAAGAATTTTGACTTAAATGACGATGGTGAATTTTTCACATTCTATGATGGTCCGCCAACAGCTAATGGTAAGCCACATATAGGTCATGTTATAACAAGGGTTATGAAGGATATTATTCCTAGATATAAGGTTATGAAGGGTTATAAGGTTTTAAGAAAAGCTGGATGGGATACTCATGGACTTCCAGTTGAGCTTGAGATTGAAAAAAAACTTGGAATTTCAGGTAAGCCAGAAATTGAAGATTATGGTGTAGAGGCTTTTGTTAAAGAGTGTAAGGATAGTGTATTCTCTTACGTTGAAATGTGGAGAGAAATGTCTGAGAGATTAGCATACTGGGTTGATATGGAAAATCCGTATGTAACTTACCACAATGATTATATAGAATCAGTATGGTGGGCTCTAAAACAAATGTGGGATAAAGATCTATTATACAAAGGGCATAAGGTAATGCCTTACTGTCCGAGATGTGGAACAACTTTATCTTCTCACGAGGTTGCTCAAGGATATAAAGATGTAAGAGACAGTTCAGCTTATGTTAAATTTAAGCTAAAAGATGAAGATAAATATATATTAGTATGGACAACAACACCTTGGACATTACCAAGTAACGTTGCTTTAGCAGTAAACAAATCTTATGATTATGTTGAAGTTTTACATGAAGGAGAACACTTAATTCTTTCTAGAAGTTTATTAAATAAACTTAATGGTGAGTATGAAGTTATCGCTGAATTTAAGGGAGAGGAGCTTCTTGGAAAAGAATATGAGCAAATGTTTAAATTCGAAACTCCAGAAGAAAAAGCATTCTATATTGTTCATGGTGACTTTGTAACATTATCAGATGGTACTGGTATAGTACACATTGCTCCTGCATATGGAGATGACGATAACCAAATAGGTAAAAAATATGGTCTTCCATTAATAAACCTAGTTGATGGAGAAGGTAAATTTGTACCGGCAGTAACTCCATGGGCTGGAATATTTGTTAAGAAGGCTGATGAGAAGATATTAGCATTCTTAAAGGAAAATAATATTCTTTATAAGAGTGAGAAGTTCTTACACTCATACCCACACTGCTGGAGATGTGACACGCCACTGCTTTACTACCCAAGAGAGAGCTGGTTTGTTAGAATGTCTTCTGTTAGAGATCAATTAATAGAGAATAACAACAAAATAAACTGGATGCCAGATAACATTAGAACAGGAAGAATGGGTAAATTCCTTGAAAATGTAATTGACTGGGGAATTTCAAGAAATAGATACTGGGGTACTCCACTTCCAATATGGGAATGTGAATGTGGTCACAGAGAAATGATCGGAAGTGTAGCTGAACTTCATGAAAAAGGTATAAATGTACCAGAAGGTATAGAGCTTCACAAGCCATACATTGATAATGTTAAGCTTGATTGTCCTCACTGTCATAAAGAAATGACAAGAGTTGAAGAGGTTATTGACTGTTGGTTTGACTCAGGTTCGATGCCATTTGCACAGTACCACTATCCGTTTGAAAATAAAGAACTATTTGAAGCTAATTTCCCAGCACAATTCATATCAGAGGCTGTTGACCAAACAAGAGGATGGTTCTATACATTACTTGCAATTTCAACAACAGTATTTGAAAAGAATCCATTTGAGAACTGTATCGTATTAGGTCACGTTCTTGATAAAGATGGAATCAAGATGTCTAAGCACAAAGGAAATGTTCTTAGCCCATTTACAGTACTTGAAAATGAGGGAGCAGATGCTTTAAGGTGGTACTTCTATACAACTAGTGCACCATGGCTTCCATCAAGATTCTATGAGGATGGAGTTATAGAAGCACAAAGAAAATTCATCGGAACTTTATGGAATGTTTATTCATTCTATGTGCTATATGCTGATTTAGATAAGTTTAATCCAATGGATTATAAAGAGTTTAAATCTGAAAATGTAATGGATAAGTGGATGATGTCTAAACTTAACACATTAGTTAAGAATATAGATGAGCACTTAGAGAATTATAGAATTACTCAAGGCGCTAAAGAGCTTGAGGCATTCGTTGATGAATTATCTAACTGGTATGTAAGAAGAAATAGAGCTAGATTCTGGGGCGAGGAGCTTACAGATGATAAGATTGGGGCATATATGACTCTTTACAGAGTACTTACTACTTTTGCAAGAGTTGCATCTCCATTTATACCATTTGTAACAGAAGAGTTATATCAAAATTTAGTTGTTGCATTTGATAAGGAAGCACCAGAAAGTGTTCACCTATGCAGATGGCCAGAATATGTAACAGCTGAAGTTGATAAGAAGCTAGAAGAAGAAATGGATACTGCTTACAAAATAGTTCAACTTGGAAGAAGTGCTAGAAACGGTGCTAACATCAAGAACAGACAGCCACTTGGAAAAATGCTTGTATCTGTAGCATCACTTCCTGAATACTATGGAGATATCGTTAAGGATGAGCTTAACATTAAAGAAGTTGAGCTTGGAGCTGACCTTTCTAAGTATGTTAACTTTGAAATCAAGCCTAACCTTCCAGTACTAGGAAAGGCCTATGGTAAGATGATACCAGGAATAAGAAAAGCTATTGGATCTATGAACCAAATGGATCTTGCTCAAAGAATAAACAGCGGAGAAATAGTAACAATAGATGTAGATGGAACTGAAATTGAGCTTAATAAAGAGAACTTGCTAGTAACAATGCAAGGACTAGAAGGATTTGCATTTGCAGGTGAGGGAGAACTTGGAGTAGTTCTTGATACTAATATTTCTGAAGAGCTTAGAGAAGAAGGACATATAAGAGAGGTACTAAGCAAGATTCAAAATATGAGAAAAGAAAGTGGATTTGAAGTTTCTGATAAAATCTATCTATACTTTGCAGGAAATGAAGCACTTGAGAATATCATAAAGAAATTTGAAAAGCAAATTATGAGAGATACTTTAGCTCTAGAAGTAACTTATAATAGTGAAAAAGCAACAAATGAAGTTAAAATCAATGGAGAAAAATTACTTCTTCAAGTTGAGAGAGCTTAATAATATATATAAGAATAAATTACTATATTATGGGAATAAATAAATTTAACTAGCTGAATTTATTTTCAGTTAGTTAAATTTACAGTATAATTAATGTAGATATAATTTAGGGGTATAAAAAAGAAGAGGGGTGAAGTAATGGCAGCATCAATTAAAGATGTAGCAAAAGAAGCTAATGTTTCCATAGCTACAGTTTCTAGGGTTTTAAATGATATAGATGTAGTTAATCAAGAGACGAAGCAAAGAGTTTTAGATGCAATTGAAAAGTTAGATTATAGACCTAACATTTTAGCTAGAAGTCTTAAAACTCAAAGATCAAGTACTATAGGAATTATAATTCCTGATATATCAAACTCGCTTTATCCAGAAATCGTTAGAGGTGCAGAGGATTTAGCTAGTATATATAACTACAACATAATGCTGTGTAATACTGATTTAGATAAAAATAGAGAAAAAGAAAGCTTTAATATTCTTAGAGAGAAGATGGTAGATGGAATAATCTACATGGGAGATTCTCTAGATGCAGATATAAAAGCTGCGATTAAAAATTCGGGAGTTCCAGTTGTATCTGTAGGTACAATGGATGATGAAGATGATGTACCAAGTATCGGTATAGATAGTTATTCAGGTGCAAATGAAGCAGTAAAATACTTATTATCACTTGGAAATAAAAATATAGCTTATATAGGTTATGATAAGGAAACTGCCTTAGAGCATGAAAAGATTTATGCTGGCTATAGGGACGCTATGGAGAGTGCTGGTCTTTTAAATGAAGCTCTTATTTATAGAGGAAACCTTAAGTATGAGCAAGGAGCTGAAGGTATAAATAAAATTACAGAAAACCATAAGGTTGATGGAATTTTATGTGGTAGTGACCAAGTGGCTATAGGAGTTATAAATGCATTAAGAGATAAAGGAATAAAGGTTCCTGAAGATGTTAATGTTATAGGATTTGATAATATTGCTTTAGCGGCAGTGTATTATCCAAAATTAACTACAGTAGCACGTCCTTTATATGACATGGGTTCTGTTGGTATGAGACTCCTTATTAAGCTTATCAACAAGCTTCCAATAGAGGAAAGCTACTATAGATTACCATATGAGATTGTAAAAAGAAATTCTTGTAAGTAGTTTAATAAAAAAGGTGGATTAATAATCCACCTTTTTTTTATCTTTCCATATCAATCTTTTCAGCTGATTCACAGGCTGAGTTATCTACTACATTTTTGATTGTAGAAGTTTTGCTTTCCTTTAAGAAGGATGCCCTGCTAAAGGTAGGCGTTGAAAATACTCCAGCGCCATTGATACATCCACCGTTACACATCATACCTTCAATGAAGTTACCAGGAAGCCTGTTTATTTTAGCAAGAGTTAAAATCTTTTTAATTTCTTCAGGCCCAGAAACTTTTAGCGGTTTAAAGGTTGTATCAATGTTTTCGCTTCTTACGTAATTTTCTATTGAAGCTGTTAGTCCTCCAGCGATGGCAAAGCCTCGACCAAAAACTGAACCTTCATTTATATCAATATTATCACAAAGGGATGGATCTATATCAAAGGCATCTAGCATTGCAGATAATTCTTCAAAGGTAAGGACATAATCTACAGCCCCTGCAACTTCAGGTCTAGTTATTTCAGCTTTCTTTGCGGTACATGGACCTATAAATACTACTTTAAGCTCTGGATCTTCATCTTTTAATAAACGAGCAGTGGCAATCATAGGTGATACTGTTTTTGATACCTTAGAAATCTCACTAGGAAATTTCTTTTCGATGTAGCTAAAGAAGCCTGGACAACAAGAGTTGGTCATATAAGCATCTTCATTTTCCATTCTTTCTAAGAATTCTTGAGTTTCATGGATTGTAACTATATCTGCACCACATGAAACTTCTACCATATCTTTAAAGCCCATTTTTAAGATGGCAGATTTAATTTGTCCAAGAGACACTTCAGGTCCAAATTGTCCTGAAATGGATGGAGCTACAATTGCAACCATAGGTCTATCGCGCTTTAGCCTTTTAGCAACAGGTACTACAAAGCTTTTATCTGAAATAGCACCGAATGGGCATGCATTCATGCAAGCACCACATTGAATGCAGTCTTCATTATTTATAATAGCTCGTCTATCATCATAGCTTACGCTTAAGGCTCCAGTAGGACATGCAACTTTACAAGGCCTAAGCACCTCAGAAATAGCATTATAAGGGCAAGCTTTTTTACATAATCCACATTCTTTACAGAAATCTTGATTTATATAAGCTTTACCACCAACAGTCATCATGGCGTTAGCTGGACAAACCTCTTTACATTTATGAGTAAGACAGCCTCTACAGGCTTCAGTTACAGTATACTTATTAATCTGACATCTATCACAGGCAGATTCTATTATATACATTATCTGGTCTGTGTATCTTATGTCTATAAGTTTGCTATATTCATCATCGATAGGCATATAACCGGCAGCTAGTTTAGCTCTTTGATTAACTATTGCCCTTTCTTTATATACACAGCAGCGGTAAGTCGGGTTTCGTTTATCTATAATAAATTTATGTATATTAAAAATTTCTTCGGTGGTAAGATTGTTATTCATAGCAAGAATAACTATTTGCTTTAATACCTCATGTTTAATTTTTTTCAATGTAGTTTCAAATGTGAACATATATATCCCCCTTATTAGCTGTATATTCAAAATTATCTAAATCAATTATATCATTAAAAAGTAAAGTTACAATAGCATGATTGTTAAAATATTAACCAGTGGATTTGAATTGTAATATTAATTACTTTAGGAGAGTAAACTAATATGAGAATGAGGAGTAAAAAGAGTTTTTACAATGAAGGAAGTGGTTGTAGTGAATTATGTTTCTGATAAGGCTGTAATTGGAGAAAATGTTACTATAGGAAAGTTTTCAGTAATAGAAGGTAGAGTTGTTATAGGGAGAAACTGCTCTATAGGACATAATGTTGTAATACATGAAGATACAATAATAAATGACAATGTAAGAATAGATGATAATACAGTTATAGGTAAAACACCAATGAGAAGTGTAAATAGTATTTTTAAAGATGAAGAGAAGTTAAGTGGGTGTGTAATAGGTGAAAGCTGTTTAATTGGAGCATGTGCAATTATATATAGGGGAGCTTCTATTGGAGAAAAAACTTTAATTGCAGATGGAGCTACAATTAGGGAAAATGTTACTGTAGGAGAAAGAACTATTATAGGAAGAGGAGTAACTATTGAAAATTTCTGTATAGTTGGTTCAAATTGCAAAATACAAACTAATGTGTATTTAACTGCATACTCTACAGTGGAGGATTATGTATTTATAGGACCATGTGTTGTTACATCAAATGACAATTATGTAGCGAGATCTAAGGAGAGATTTGGAAAGTTCAAAGGTGTAACAATAAAAAGAGGTGGAAGACTTGGAGCTGGTGCGGTAGTACTCCCAGGGAAAATTATTGAAGAAGAAGGGTTGGTAGCAGCTGGAGCCTTAATTACGAAGGATGTCCAATCAAGAAAAATAGTGATTGGAAGTCCAGCTAAAGTAGTGAGGGATGTACCATTAGATCAATTGTTGGAAAATCAATAACATAAGAAAGCTCCGTCTCATCTTCAGTTGAAAGAGGAAGTTCATATTAACCAAATTAAAATTTGGATATTCACTTATAGAAAAGTATGGAATTGTATAATATAATTTAATTAGTATGTTGTTGCCTAAAATAAAGTTTTGACATAAAAATATTAGAAATACAAGGTTGGAGGGAGTTAAATGGAATACAAAAATAAATATAATCTATGGATTAATTCACCATCTATAGATGAAAATACAAAAGAAGAATTAAGATTAATAACAGATGAAAAGGAAATAGAAGATAGATTTTATAAGGACTTAGAATTTGGTACAGGTGGTTTAAGAGGTATAATAGGTGCTGGAAGCAATAGATTGAATATATACACTGTTGGTAAAGCTACTCAGGGGTTTGCCAATTATTTAAATAAACATAGTAAAAGTCCTAAGGTAGCTATTGCATATGATTCAAGAAATATGTCTACAGAGTTTGCTGAATATGCAGGTAGAGTTTTAGCTGGAAATGGAATAAAAGTTTATTTATATGATAAGCTTACACCAACTCCAATGCTTTCATTTGCAGTTAGAGAGTTAGGATGTGATGGAGGAATAGTTTTGACTGCTTCACACAATCCTAAGGAGTATAATGGATATAAGGTATACGGAAGTGATGGATGCCAGGTTACAGATGTTGATGCAAATGAGATAATTGGATACGTAAATAAAGTAGATGCATTTAATGATGTATTAGTCATGAGCAAAAGTGAAGCTGCTACAAAAGGGCTTATAAACTACATTGGGGAAGATATGTATGAAGCTTATGTAGAAAGAGTTAAGGATCTTACAATTAGAGAGGAATTAGTTAAGGAACATGCAGCTGATTTAAAAATAATATATACACCTATTCATGGAACAGGAAATATCCCAGTTAGAATGACTTTAGAAAAGCTTGGATATAAACAGGTTGAAGTAGTAAAAGAACAGGAGCTTCCAGATGGAAACTTCCCAACTGCTCCATATCCAAACCCAGAAGATAGCAAGGTGTTTAAATTAGCATTAGAAATGGCTAAGGACTTTAATCCAGATATTATTCTTGGAACAGACCCAGATTGTGATAGAATTGGTGCTGTAGTTAAGGATAACAATGGTGATTATAGAGTATTAACTGGAAATCAGGTTGGAGTTTTATTAACTCATTATATTGTATCTTCATTAAAAGATATGAATAAATTAACACCTGCAGGAACAATAATTAAAACAATAGTTTCAACAGATATGGTAAAACCTATTTGTAAGGCATATGGAGTTAAGCTTGAAGAAGTATTAACAGGCTTTAAATATATCGGTGAGCTTATAAAGAATTTCGAAAGTAATCCAAGTGAAAATAAATTCTTATTAGGTTTTGAGGAAAGTTACGGATACTTATCTGGGGATTTTGTTAGAGACAAGGATGCTGTTGTAGCAGCCATGCTTATCTGTGAAATGACTCTTTATTACAAATCAATAGGTAAAACTTTATATGAAGGTTTAATGGATTTATATAATGAGTATGGATATTATAAAGAAAAACTTATATCTATAGAGCTAAAAGGTAAAGAGGGTCAAGAAAAAATTGGAGAAATTATAGAATTTTTCAGAACAGAGAATATTAAAACCTTTGGAGATTACAAGGTGGCAGTTAAGGAAGACTATAAATTAAGTACTAGAAAAAATATAGAGACTAATGCAGAAGAGGAAATAACCCTTCCAAAATCTAATGTACTTAAGTTTGTATGTGACAATGGATGCTACTTCGTTGTTCGCCCATCAGGAACCGAGCCAAAAATGAAAATATATTTAGGGGTAACTGGTGAGTGTGAAGAGTCAGCAGATAATAATCTTAAATACTTAGAAGAAAATGTGTTAAAGAGTATAAATGGTTTGCTATAAAAGAAAACTTACTTAATAAAAGATGTTGAGCACAGTGTGTTCAACATCTTTCTTTTTAAAGCATATTTAGTAAAAGATAATAAGTGTTTATAAGAAAAGCTGGATATGTATTCATTAACACATTTAAACCTATATTCATATTATGTAAGGAAACAATTAAAAAGGTGATAAGTGTGCTATATGCATTAATATTGGCAGGAGGAAAAGGTACAAGGCTTTATCCATTGTCAAGATCTAACAATCCAAAGCAATTTTTAAAGGTTTTTAATGAAGATAGTTTTTTGACCAACACTGTGAAGCGTATTGAACCATTAGTTAATACAGAAAATATATTTGTAGTTACAAACAAGGAGTATATAGATAAAATATATGAGGAGTTACCACAGATTAAGAAAGAGAATGTGTTTGTAGAACCTAGCAACAAAGAAACAGCAACCTGCATTGGTCTTGCAGCAGCTAAGCTATCAAAGCGTGATAAGGATGCAGTGATGATAGTTTTGCCATCAGATCACTATATAGAGGGAGAAAAGGTGTTTTTGGATACTATTAAGAGTGGTGTAGAGTTAGCAGAAAAGAGGAGGGGTCTAATAACTGTAGGAGTGAATCCTACTAGACCAGAGACTGGATATGGATATATAGAAATGGGTGATCCAGTAACAAATAATATGGACACCTATAAGGTAGCTAGATTCACAGAAAAACCAAATCTTGAAGTTGCTAAAGATTTTATATTAAAGGGAACTTACCTATGGAACTCTGGTATGTTTATTTGGCGAGCGGATGTATATTTGAGAGAGATGCAAAAGTATTTACCAAAGATGTATAGTTCAATTAGTGAGATATACATGCATGTAGGTGAAGTAGATGAAGAGGAAGTAATTGAGAGGGCATATAAAGTAATTGATGGTATCTCTGTAGATTTTGGTATAATGCAGAAAACTAGGAAGGCTTATGTTATACAAAGTAAATTTCAGTGGGATGATATAGGTAGCTTTGCAGCATTGGCAAGATTTATAGAGGAATCAAAGGGAAATCGTGTCCTTGGATCAGCATATTTAGAAGATAGTGAAAATTGTACAGTGTTTGGTAAAAAGAACTTAGTAATAGGCTTTGGAATTAAAGACTTAGTGATAGTAGATGCTGGGGATGTAATTTTAGTAATGGATAAAGAGAAGGATCAGGAACTAAAGCATCTTTTAAATGAGATAAAAAGAGAACGGGAATTTGAAGAGTTCTTATAAAAAGATGTATGAAAAAAGTAGATTCAATGAGAATCTACTTTTTTCATGGATTGTTTAATTAAAAACCAATCATAATAAAACAAAAAAGAGGTTGCAAAATAATTTTTAATCATCTTGCAACACTATCTTATATTTAAATTACATTATTATATTGATAATTGTATTTTTTCTATTCGTTTACCATCTAAAGATAATATCTTGAATTTTACGGAGTTAATAACAATTTCTTTGTTAAGATAATCATTAGGGATTGTACCTATATTTTCAATGACTAAACCGCCTATGGTATCAATAGCATCAGATTGAAAATCTAAGTTTAAATACCTATTTATATCTAAAAGCGTGACTAGTCCATTTACTATATAAGTTTTATCATCGATTTTTTCAATATCAGTGAAATTTTCATCATATTCGTCTTCTATTTCACCGATTACTTCTTCTAATAAATCCTCTAATGTAACAATACCTGAAAATCCACCGTACTCATCAATAACTATGGCTATATGGTTTTTAGAATTTTGCATGTCTTTGAGAAGTTTATCGATAGATTTAGTTTCTGGAACCATATATGGAGTTTTCATGACATCCTTAATAGATATATTGTCAAGTCCATTATTAATTACAGCTGCAAATATTTCTTTCATATAAATAACTCCAACAATATTATCAATTTCATCTTCATAGACAGGAATTCTTGAATAGTTTTCTTTTAGAATCAAATTTATACCTTTTTTAATGTCTGTATTAGCCTCAATACAAAACGTTTCTGTTCTTGGAGTCATTACCTCTTTAGCTAAAATATCATCAAATTTAATTATACCGTCTATCATTGTTCTTTCAGTTTCATTGATGGTCCCTTGTTCTTCACCAAGTTCAACCAAACTTCGTATCTCTTCTCTTGAAATTTTTTCTTCTACACCATCAGTTTCCATTCTGAGTAACTTTAAAATTAAATTAGTTGATAATGATAAAAACCATACAAAAGGTTTTGTAATTTTGGAAATAATTACTATAGGTTTAACACTAAGCATAGCAATATTTTCTGCATTTTGTAAGGCTATTCTCTTAGGTACTAATTCACCTAAAACTAAGGTGATATACGATATCATTAAAGTTGTAACAACTAAAGCAATAGTGTTACCGTAAGGAATACCTAAATTAGATAGAAATTGACCAAATTGATTTGAAATAGTTGTTGCTGCTGAAGCTGATGCAAAAAATCCAGCAAAAGTAATTCCAACCTGAATTGTAGCTAAAAATTTACTAGTATCTTTCATTAAGGATAATAACAGTTTCGCTTTTTTGTTACCATCCTCTGCTAATAAGCTTAATTTTGTTTTATTAATAGATACTATTGCCATTTCAGCAGATGCAAAAAATGCATTAACCATAATTAGTATTAAAATGATAATAATACTACCTCCCGAGCCATCGTCCATTTAAAAAATCCTCCTAAAAAATATTTTATTTTAATTATAGCATGTACATTTTTACATAACAAACTTATTAAAGAGGTTTAATTTATCAAGAAACAAAGAATGGAGTATTACGGTTAATCTAATTTAGAATAATTAACCAATATGGATTAATTTAGGCGTAATAGTAATTTTGAGGATAATTATTAAAAGAAAAAAGAATTTGAGGAGAGTTTGTAAAGAAAAAGAGGATAGCTGATGGCAGCTATCCTTCTTTATTTAGTTTCTTCAACTAAGTTGTAGACTTGTTCATAGATATCAAGTGTAATTTTAGCAGTTTTTTCCCAAGAGAACTCAGCAGATCTTTTTAGAGACCTCACTTGAAGGGCTTCGCGGAGAGAATCATCAGAGACTAAAGTTTCCATGGCACTTTGAAGCTCTGAATCACTATAAGGATTAACTAAAAGTCCGTTATCTTTTACAACTTCCGGAATAGATGTAGTATTTGATGTTATTACGGCAGTTCCACAGCTCATTGCTTCAAGAGGAGGGAGTCCGAAGCCTTCGTAGATAGATGGATATACGAATGCTTCACAGGCGTTATAATATATAGGCATATCTTCATCAGGAGCAAAGCCAGTGAATTTTATATGATTTTCCATGTTTAAAGATGAGACAAGCTTTACGAGCTCTTGTGACTCATCACGATAAGAACCAACTATTACAAGGTTAAAAGCTTTATCTAAATGAGGAACAACTTTAGCAAATGCGGTTATAAGTCCATGTACATTTTTTCGTTTGCTAAACCCACCTATGTATAAGAGAAAGGGTTTATCAATGCCGTATTTTACCTTTATATATTCTTTACATTTACTTTTATTTAATGGAGTATATTTGGAGTCTGCAGCTAGAGGTGTAACGTAAATCTTATCAGGATCAATAGGGAAAAATCTCAAAATATCTTCTTTTGAGTGCTGCGAAACAGTTAAGATTCCAGAACTATTTTCTATTATACTAGGCATTTCTTTTAAAAATTTAAGCAAGTATCCACGACCCACTGTTTCTGGCATGATATATGGAATTAAATCATGGATAGTAACGATTGTCTTACAGCTAGTATCGGGATTTAAGCCAATGCCATTTTGTGGAATGTGATATAAATCTATTTTTTCTCTTTTTATGTTTTCTGGAAAAAAGTTCTCTTGAAAGTATCTTTGATATTTTTTAGAGCACATAACCAAATTTGTATTTTCATATTGATATTGATGATAGTTTAATCCGGACCAATATATTTGATAATAGTTGCTCTTGTCTATGTTAAGTAGGTTTTTTAAAAGATTTTCTGTGTAGGTACCTAGTCCACTACCGTTATACCAATTAATTCCTCTACCATCAATGGCAATTCTCATAATTACAACTCCTTAAAAACTTATATAATACATATTAATCCATGAGTAAATAAGTGTTACAAATACTTGAAAACTAAACACACATTTATTCATAACTTCATATATTATTTATAGAAGGTTATGGAGGAGGTTTTTTTGAAAAATTTAGATATATTGAGAATTATTAAGCAAGAGTATAACATCGAGGCTAAAGAAATTGAAAAAATCAAAGGGGCATACAGGATAGAAGCTGAGGATAAAGTTTATTGTTTAAAAGTTGTTAAATATGAGCTTCCCCATTTTTTATTTATATTGTCGGCAATAAATCATTTGAATAGGAATGGATTTAAATATGCACCTCAAATAATTAAAACTGTAGAGGATAAAGAATATATATCTATTGGTGGTTTTTTTGCTTATATAACTTATTGGCTTAAGGGAAGGGAAATTTCTTATGATAATCCTATAGAACTTTCTTTAGCAGCAAGAAAGCTTGCAGAGCTTCATAAAGCTAGTCAGGGGTTTCTGGTTGAGGAGTATATGAAACCAAGAGTTGGGTGGCTTAAATGGATAGAAGTTTATAGGACTAGGCGTGGAGAGATTTTGGACTTTAGAGATAGAATATATGCTAAAAAAGATAAAACTCTATTTGATTTTTATTTTTTACAGCTTATGGAAGAGGCATTAGAGCAGTGCGATAAATCCATAGATAATTTATGTAGCAGTAGATATGAAATTAGAATGTTGGAGGAAATTAAAAATTGTAGTTTCTGTCACCATGATTATGCTCATCATAATATTTTAATTGGAGACAATAATGAGTTAAATATTATTGATTTTGACTACTGTATATTAGATACACACCTTCATGACTTATCAAGTCTTCTAATACGGACTATGAAATATGATAAATGGAATGAGGAACGTATGAAAATTATCTTGAAGTCATATAATGAGATTTATCCTCTAAAACAGGATGAGATACCGATAATGGCTGCATTTATGGAGTTTCCTCAAGATTATTGGCAGAGAGGAATTCAATATTATTGGGAGAAGAAACCTTGGGATGAGGAGTTTTTTATTAAGAAGATTAAGGCTTATGCTGATGATAAGGAATACAGACAAGAATTTTTAGAAAGATTTAGAGGAGTTAAAATCAGCGATCTTTAAAGGAGGGAAGATTTTGGCCAGAAATGATGATGATAGGAGTTTAAAGGATGTAGAGTATATTGAGAAACCAAAAACCTTAGATGAGTATGATAAGAGATTAGAAGAGATGGAAGCTCAAATTAAAGAATTAAAGAAAATTAAGAAGAGAAAGAAGAAAATGATGGAGCTTGAATCTGAAAAGAATGATATCATAAAGAAAATTAATAAGGTTGAAAAAAATAAACATAGATAGAGGTGAGGAGATGGAGAGATTTTTTTATGATAGTTTTCAAGAATATCTATGTTCAAGAGGAGTAAAAAAGGTTAACTTTATGCTGAAAAGCAATGAAGCTTTAAGTAAGAGGATATTAGAAGAAAAGGTTAGTAATCAACTTTATATTATTAGGGAGATTCATAATTTATCTTGTGGCTTCAATGGTTATTTAAGGAAAAGAATAAATAATCAGACCTGTAAGCTTGTTGAGGAAGAAAAGATACAGTTAAAAAAGTTTAAAAGAAGTTTGGAGACTATAAGTGAACGGGGCCCGCAGGATAGAATTGAAACTATAGTTTTAGATAGGGGTTATGAACTTTTAGATAGAGGACAAAAATGTATTGATACAATAATGGATAATGGTTACATGGATTTAGTGGCAAGGAGTATGAAAAATGTTGAAATTTGCTTAACAGAAGTAGACTTTGATAATTTAGGTAAAAGTGATGCTATAGAAATTGTCAATTTTGATGACATAGCATATAACATGGTAGAAATGGACTGCTATTATTTCTTAGCAAAACTAAAGAGGAAAGGTTTTTATGTAGACTTTGAAGGAGCAATAGAACGATTCTGTAAGCTTGAAGATTTAGGACAGGAAAGCAACATATTTATCAGGTCACTTTTATCTTATCCATATGAATTTTTTAAGGTATATGAAAAGTATAAGAAGAATAAAAAGAATTGGAGCGAGGATGAGTATGTGAGAAGACTACTTAATGGGATTAAGGAAGATGAAAAATCCTTAATATAAGGAGGTACTTATTATGGAGACGAGATTTTCATATAAGGAGTGGCTTAGTATGTATGACTTAGATATAAAGTTGTTTGAAAATTACGATTTTATCGTTGAGGATTCAATCCCTTTAAGAAAAGTTTTTATATTAGTGACAGACAAGGGGAACAAGATAATAAAGAGAGTTGCGTATAATGATGAGGATTTAGACTTTATACAAAGAAATATAGAGTACTTAAGAAATAATGAGTTTAGTAGGATAATTAAATTTTACCTAAACAAACAAGGTAAAATAATCACACCATGGAAGAATAATAATTATATAGTTATGGATTTAATTGAAGGAAGAGAGTGTGATTATATTAATCCACTGGATATAAAATTGGCAGTAAAAGGTTTAGCTCAGATGCATAATGCATCAAAAAATATAGATTTTGATGTTGATTCAAATAGGTTCATGGGATTTAAACTAATAAAATCATTTGAAGAAAAGTATAACGATTTAATTAGAATAAAAAATGAATTTAGTAGTTATGAAAATAAAAATGAATTTCATAATATATTTTTAAATAATGTTGATCATCACATTGAAAGGATAAAATTGGCCATTAATGTTTTGAAGAATTCTAAGTATGATGAGCTTTGTCGAAGTAGAGGTAATTTTATTCTTTGTCATCATGATTTAGCTTATCATAATATTTTAATATATAATGAGGAGGGTTATTTTATAGATTTTGACTATTCTATAATTGATTTAAGAGTTCATGATTTATGCAACTTAATAAATAAAGTTACAAAGCATAGCTGCTTCGATTCTGAGGTTTTGAAGTTAATTATAGACGAATATAACAGTTATACCTCTCCGTTAACTAAAGAGGAGTATGAAGTATTATATGGAATGTTGTGTTTTCCACAAGGATTTTATTCAATAGCATCAGATTATTTTTATAGAAAAAAACTTTGGAAATATGATAGTTTCTTGTATAAAATATCTAAAAAGGTGCAAGATATTAATGAACAAGAAGAAATGATTGATAACTTTAAGAAAACTTATGTTGATGCTACTTTTTAGCCCCCCCTATTGAGTAGCATAAAGGGATATTTCTATAGCGAAATATCCCTTTAATTGTTATTAAATTTAATATAGTCATTAATAATTTAACAAAATTTATTATCATATTTATTTGAAAGAGTAAGGTTATATATTCAAGATTATAGATTCACGTATTCATTTACATGAAGCTATTATTTTTTCATAGGCTTCTAGGGTTTTGGTTGCAGTAGCTTCCCAAGTTAGAGAATTTGATTTTGAAAATCCTTTTTCAATAAGAGATTTTTTTAGTTTTTCATCAAATATTACAGAAAGGATACTTTCGGATAAAAGATCAATGTCACTAGGAGAGCAGAGAAGAGCGCTGTTATCTAAGATTTCGGGAATAGAGGTTGTGTTAGAAGCAATAACTGGCGTTCCACATGCCATTGCTTCTAGAGGAGGAAGACCAAAGCCTTCATAGAAGGAAGGATAAACTAAAAGAGAAGCTCCACTATATAGATATGGCATATGTTCCATTGCGATAAAACCGGGGAATAGAACTTTATCAGTTAGATGAAGTTTTTCCGTTAATGACTTATATATAGCATAGGATTTTCCTTTGGTGCCAGCTATAACAAGCTTCATATCATCAGGAAGTTTATTTTTAATTATGCTAAAAGCTTCGATTAATCCACTAATATTTTTTCTGGGACTGAATCCTCCTACATATAAAATATAATTATTTGGAATAGAATAGTGTTTTTTTAATATGTTATTACATATATGTTTATTTGTAGGCTTATAAATTGGTTCGCTGGAAAGATAGGTAACATGAATTTTATCCTTAGGAAAGTTAAAGTCTTTTGCAATGTCTTCACGAGAGAAGTTAGACACGGTTATTATCCCATCACATCTGTCAATGATAGAGCTCATGTGAGTGTTAAATAGATTTAAATAGTTCTCACCAACAGTTTCAGGCATGTGAATGGGAATTGTGTCATGAAGAGTTATCACAAATGGTACATTGTGCTCAAGTGGAAGACCTATACCATTTTGTGGAGCATGATAAATATCTACCATGTTTGGTGTTAACTTTGCGGGAACTTTTACATTATCCCAAAAATTATTTGATTGAATGGTGGGTAATTGTTTAAAGTTGAAGTTTGGTTTAAATTCTATGTCTAAAGGTGTATTATCACTAAAGAGCATAAAGCTGCTGTCGGAATTCAGGGTATTAAGTGCATTTATTAACTGATAGGTGTAAGTGCCAATTCCAGTGCCACGATACCATTTTGCTGCTCTAATGTCGATGCCAATATTCATATTATTTCTCCTTAATAAGGCTATATACTTTATACTATTCAATCATTTCAAATATGTTATGAGCTATTCTAAATTATAAGCAGTACACATATAAATTATAGAGGGGGTGCGGAGATATGATGAGAGAATTTGAAATTGAGCGTCAGTTTGATATTAAAATTGAGAGCATTAAGCCAAATAAAGGCGTATATCAGCTAAAAACAAACAAAGGCGTTAGATGTTTAAAGAAGATAAGCTATGGAACCCAAAAGCTTCTCTTTGTATATGGAGCAAAGGAACATCTTTATAATAATGGATTCAAGAATATAGATAGATATTATCTTAATACAGAAGGCAAAGCCTATGCTCTAGTTAATGAAGATATATATACACTTTCTGAATGGATAGAAGGAAGAGAGTGTGATTTTTATAATGATGATGATTTATTATTAGCTACAAAGGCCCTAGCGAATTTTCATATAGCATCAAAAGGTTATGAGCCATCCGAAAATAGCAAGTTGAAATCTGATTTAGGCAGATGGCCTCATCTTATGGAAAAAAGGATAAAATCTTTCGATAAGATGAAAGAAATGGTAAGAAAGAAAAAAAATCATAAAAGTGAATTTGATTTAAGCTATATAAAATCCGTAGATTATTATAAGAATTTAGGCAAGAAGGCTTTAGAAATTCTTAATGACTCAAATTACTATAATCTTTGTAAGGATACGGAGGAAGAAAGGAGCTTTTGTCATCATGACTTTACTTATCATAATATTATTTTGGGTGAAGACAATGACGTAAGCGTAATTGATTTCGATTATTGCAAAAGAGAGCTTAGAGCCTTTGATTTATCAAATTTTATGATTAAGGTTTTAAAAAGACGTGAGTGGAATTTTGATATAGCAAAAGCTATTATAGATAATTATAATGAGGTTTCGACCTTGCGAGATGATGAATATAAGGTTTTATATGCCTTTTTAATTTTTCCACAGAGATACTGGAGAATTTGTAATAGATATTACTATAATGAAGTTAACTGGATTCAGAATACTTTCAACAAGAAGATGGAAGAGCTTATATCAGAACAGGATAAGTTTGAAATATTTATGAAGTCTTTTAAGGAATTTTATAATATTAATTAGGTAGGTATTTATATAGCTAAGAATGCTATTTTTATTTAGAATAAAATTCATTTGTAATTTAAAAGGGCTGTGAAGTGAAAACTTCATAGCCTTTATTTTCACAATTAGTACTTTAGTTACATATTATATATTACGACATATAGGTAGCTATGAAGCTAAAGGAGAAAATATGAAAATAGGAGATAAAGTAGTAAGAAGATCTTATGGAGGAGATATAATTTTTACAATTATTGATATCTACGATGAGGATGGAAAAAGAAAATATTTATTGAAGGGCTTAAATATAAGAATTGAAGCTGATAGTGAGGAAGAAGATTTAGAACTAAGTAATGATGGTGAGAAAGATAAGGTTTTTAATAAAAAGGTTAATACTACTTTAAAAAAGGTTCTATTAGCTAGAAATGGAAATGCTGCAACCTTTAGATATCCTGATATTGATATTGAAAGAAGAGATAAGAAAGGTTCAGCTTTAAAAAAAAATGAATTGTTTTTCGGAAGGCCAGGAAAAATTCTTCATATAGACGGGGATCCCATTTATCTAGATATATGTTTAAAAACTTATAAACAATTAAATATAGATGCAGTGGGCAAGGTTATTGCTGAAAAGGAGCAGCCGTCAAAAATATTGGATTTAGTTAAGCAGCTTAATCCAGATATCGTTGTAATTACAGGGCATGATGGAATGATGAAAAATACGTTAGACTACATGGATCTTAACAACTATAGAAATTCAAAGTACTTTGTGGAATGTGTTTCACTTTTAAGAAGTTATAAATCTAATTATGATGATTTAGTCATTTTTGCAGGAGCATGCCAGTCAAATTATGAAGCATTATTAGATGCAGGTGCTAATTTTGCATCATCCCCCAACAGGGTACTTATTCATTGTTTAGATCCAGTCTTTATTTGTGAGAAGGTTGCCTACACTAATATTAATGATGTAGTAAATATTGAAGATGCCATTGAAAATACTATAACGGGAATTAAGGGTGTTGGTGGACTTCAAACAAGAGGAAAATATAGAGAGGGATATCCTAAATCTCAATATTATAATAATAGCATAAATGTTTAGGAAATTTTAATTTGTTACTATTATTAACAGCAGTGTAGATTAATTGAATAATTTATCGGCATTGCTGTTAATTGTAGTGAAATGAACAATTATTTGCGAATATTCTAAACAATTACTACACATACTATTGTCAAATTGATTTAGGTTCATTTTTAAGGATTAGAAAGGGAAAATGCGGAGTAATTTAAAAAATACGTTAAATATTAACGAATATTTAACGTTGACAAGGCATATATAGATGTTGTAAAATATTTGGTTTGCTTGACTTAAAAACTAAAATTTGGTACAATAATATTAGGAGCCTTTACGAAAATTAAGAAAGAGGGTGTCTACTGTGAAAATGGGAAATGTATTGACCACGATAAAAAAAGATATCGAGGGTCATGTTGGCGAAAAAGTGACATTAAAAGCAAATGGCGGAAGACGAAAAATTGTAGTGAATAAAGGTGTTCTAGAAAAAACATATGATAGTATATTTATTATAAGACTTGACAGTAATTGTCAACGTACTGTCAGCTACAGTTATAGTGATGTACTTACAAAGACAGTTCAATTAGTATTTGCAGGATAACATATTGAGACATTCTATTAAGAGTGTCTCTTTTTTTTATGGAAGATTCTAAGTACGATTTTTCTCTAATATCTATATACTAATTAATGAATGTTCCAAAATCATAAAGAAATTTAAGGTTAAGTGTTATATTTCGGAACAATCCCATATATACATTATTAGTAGGTATTTTAGGAGGGAAAGTTTATGGATTTAGATCTAATAAAAGACTATATAGAGTACGAACAATCAATAGCTCAAAATGACGCAAAAATATTTGTAAAAGAAGAGTATGTTATACCAGATACCCTTCCAGATGTAGACAATATACTAATGTTAGATGTTAAGCCTATGATAACAAATAAAGAAATTGGGACTGACAAGGTTAATTTAGAAGGTCAGTTACAATATACTATTCTTTACATGGCAAAAGATAATGGTGCTACAGAAGCACATTCTGTTACTTACAGTGGTAATATGTCTGAGTCGATTAACATGATTGGTGCTCAGCCTAATATGTATTGTGATGTTGTTTTGAATATTGAACATATGGACTGCATAATTGTCAATGAGAGAAAAATTTCAATCCAAGGATTTATTGTATGCAAATGTAATGGGTATAATATAAATTCTTTTGAAATTGTTAAGGATGTTCATGAAGGTAAAGATATTCAATTCTTGAAAAAGCCAATGACTGTTGACAAGGTGATGGAGCCTATAGAAGCAGAACTCGTTGGTAAGGCTGAAATGAAAATTGACATGGAGAAAAATGAGTGCTTAAAGGTTGTTAAATACAACGTATTAATTGGCAAAAAGGATGTAAGAATATATGATGGTGGTCTTAAAATAGAGGCTATGGCTAATGTTGCTATATTATATAAAGGTAGGAATGGAAGAGATTTATTCTGCATTTCAGAAAATGTACCATTATATAAAGAGGTAACAGTAGATGAATTAAAACCAAATATGGAATATTTCACAGATTTCTGTTTACATTCTTTCGAATATGATATTAGACAAGACGATATGGGTGAAAGTAGAATTATAGATGTAGAATTTATAGTAAAATCTACTACTAATGTTATGTATAAAGAAGATGTAGAAGTAATTCAAGATGGATATTCCCCAACTAAACTACTAAATATGGAAACTAAGGAAAATAGCATTAACGTTATCCAAGGGCATGGATATAATGAATGTATAGTTAAAGGGGATATCGAGACTAAAAGTGACAACTTAAAGCCAGTTAAGGTTGTAATGACTACTGGAGCTGTAACAATCACTGATAAATATGTTAAAAATGATAAGGTTGAAGTTGAAGGAGTATTAAAAGTTTGTGTACTTTATACATCTGAAGATGAAGAAAATTATATCGTTAACATGGAAGATGAAATTCCATTCAATGCTAAAGTTGATATAGCTGGTACTAATCCAAATATGCAGGCTATGGCTAGTGTGGCTTTAGAGTCTGTTGAAGGAAGCTTAGAAGGTGGCAATATCAATATTAGGGCCGTTGTTAGAGTTCACTGTAAGGTATTCTATACAATTAAAAATAAATTTGTAGTTAGTATGTCAGTGAATGATGGTGAGGTTCCAAAGAAAAAGGCTAGTATTATCATTTATGTAGTTCAGCCTGAAGATACTCTTTGGAAGATTGCCAAAAAGTATATAACTACAGTAGAGGAGATTATTAACTTAAATGATTTATATGATGATGAAGACATTAAACCATCTCAAAAGTTAATAATTCCAGGAAGAGCAATAATATAAAGACTAATACCATAGGGGAAAATGGTTACCTCTATGGTATTTTTATTTTGTGTTTTGAATCTTGACGTTTTCACTTAAAAAGCTTATTCTCTTTGGTAGTGAGGTGTTTAGATTATGAAGATTAAGGCCTATGGAAAAATTAACATTGCTCTAGATGTAATTGGAAAAAGAGAAGATGGATATCATCTTTTAAGAATGATTATGCAGACTGTTAATATTTATGATGAACTTGAATTTGTAAAGAGTACACATGGAATACATATAACTAGTAACAAAGCCTTTGTACCAACTGATAATAGAAATTTAGTATATAAGGCTATAGAGTTGTTCTGTAACACATATAATGTTGAAAAGGCTATAACGGTTCATATTGAAAAAAACATACCTGTAGAAGCTGGCATGGCAGGGGGAAGTACTGACGCAGCAGCTGCATTAAAGGCTATGAGAGATTTATATAAGCCAGAAGTAAGTGATGAAGAATTAATGGAACTTGGAGTAAAGATAGGAGCAGATGTACCTTATTGTATAAAGGGTGGAACAGCTTTGTGTGAAGGAATTGGAGAAGTTATAACACAGCTGAAACCTTTTAATAATAAGCTTTTAGTTGTAGTTAAGCCTAACTTTGGAGTTTCAACAGTTGCCACTTATAAAGGATTTAAGATTGATGAAGTTAAGCAGCATCCGAGGGTAGATGAATTAGTATCAGCCATGGAAAGTGATGACTTAAAATATGTAGCGGATAATATGATGAACTTGTTAGAATTAGTTACATTAAAGGAGCATGAAGAAATTTCATACATAAAAGAGTTTATGTGTAAAGAAGGAGCTTTAGGAGCGATGATGAGTGGAAGTGGTCCAACGGTATTCGGATTTTTTGACCATGATGAAAAAGCAAAAATATGTGCTGAAAAGTTAAGAGAAAAGTATAAAGAGGTTTTTGTAACCACAACAATATAAAAATTATAAAGGGTATCAAGGATTTAATTTCTTGATACCCTTCTTATTTGTATATTATTTTTGTTTAAAGCTCAAACTAAAGTGAATTATATTATGGAGTTTAAGGAGACGTTAAGGGTGATAGAAACATTTATAGAACGAATAGACATATACTTGGTTTTATTAGTTTTGGTTACGGTATATATGCTCATTGTTTCTGATTCAAGATACTTTTATAGAGAGAATAAGCTTAGAGCTAGAAATCAAGGTGTAGTTATTGGAATTGTCATGTTGGTTATTACTGTGGGGTTATACATTGTAAGGCAAACATGGTTGTAAAAATACAAAAGAAAGGAGTTTAGTCTATGAAGGAAAAGGTACGTACTAATATTTCTAAAAGTACAAAAGAGAATATGGATTATGTTAGAGAGCTTTTTAAAGATGTCAGCGATATGGTCTTTAGGGAGTTTAATTGTGGTAATATTCGTTGTGCTCTGGTATATATAGATGGAATGGCAGATAAGATTCTGTTAGATGACTATGTTGTAGAGCCTTTGATGGAAATGTCAGGTCAAGTTAATGAGCCAATAGAGCTAAAATCAAGAGTTATTGCAGCTTCAGACATGAGGGATGTTAAGTCTATGTCAGATGGGATAACTGCTGTATTATCGGGAGAAACACTGCTTTTTATAGATGGATATCCAGGTGCTTTAATAGTGGCTACTAGGAGCTGGCCTAATAGGGGGGTTTCAGAACCTTCATCAGAAACAGTAATACGAGGTCCAAGAGAAGGATTTACAGAAACTATTAGATTTAATACAGCTTTATTGAGGAGAAGAATTAGGGATGTAGGACTTAAAATTGAGGCTTCTCAATGTGGTGTAAGATCTAAAACAGATATAGCTTTGGTATACATAGAGGATATTGTAAACAATGGTGTGTTACAAGAGTTAAAAAGAAGAATAAAAAGAATCGATATAGATGCAATTTTAGATAGTGGATATATAGAACAGTTTATTGAGGATAATGAAAACACTCCATTTCCTCAGGTTCAAAGTACGGAGAGACCAGATGTGGTATCGGCAGCTCTTTATGAAGGTCGGATTGGAATAATAGTGGACGGTTCACCTTTTGTTCTTATAGTTCCAGCTGTTTTGGTAGATTTTTTTCAAGGTCCAGATGATTATTATTCTAGTTGGATAACTGGAACTGTTATAAGATTTTTAAGACTCATAGGTATGATGACATCTCTTATAATGCCAGCGTTATATGTTGCAGTTACATCTTTCCATTCGGATTTAATACCAACTAAGCTGGCTTATACAATAGCTGCATCTAGAGAGGGAGTTCCATTCCCGGCCTATGTAGAAGTGTTTTTAATGGAAGCTGCACTGGCTTTTTTAATACAGGCGGTAATTAAACTTCCTAAGGCTATAAGTTCAACTATAGGTATTGTTGGTGGTCTTATCATAGGTCAATCAGCAGTAAGTGCAGGATTAGTCAGTCCAATAATGATTATAATTTTAGGAGTCACAGCAATAACAACTTTTTTAATTCCAAATTATGAGGTAACATCAGCATTCACCTATTTTAGGATTATGATTATTATTTTATCTGCTGTCTTGGGTTTATATGGAATTATGCTGGGGGTTATATTATTAATAATACATTTGACAAGGATTAAGAGTTTTGGAATTCCATATTTGGCACCAGCAGTGGATTTGGTATGGAGTGACATGAAGGATTTATTTGTGAGACTGCCTCTGAACAGATTTATAAGGAGACCAGAGTTTTTAAAGCCTCGCAATGCTATAAGACAGAAAGAGGATAGTAATTAAGGAGGATAAACTATGGGGAAAAAAGGATTCATAGAAGAGTTTGCTCTATTTGTAAGTCTTTCGGTTTCAATGATAGGAGTTGGAGTATTTTATGCACCATCAATTGTTGCTAAGTATGTTGGTCCAGGAGGTTGGATATCGGCTTTAATTACTGGATTAGAAATTTTTATAATATTGTATTTTATATATAAGGTTATTAAAGTTAATAATTTTAAGGATATAACTTTTATTCTAACAGGAACCTATGGAAGATTTATAGGTAAGGTGATTTCGCTTATATATTCGATGCTAATTCTTATTGCTTTAGCAATATCTCTTAGAACATTTTCAGAGGTTATAAGTATGTATTTATTAAAAAATACACCTACAGAGGCTATTATTGCAGCATTTATATTTGTTGGAATGTATTTAAGCAGAGGTGGCCTTGCTAATGTGGTTCACTTTAATGAAATAGTATTTTGGCTTATGTTTATACCAATAGGGATAATGCTTTTATTAACTCTTCCAGCTGCAGATTTTAGCAATTTGCTTCCAATAGGAGGGTATCCTGTAAGGGATTATTTTTTATCAAGTTTTGAAATATTATTTTTGTTTAATGGCTTCTCTATGGCATTTATTTTAATACCCTATGTTAAAAGAAAAAATAAAATAAAATCAGTAATACGTAATAGTAGTATTTTTGTAACTGTTTTTTATATTATAATTTTTGTTTTAGTATCTGCAACATTATCATCAATTCAAACTGCTGATAGCATATTTCCAACTATAACCATGCTTCAGTCCATAAGCTCCAACAGTGGAATTTTAGAAAAGTGGGATAGCTTGATAATGGCATTATGGGTGATATTCTATTTTACATCATTTGCAAACATATATTATTTTGCATCTATTACTTTAAAGGATATATTTAATTTAGAGGATATTAGAACATCAGCAACGATATATGTGCCTATTGTGTATTTAGCTGCAATGTTACCAGAGAATATAATTGATGTTAGAAATCTGAGGTTTAATTATTTAAGGGTGAGTTTTGTATGCGTACTTTTGATAATTATTCTATTAACTTTGATTATTAGTTTATTTAAAAATAGGAGGAGGGGTGTTAATGAAAAGTAAGATTTTTAAAATCATTCCAATTGTAGCATTAACACTGTTACTCACAGGATGCTGGGATAGAATAGAAATTGATAGAAGAGCATTTGTATCAACTATTGGAATAGATGTGGGAAGTGATATAGAAAGAAAAAATACACTTAATGGAGATGCGGATATTAAAAATTATAAGGATTTAAGTATGGTGAGGATAACTTATGGTTTTCCAGATTTAAGACACATGGATACTCAGAAGGGCACAGCAGAAAGTATCGCATTAACTGTAGATGGATATTCTCCTATAGATGCATACTTTAAGGCTGCTAGGATGAGTAGTAGAAGTCTTCATTTTGGTCATAGTAAATTGTTGCTTTTAAGCGATAAATTATTTGATTATCCAGAGCTTGAAAAAGAGGTATTGGATTATATCCAGAGAGAGCCAAATTTAAATAGGTCCATAATAATGGCAATAGTTAAAGGAAATACTGAAGATTATATAAAGTTTAAACCAATTATGGAGGATAGCGCAGATAGTTATATTACAAATTTGCTTGGAAATAGTAGTATTAGTGGTACATTATCGCCTATAACACTTACAAAATATATTGATATGGTTAAATCTAAGATGGTTAGTATGCTTCCTGTATTTTCAATAAAGGATGAGAGTAAGATGGAGTTAGAAGGTGTAGCTATAATCAAGGATAATATAATTCAAGCATATTTAGATAACGATGAAATTGAAAATATTCAAATACTTAGAAGTGATATAGGCGCTAGTAAAAAGCTGGTAACAAGTGAAGGTCATCCTATAGATTATTATATTAAAAATGTTGATACAAATTTAGATATAAAATATTTTAACAATAAACTCCATTTAAATTACTCCATTTTTACGGAAGGAGACTTAGCTGGGTATTATACTGATGCTAAGGAGATTGATGATCAAGATATTAAAAATCTAGAGAAGAAATTAAATGATCAGCTGGAGGGAGAGTTGTTGCAGGTAGCTTATATGACAAAAAATGATTTAAAACTTGATGTCTTAGAAATTGAGGATAAAGTGAAGAAGTATCACCACAAACTTTGGGAGGATATTAAAGATAATTGGCAAACAGAAATCGAAAAGGCTGAAGTTTCCATAAAGGTTAAAAATCAAATTAGAACAGTTGGAATCGTTAATTAAAAACTAAATATAAATTTTAAAGTTATGTATATAACTTGTCCAAGTGGCAATAATTTAGGCATAGATGAAAGTGTTGGGGAGGAAGAAACATGAAAAAAGGTATACCTATAATTATTGTCACTTTAATTTTAATGCTAATTACCATTGGAATTGGGAATATAGATATAGTGAAAGCTCAAAGCAATAATATACATAATAAGCTTGAAGTAGAACAGGATATAACGGTTGAAGAAATAGCAGAAAAACTTATTAGATTTCATGTTATAGCAAATAGTGATGGAGAAGCAGATCAAAGTCTTAAATTAAAGGTTCGTGATGAAGTATTAAAATATATACAGCCGATACTTAAAGAAAGTGAAAGTGTTGAGCAGTCTAGGAAAATATTAAATGAAAAAAATCATGAGATTTTGAAAATTGCAGAAAAGGTTATTAAAGATAATGGATATGATTATAAAGTGGAATCTACCCTATCTAATGAGTATTTTCCAGTTAAAACTTATGGGAATATAACCCTTCCACAGGGACAATATGAGGCATATAGAATAATTATAGGTAATGGAGAAGGACAGAATTGGTGGTGTGTTATGTTTCCACCTATATGTTTTGTTGATATAACCAAGGGAGAAGTTGCATATGAGGAAACTGAAAAAGAGATGAAGAGTGTATTAAATGAAGAAGAATTTAATATGGTAGATAACACTAATAAGGAAAAAGAAAATAATAAAAAAGCAAATAAGAAAGATAATAAGGATGTAAAAATAGTGGACAACACTGAAGATGATAATGTTGTAGTAAAATTTAAGGTTGCAGAAATATTTAAGGACCTTTTAAAATAGCGTAATAATCTGTAAGTAAAAATAGATTAATAGGGAAACTCCACATCACATTCCTTTGGTGGAGTAAGTTTATATTAGCAAAATCAAAGATTTGGAGAATCACTTATTGAATATGATGGTGAACATAGATAAAATAAAGAGTATAATTAATTATGTTCACTATTTATTTTATCTAGGAATAAAGTGTACAGAGGATAAATATTTTTAGGGGTGATATTAATGAAAAAGAAAATAGCAATATTGTTTGGTGGTCAGTCAACAGAACATGAGGTATCAAGAGTATCTGCCACTTCTGTTTTAAAGAATATAGATAACGACAAATATATTGTGTATCCAATAGGAATAACAAAGGATGGACAATGGTTTCAGTACAAGGGAGATATAGAGAATATAGGTAGTGGAAAGTGGGAAAGTGACTCTGAAAATAAAATAGAAGATGGAATTAATCTTTTAATTAATAAAGAAGTTGATGTAGTATTCCCTGTACTTCATGGTATGTATGGTGAAGATGGAACAATGCAGGGGTTCTGCAAGCTTATGAACCTTCCATGTGTAGGTCCTTCAGTAATGAGTTCTGCAGTTTGTATGGATAAGGTTTATACAAAATATTTGTTAGAGCATGAAGGAATAAAACAGGCTGATTATGTAGTGGTAAATGCTTTTGATTATAGTAAGGATTCAAAGCAATTTACTGATGCCATAGAAAGTAAATTAGGGTATCCATGTTTTGTAAAACCTGCTAATAGTGGTTCATCTGTTGGGATAACTAAGGCTCATAACTTAGCAGAATTAGAAAAAGGCTTGGAAGAAGCTTTAAAATATGATAGAAAGGTTCTTGTAGAAGTAGGGATAAATGCTAGGGAGATAGAAGTAGCAGTACTTGGAAATGATGATCCTAAGGCTTCTATTGCTGGAGAAATTATTCCAGCTAAAGAATTTTATGATTATGAGGCTAAATATGAAAATGCATCTTCAAAGCTTCTAATACCAGCAGCTTTAAATGATGAAGAGATGAAGTATATTAGAGAACAGGCGGTTAAAATCTATAAGAAATTAGACTGTGCTGGAATGGCTAGAGTAGATTTTCTTGTTGATAAGGAAACTGGGGAGGTATATTTAAATGAGGTTAATACACTTCCAGGTTTCACAAGCATAAGCATGTATCCTAAGATGTGGGAAGCAACTGGATTGCCATATAATGAGCTTATAAATGAATTAATTGAATTAGCAATAGAAAGAGGATAAGTGATACTCCGGAAGTGATGCTCAAAATCATTGATTTGGTCAGTAGGACTTCCACAGAGTGCATTTTTGATTTGGCAGCAGGAACTTTCACAGTGTGGAACATTGATTTAGTATATCGAATTTACTTAGATGAGCACTCCACTGAATGAATATTAAGAGGAGTTTATTAATAAGCCATTACTTTCAAGTTGATTATAGTAAAAGATAATAGTAGAATTAGACTGTACCAATGAAGAAATCTTATGTTAGTTTTATAGCATATGGTACACCATATTATAAAAAGGTTAGGTGAAATATTATGACAAGAGCATTAGCAATGGTTTCAGGTGGACTGGACAGTATTCTTGCAGCAAAATTAATTAAGGATCAAGGGATTGATGTAATAGGAATATGCTTTAGATCCCATTTCTTCAATGAGGAAAATGCGAAGAAAATGGTAAAGCAGGTAGGTATTCCATTAAAAGTGGTAGATTTCAGCCCGGCTCATTTTGAGATGGTTAAGAATCCTAAAAATGGATATGGCAAGAATATGAATCCATGTATAGACTGCCATGCTATGATGATGAGATACTGTGGACAGTTACTTGAAGAACTAGAAGCAGACTTTATAATAACAGGTGAAGTTTTAAATCAAAGACCAATGTCTCAAAACAGAATGGCGCTAGAAAGAGTTAAGAAGGAAAGTGGAATTGAATCAAAAATTTTAAGACCACTTTGTGCAAAGATGCTTGCTCCAACAGAGATGGAGGAAAATGGTCTAGTAGATAGAGAAAAGCTTATGGGTATCCAAGGTAGATCTAGAAAGGTTCAAATGGAACTTGCGGAGAAGTGGGGAATTAAAGAATATCCATCACCAGCAGGTGGATGTAAGCTTACAGAGCCAAACTATTCGGTAAGACTTAAAGAATTATTATCTTTTAACAAGAATCCAGAAGAAAGAGAATTAGGTTTATTAAGAGTAGGGCGTCACTTTAGGGTAACCCCTAATGCTAAGGTTATTTCTACGAGAACTCAAGATGAAGTAGCATCACTAAAAAAATATCTAGGTAAAGATGATACAATACTACTAGTTAAGGATTTTAATGGTTCTATGGTTGTTATTATCGGAGAAGCTACTGAAGAAGTACTAAGATTTGCTGCTAAAGTAGCGATAAGATACAGTAAAGGTAAAGATGAACCAATAGTAACTGTAAAATATTCTAAATTTGGTGAGCAGACTCATGAAACTATAGATGAGGTCTGTGCAACTAATACAGAGTTAGATGAACACATAATCCAATAGAAAATTATTACGGGAAGTGAGGGGTGGATTATGAGCAAGGATGCAATTATAAGCATATGTAGCATTCAGAACAATGATGAAAAGGAACGTATTGAAATAGTTAGCCCGGGAACATTTTTTAAGGAAAATGATGAGTTTGTTGCAACATATCAAGAAACTGAATTATCAGGTCTTGGAGATACGCTTACAACATTCCGCATAGGACATAATTATTTTAATATGATTAGAACAGGGGATATAAACACAACTATGGAGTTTAAGAATGGAAAGAGAGCATCTATTCTTTATAACACACCTCATGGGAGTTTATGTATCAGAGTTAAAACCAACAAGATAAAAATAGATATAAATGAAGATGGCGGAAAAGTTAATGTGGACTATGATGTTATCGTTGCTAAAAACGAAATCATAAATACTAAATTGGAAGCTATAATTAAAGTAAAGTAATAATAAATTACATTAAAGAGTTATACACCAGGTAAAGTCGTGTATAACTCTTTTTTTAGTGAACACCCAAATCTTTGATTTGGCTAAGACGAATTTACTCCTTTGAGTGAATATGAAAAGGAGTTTCCTTAAGTGAGTGTCCAAATCTTTGATTTGGCTAAGACGAACTTACTCCTTTGAATGAATATGAAAAGGAGTTTCCTTATTAATTTATAAAGAGGGTGATAAGGATGTATTATTTTAATGATATTTTAGGAGTTAGTGATGAAATAAATAAAGTGAAAGATATCGCAAAAAAAGCATGCCATTCAGTATCTCCAGTTTTTATCTATGGAGAAACCGGTACAGGTAAAGAAATGATAGCACAAGCAATTCATAATGAATCACTTAGGTACAAGAAGCCATTTATTGCACAGAACTGTGCAGCTATTCCAGGAAACTTATTAGAGAGTATCTTTTTTGGAGTTAGTAAAGGAAGCTTCACTGGTGCTGTAGAAGCGGAGGGGCTTTTTGAGGCTGCACAAGGGGGAACTTTATATTTAGATGAATTAAATTCAATGGATTTATCTTTTCAAGGAAAACTATTGAGAGTTATACAAGAAGGAGAATTAAGGCGTCTTGGAGAAACAAAAGTAAGAAAGATAGATGTTAGAATAATTGCGTCTGTAAGTGAGGAGCCAGAAGTTTTAATCAAAATTAATCGATTGAGAAAAGATTTATATTACAGGCTTAATGTAATAAGAATTGATATGCCTAAATTAGATGAAAGGAAGGAAGATATAAAGCTTTTAGTTAAAAGCTTTATAAATAAACATAATTTAAAGCTACCGGCCAATATAAAGGGAATAACTGATGAGGCTTTAGAAGCTATAGTGAGAAAGTCTTATGATGGAAATGTGAGAGAGCTGGAGTATTTAATTGAGAGGGCGATTATTTTAAAACAGGAGGGAATTATTGAGCGTGAGGATCTTAATATAAAAAATGATATGAAGACTTCACTAAGGTACAAGTTAGAAAGTGTAGAGAAGAAATACATCAAAGAGGCTTTACTAATTTGTGGGTATAATATAAGTAAAGCAAGCAATTTTTTAGGTGTACCACGACAAACTTTACAATATAAAATTAAAAAGTATAAAATTAAGATATGAGATAATTCTATCTCATATCAATTTTCAATAAATTTATATAAAGACAAGTATTTGAATAAATGATATAATTGTGGATAAAATAGGAAATGAGGGTTTTGCTGGTGCAAAACAATATAAACTTTAGTAATTTTTATAGTGAATAAATTATATTGTAGTTTATAAAAAAAATAGTGTATACTAAGAAATATAAGTTTTAAAAATTTAAGATGAAACATTTATGCAGCATACCTTTGGGTATATTTTGGGAAACTTCATTTTGTTATTAATCCTTCTTTAAGTGAACATCCAAAAGTGAGATTTTAGATTTTAGATTTTTGAATTTGGGCAGTGGAATTTTTACAAAGGCATCTTCGATTTGGTAATGTAAACTTAAGTGAGAGTCTAAAAGTCACACTCCAAAAGTGACACTCCAAATCTTTGATTTGGGTAGTGGAACTTTCACTGTGTGCATCTTTGATTTGCTTAGTGAAACTTTCACAGATTATATATTTGATTTAGTTACTCTAACTTACTCTTCAAGCACTCCTTCGAACAAAGAAAGAGGGAGTTTCATTTAAAGAAACTTTTCATATCTTCACTTTACGAAATTTATGCCGAATTTATATAAATGATTCCAGAATGTAGTGTGTTTAAATTATATATTAATTAGGAGGTGATCCTTTGGATAATGATAATTTACATAACAGAAGTGTTATAGAATTAAAAGCTATTGCAAAGGAATTAGGGATAAAGAATATTTCTAAGCTTAAAAAAAATGAATTAGTTGATGAAATAAATAAAGTATCACAAAGCAGTGTTAGTGAAAAAACAGTTAAACCTACATTAGAGCCGGCGGAAATTAGAAGAGAAGGAGTAGTTCTTAGAGAGAGAATTTCTAAAAAGAACGTAGAAGAGGATAACAATATGATGAAAAGTAATGATGAAAGTACATATAGCATGGAGAAACAAAATGAAGGCTCAAATTCTGAAGTAAATAGAGAGTCAGAAAGATCTAAAGATAATTCAAGTTATGATGCGAATAGAAATAATGATAGAGATGGAGCTTTAGAAGAAAGAAGTGTTTCTGCTGAAGAAAAAAGAGAACGTTTGAAAAGCTTAATTAGTGAATCAGAAACTGCAAAAGGTGTGTTTGAATTAAGTGATAATGCTAACTTTGGGCTTTTGAGAATGAATAATTATCTAAGTGGAAATGATGATATTTATGTTTCTATTTCTCAAGTAAGAAGATTTAACCTGAAAACTGGAGATGAGGTTGAAGGTAAAGTTAGAATGTCTAAGGATGGAGAGAAATATAAGGCTCTTCTTCAAGTAAACAAGATAAATGGAGAGAATCCAGAGAAGGCTGTTGGAAGGGTACCTTTTGAGAAACTTACTCCAATATATCCAACAGAGAGATTACAACTTGAAACTACAGATTCTAGAGATTTATCTACGAGAATAATGGATGTTATTGCACCTATAGGGAAAGGTCAGAGAGGCGTGATAGTAGCACCGCCAAAGGCAGGAAAAACATCTATTTTAAAGAAAATAGCGCACAGCATTGCTGAAAATCACCCAGAGGTGAAGGTTATTGTTCTTCTTATAGATGAAAGACCTGAAGAGGTTACTGACATGCAGAGATCTATTAAAGGTGATGTTATTTACTCTACTTTTGATGAAGAGCCAGAACACCATGCAAAAGTTGCGTACATGGTTTTAGAGAGAGCAAAAAGAATGGTTGAGCAAGGACAGGATGTAATTATACTTTTAGATAGCTTAACAAGACTTGCAAGAGCTTATAACTTAACAATAACAAGAACAGGTAGAACATTATCAGGGGGACTAGATACAGGAGCGCTTTTAATGCCTAAGAAGTTCTTTGGTGCGGCTAGAAATGTTGAAGAAGGTGGTAGCTTAACAATTCTTGCAACAGCTTTAGTTGAAACAGGAAGTAGAATGGATGACATGATTTTCGAGGAATTTAAAGGTACTGGTAATATGGAAGTTCATCTTGATAGACAGCTTCAGGAAAGAAGAATTTTCCCTGCTATTGATATTTATAAGTCAGGAACACGTAGAGAAGATTTACTATTTACTCAAAAACAGCTAGAGGTTTCTTATGCTATTAGAAAGATAATGTATAAAACAGGAAATTCACAGATAGTTACAGAAAAACTACTAGAGTTATTATCTAAAACAAAGGGTAATGAGGAGTTTTTTGAAATAGTATCAAAAAATCAAGATATTTTAAAGTAATAGAAAAGCAACTTTATCAAAGAAAAGATTTATGACATCTTCTGGTAAAGTTGCTTTAAAAAATAAAAAAATAGGAGAAGTAAAACTTCTCCTAACTTAAAAATATATATGATTATTCGCTCTTAAGGTTGAACTTCTTCATGAATCTGTCAACTCTTCCACCAACGTCTACGTTCTTCTGTTTACCTGTGAAGAATGGATGACATTGAGAACAAATATCAACTTTTAACTCGTCTTTAACAGATCCAGTTGTAAAAGTATTTCCACATGCACATTTAACAACAGCTTCATTGTTATACTTTGGATGTATTCCGTTTTGCATTACATTTCACCTCTTTCGATATTACATATATATCCGTATTATCAACTATTAGATTATAGCATATGCATGATTTTGAGTCAAGGAGATGAATTTTTTTAAATTTTTGCTGACTTTTGAATTTGAACATAGAATATTAATTTGATTAATCATATTATTTCTAATAAAATAATATGTAGATGATTAATGAATATACTATGGAGGAATATGACTATGAGCAAGCTATATTTTAGATACGGAGCGATGAACTGTGGTAAATCAACGAACCTTCTTCAAGTAGCTTTTAACTATGAAGAAAGAGGAATGAAGGTAATTATAATAAAACCTAAAACGGATACAAAGGGCGGAGAGAAAATAGTATCTAGATTAGGGGTAACTAGAGATGTAGACTTATGCCTTGGAAGTGAAGAAAATATTTTTAAATCTGTTGAAAATTATATTAAGGAGAATGGTGATATACATTGTATATTGGCAGACGAGGTTCAATTTTTTAAAGCAAGACAGATAGATGAGCTTTTCAAAATAGCAGTTATATTAGATGTACCAGTAATTTGTTATGGCCTTAGAACTGATTTTCAAATGCAGGGATTTGAAGGTAGTGAAAGATTGTTATTACTTGCACACAGCCTAGAAGAGTTAAAGACTATTTGTAAGTGTGGCAAAAAAGCAGTAGTTAATGGAAGAAAAATTAATGGCAAGTTTGTATTTGAAGGCAATCAAGTTGCAATAGACATGGAGGATAATGTGGAGTATGAATCCCTTTGTGCGGAGTGTTATTTTAAATACAAAACACTTGCAGAAGAAGCAATATAGATAAGCAGCAATCATAGATGTATTAGAGCCTAATCCAAATAATATTCATTAACTTGAGTATTGATAATTTGTTTCGGGTAATGAGATGAGTTTTTATTAAAGTAAAAACAAAGTTCTAAACTTAAGAATAGTAAATAGGCTCGATGAAAAAATTATAGAAAAGGCAGGTGTTATTATGGAAAAGAAGACCACCGTTGGGGGGCAGGCCGTAATTGAGGGAGTAATGATGAGGGGCTCTAAAGGACTGGCTACTGCTGTTAGACTTCCAAATGGAAGTATTGAGGTTAAAAAGGAAAATAGTACTAGTTACACTAAGAAAAATAAAATTTTAGGGCTTCCACTTATAAGAGGTTTTGTTTCATTGATAGAATCTTTAGTGGTTGGAATGAAAAGTTTAGAGTACTCGGCATCATTCTTTGAGGATGAAGGGGAAGAAGAGTCGAAATTTGATAAGTGGTTTGATAACACTTTTAAAGATAAGAGTGATAGTGTACTTATGGGAATATCCCTTGTTTTATCACTAGCATTTTCGGTTTTATTATTTTTTATATTGCCCACAGCTTTAGCAAGTATTATGAAAAAATATGTTACTGACAATGCTTTGGTGTTAAATATAATGGAAGGTATAATCAGAGTTCTTATATTTTTAAGTTATATAATACTTATTGGAAAGATGAAGGATATTTATAGACTATATCAGTATCATGGTGCAGAACACAAGACTATTTTCTGCTATGAAAACGGAATTGAACTGACTCCAGAAAATGCTCAAAAGTTTGGCAGGCTTCATCCTAGATGTGGAACAAACTTTATGTTTCTGGTTATGGTTATTAGTATAATTATTTTCTCATTTACAGGATGGGAATCTATTGGGCAAAGGGTTATTTCTAGGGTTTTATTACTACCATTAGTTTCAGGAATAACATATGAAGTTATAAGATGGTTAGGAAAAAGTGATAGCAATATATCAAAAGTTATTGCATGGCCAGGATTGTTATTGCAAAAGATAACAACAAAAGAGCCTGACGAAAAGATGCTTGAGGTTGCAATAGCATCCCTTAAGGCTGCAGAAGGTTTAGAATAGGATGAACGAGGAAATAATATGAATATAAGCGAAGCATTATCAAAGGGATATAATTTATTAAAGGAGGCTCAAATAGAGTCATACATAATTGATACTCAGCTTTTATTAAGCAGAGTTTTGAAGGTTGATAAGTTATATCTAATTATGAATAGAAATGAAGAAATATCTAAAGAGGATGAAACAAGGTTTGAAAAGCTATTAATTAAAAGAAAAGAAAAAATGCCTATAGCATATATTCTTAATGATGTGGAATTTATGGGACTTCATTACTATGTAAAAGAAGGAGTTTTAATTCCTAGGCCGGATACAGAAATTCTTGTGGAAGAATGTATTGCCATTATAAAAGATAATAATATAACTAGGGTATGTGATATGTGCTGTGGAAGTGGTGCAATAGGCTTAGCAATTGCAAAACACATAGAAAGCACAAAGATGTGTTTATATGACATAAGTGATATAGCTTTAGAAGTAAGTGGTATAAATAAAGATAATTTTGAACTTAATGATAAGGTGGAGATTATAAAAAGTGATTTATTTGAAGTGCCATTAAAGGAAAATAGAAGGTTTGATATGATAGTTTCAAATCCACCATATATAGAGGAACATATAATTCCTACATTAATGGAAGATGTTAAAAATTATGAACCTCATTTGGCATTATCAGGTGGTCCGGATGGTCTTGAATTCTATAGAAGGATATGTAAAGACGGAAAACAGCTTTTGAATTCTAAGGGTTATATGTGTTTTGAAATAGGGTATAATCAAGAAAAGGAGATCAAAGAGCTTTTAAGGGAAAATGGTTTTGTTGATATATATAGCTTAAAAGATTTAGGTGAAAACTATAGGGTTGTTATAGGAAAACTACCTTAAAATTTCATATTTTATCTAATAGGTCTTCATTCCAATAGAAATAAAATTGTGGTATAATATTACGATGCAAAAAGAGATTAAGATTAAATACGGAGAGTGTTATATATATGTTAGAAAGATTAGATTTTTTAGAGAACAAGTATGATGAATTATCCAACAAAATTAGTGATCCAAGCATAATGGCAAACCAAAAGGAATGGCAGAAGTTATGTAAAGAGCATGCAGAAGTGGAGATTATAGTTGGAAAGTACAGAGAGTATAAAGAAGCAGAGGCTGCATTAGCAGACAACAAAGAAATGCTTAATGAAGAATCAGATAGAGAAATGAGAGAGATGATTCAAGAAGATATTAAAGCATTAACAGAGCAAGTTGAAACTATAAAAGATGAAATAAGAATTCTTTTATTACCAAAGGATCCTAATGATGATAAAAACGTATTTATCGAAATTAGAGGTGGAGCAGGTGGAGATGAAGCGGCTCTATTTGCAGCGAACTTATTTAGAATGTATACAAGATATGCTGAAAGACATAGATGGAAAGTTGAAATCATGAGTGCTAACGAAACTGATATCGGTGGATTCAAAGAGGTTGTATTCATGGTTAAAGGTGATAAAGCATATAGTAAATTAAAGTATGAGAGTGGAGTTCATAGAGTTCAGAGAGTTCCAGATACAGAATCAAGTGGAAGAATTCATACATCAACGGCAACAGTTGCAGTGCTTCCAGAGGTTGAAGATGTAGATATCGAAATAAACATGAATGATATTAAAGTTGACGTGTTCAGGGCATCTGGAAATGGTGGACAGTGCGTTAACACAACTGACTCAGCAGTAAGAATGACACACATTCCAACAGGACTTGTTGTATCTTGCCAAGATGAAAAGTCACAGTTAAAGAACAAAGAAAAAGCGTTAAAGATCTTAAGGGCTAGATTATATGAAGCAGCTGAAGCTGAAAGAGCAAAAGGAATAGCTGATGATAGAAAGAGCCAGGTTGGAACTGGAGATAGAAGTGAGAGAATCAGAACTTACAACTATCCTCAAGGAAGGGTTTCTGATCATAGAATAGGATTAACTCTTTACAGATTAGAGGCATTCTTAGATGGTGATATAGATGAAATGCTTGATGCATTAATAACTACAGACCAAGCTGAGAAAATGAAAGAAATGGGTAACGGAATCTAATATATATTTCAAGGATTAGGAGTGTAGTATATGGATATAAATAAAGTCCTGAAGAAGCAAAGAAAATCTTATATAAGATTTATGCTGTCCATGGGCTTTATTTTTCTGTTATTGCCTATGGTGTTATGGCTTACAAAGCAAATAACAACATTTTTTCTAGGGTATCTTGTAGTCATAGAATTATTAATACTTGCCCTTATGATTATGAGATATAATGAGGAATATTTAAAGAGTGAACTGATAAATGATAAAATTGCAATTTCTATACTGGGAGGAAGAGTAAAATATAAAATTTCTTACAGCAAGGTTGCTTTAGTGCATACAATTCCTCACGAAGAGAATTTTGATATATTAATAGTAACTAAATCTAGTTTTAGAAATAAGAGAATGAGAGTTGTGACTAAAAAGGCCCTTGAGAAATATTCAGACATAGAGAAGCATTACAGAAAAATAAAGATGCCTGAAAGTGGAAGCTATTATTACTTCATCGTTCGAAGAGGTGGAGCTAAAAAATATCTTTTATTAGATTTATTATATAAATATTCAGTATCAGCCATATTTACTGAAAATGCTGTAAAAAATATAAAAGAATATAGAAACTTAAACACCCTTTGATGTAAAGAGCTCAAAGTTGAATAAAATGAGCACTCCATAAATATACTTAAGTGAAGTTTATTATTTATGGAGGGGGATTATGAATAATACAATATTTATTATAGGGATATTTTCAGCTGTTGTATCCCTAATAGGAACAATGGTAGGTACTTTTATAGGCGTATCTATTAAGAATCCTACAGAGAAACTTTTAGGTACATTATTATCTATTGCAACAGGAATAATTATATCAATAATTTTTTTAGAATTAATACCAGATTCAATAGGGCATATTGGATTCTTTAAAACCCTTATTGTAATAATTATTGGCATAACAATAATTTATCTAGTTGATAGAATGATAAAGGTAGCTAGTGATAATGATCAGGTTGTAGCTACCCATATAAGTCATACTAAAGTTGCAATCTTAATGGCTTTAGGGCTTATGATGCATAATTTCCCAGAAGGGATTATTATGGGTTTTGGCTTTGTTAAGGGGTCCGGTCTAGGTGTTAAAATGAGTATTTTAATATCAATTCATGATATTCCAGAAGGAATTGCCATAGCAGCTCCATTAATTGCTGCAGGAAAGAAACCTTTCAAAATATTATGGTATAGCTTTTTAGTTGCATTTCCAACAGTGATAGGTGCGTGGATTGGAATAATGATGAATAGCATATCTACAGCATTTCTAGGTTATAGTATAGCCTTTGCTAGTGGAATTATGATTTATGTTGCATTTGGACAAATGCTTCCTGAGAGTAATGAATTAAATAAGAGCTATTCTAATGCACTATGGATTATTATTGGTATAATATTTGGATTTGTAATGATAAATTTATTTTAACTACTAAAGTGGGGGGAAAGTGATGAAAACAAAGGTTGCGATGTTGAGTGAGAATGCTGTAGATAAAAGAATAATAAATGATGCTGCACTTAAGATAAAAGACGGAGGTATTGTAGCTTTTCCAACGGAAACTGTATATGGATTAGGAGCAAATGCTTTAAACGAAAAGGCGGTAGCTAAAATTTTTGAAGCAAAGGGAAGACCGCAAGATAATCCACTTATAATTCATGTTGCAGATTTTAACATAGATGAATATGTTACAGATATTCCAGATATGGCTAAGGAGATAATGAAAAGATTTTGGCCAGGACCAATAACGATTATATTAAATAAAAAAGAAATAGTACCATATGTTACAAGTGCTGGTCTTGATACTATTGGAGTAAGAATGCCTCAAAATAATATAGCTAGGGAGCTAATAAAGGCATCAGGGGTTCCAATTGCCGCTCCATCAGCCAATATATCAGGCAGGCCAAGTCCAACTGATATAGAAAGCTGTGTAGAAGATTTAAATGGAAAGGTTGATTACATTATTGGAGGAGAAAACAGTATAGTTGGAGTAGAATCAACTATAGTTGACTGTACTGTAAATCCAATTTGTATTTTAAGACCAGGAGCAATCACATTAGAGATGCTTCAAAAGGTTGATAAAAACGCATACATTGACCCAGCTATATTATCAAAACCTATGGAAGACTTCAAACCAAAGGCTCCAGGGATGAAATATAGGCACTATGCACCAAAGGCTCCTGTGAAAATTGTATCAGGTGAAATTGATAAAGTAGTTGCAAAAATCAGTGAAATGGTATTAAATTATAATGAACAAGGTAAAAAAGTGGGAATTATAGCTACCGATGAGACTAAAGATTTATATGAAGGTCAAATAGTAGTATCCCTTGGTTCAAGAAATAATTTAAATGATATAGGAAAAAACCTGTTTAAAGTGCTTAGAAGCTTTGATAGTATGGATGTGAATATGATACTTTGTGAAGCCTTTGAGGAAGTTGGCGTAGGCACAGCTATAATGAATAGACTTAAAAAGAGCGCTGGCTTTGATATCTTAGAAGTTTAGTGGAGGTAATTTATGAAAATAGCAATTGGTAGTGACCACGGTGGATTAAGACTTAAGAAAGATGTAATTAAGCATCTTGAGAAAAAGGGAATTGAAGTAAAGGACTTTGGAACATACACAGAGGACTCTTGTGATTATCCAGATTATGCAAATGCTGTAGGAAAAGCAGTAGTAGCTAAAGAACACGACTTTGGTATATTAATTTGTGGAACAGGTATAGGAATAAGTATAGCTGCAAACAAAATACCAGGAGTTAGAGCGGCTTTATGCAGTGACACTTTTAGTGCACATGCTACTAGGGAGCATAATAATGCAAACATATTAGCTATGGGTGAAAGAGTCGTAGGACCTGGATTAGCCTTGGATATAGTTGATGCTTTTCTTGGTGCTGAATTTGAAGGCGGAAGACATCAAAACAGAGTTAATAAAATTACTGATATAGAAAAAGAACACAGTAAGTAATCTAAGGAGGATACATATAATGAGTAAAGTTACACAAATCAATCATCCATTAATACTACATAAGTTAGCGTTTATGAGAGACAAAAACACAGGATCTAAGTATTTCAGAGAGTTAGTAGAAGAAGTTGCAATGCTTATGGCATATGAAGTTACAAGAGATCTTCAAACTGAAACAGTTGAAATCGAGACTCCAATCTGCACTGCTAAATGTCAAATGCTTTCAGGAAAGAAGGTTGCCATAGTACCAATATTAAGAGCTGGACTTGGAATGGTTGATGGTATGCTGAAGCTTATACCAGCCGCAAAAGTTGGTCATATTGGAATGTACAGAGATGAAGAAACTTTAATGCCTGTAGAGTATTTCTGTAAATTACCACAAGATATTCAAGATAGAGATATAATCGTTACAGACCCAATGTTAGCAACTGGTGGATCTGCTATAGATGCTATTAATGCTTTAAAGAAAAGAGGAGCAAAAAACATAAGGCTTATGTGTCTTGTTGGTGCACCAGAAGGTGTAAAAGCTGTTATGGAAGCGCACCCAGATGTTGATATATACTTAGCATCAATTGATGAGAAGTTAAATGAAGATGGATATATAGTGCCAGGTCTTGGAGATGCTGGTGACCGTTTATTTGGAACTAAATAGTATTTTAATTAAAGATAAGGACTAAGAATCAATATTGATTCTTAGTTTTTTTGACGTAATAAATAAATGTGTAAATCTGAATAATGAATGTTGATGAAAATATTACTTCAAATTACAAGAGGTATAAATGGTAGTGGTTTTATAAGTGCTTATATGATTATGTAAATTAGGGGCATTGAATTATATGATTGAAAATTGCGTTAATAAGAATAGTAATTATTTTGAATAATAATAATTGTTATAATTCTAATAAGCATACACAAAAAAAGGAAAGAAAAACATCATAGTCAAATAACTATGATGTTTTATATATAAGGTATATAGGCAAACAAATTTAGTTTTGGGAGATTATTTACCGAAATATCTGTTTAATAATCCTAAGAAAGCTTTACCATGTCTAGCTTCATCTTTACACATTTCATGAACTGTA